>NZ_BNEA01000001.1:1268143-1588787 GCF_016860525.1 Streptomyces rubradiris
GTCCAGCAGGCACAGGGGCGCAGCGGTGAGGTTGCCCCAGTGCAGGTCACCGTGACCGGTCACCCGCTCCACCTTGGCGGGTGCCGGGATGCCAAGGAACTGGGGGAAGGCCCGTTCGATCCACCCATCCCGGACGGTCGTCTTCACACCCTCCACTTCAGCGAGCAGTGCAAGGGCTTGGCGAAGGTCCGCCCACCACTCGTCAGGCAACCCCGGGTCACGGTCGATGTCGGCCCGGTCCGGAGACACGATCGGCTGCGTCACGTAATCAAGGACTTCCGCCTCGAAAGCCCACTCCACGTCAGTCCAGTCGTGCACCTCGTACAGGCGGGGACGAGGAACGCCGTCAGGCACCAGCTCAGAGGCGCCGACGATGCCCTCCCCTTGCTTCCTGCCCGCGTTCCTCTTCGCCGTCCGACTCACCCGCAGCCACCGGTCCCCCGCTCGGCGTCCGAGGGTGACGCCAAGGAAGCCCCACGCCAGCGGCCCCGTACAGGTGAGACCCAGTGCCTTGGCCGCCCGGTCGTGGGCGGCCTCCATCAGGGCCTGCACCTTCTCATTCACCGGCGAGTTCATCCGTCACCCTCCTGAGTTCCTGGGCCGTCAGAGGCGCAGCCAGAGCCTTCGCCGCATCGTCCCAGTGTTCGCGGGTGCTCGCGGAAGTCAGGACGACATCGAGGCCAGGGCACGAGCCAGCGGCCAGCAGGGCAGCGGCTGCGGCCGACAAGCCAGGGCGGATGAGGTTCACCAGTTCGGGCGTCATGGCATCGAGGAGGGCGCCCCCGTGCAGGGGCGCGGAGCCGAACGTGATCAGCCCCGCGTCCTTCGCCTGCACCAGTGGTCCGCCGCCGTTCAGGGCCTGTGTGATCGGGGCATCCATGATCAGGCTGACGGGCATCTGCAAGCCCGTGAAGTGGTGCTCGGCGGAACCCGCCGCCTGCCGCGCGAGTGCGAGCAACTCGGGCACGCTGAACGCCCCGGAGGTCAGACCCGACCAAGTGGCGACGCCGTACCCGCCGATCCTGCCCGTGCGGGCGAACTCCTCCAGCGCCGTAAAGGCTTCCCGCACCCGCCCGTGCAGAGCCGTACGGTCAAGGCCCTGGCCGTCGTGCTCCGGGTTGTGCACGAACACCAGGTCCACGCGCCCGAGCGTGGCCAACGAGCGCTCCGTCTGCCAGCGGACAAAGCCCCGCTCAAGGCTGTGTCTACCGGCCGCCTCTTCCCGGGTGAGCACGCCGTCAGCCAGTGCGGTGCGGCCCTGTTCCTCCGTGAAGAATCCCGCCTTCGTGGCTACCCGCACGGTCGGGTACTCCCTGAGAAGCGGGCGCAGTTCCTCATGCGCCCGACCGTGAGCGTAGTTGGGCGCCGTGTCCACCCAGGGGCTACCGGCAGCCAGGGCGGTGCGTGCCGCCTGACTGACAGCACGCACGCGGTATGTCCCCAGGGAGAGCGCGGCGGTCACAGCGCCGTCCCCACGACTGCGGCGGCGTGGCCGTCGATGAGGACGGAGACCACTTCGGCTACGTCCTCGACCTCCAGTCCGGCGGAGTCGGCCATCTCGCCCAGCGTGGTCGGCTGGTTGGTCAGCAGCGTGCCCAGTGCGGGAGCGGCGGACTCGGCGAAGTCCCACGCGGTACCGGCTGCCGAGAAGGTGACCGTGCCCTCTGCCGGGTTCGCCGTCAGGCGGCCCCTCGGAGCGGTGAGCTTGACCGTGATCTCGCCCCGTGCAGGGAGCCCGTCCACGTAGGGCAGGGACGGAATCGCGTGGCCCAGGTCGGTCGTGTCGATCGACTCCGCCCACCGCCCCACGAGGCGCGGGTCCGCCATCATGTCGGCCACCTCACGGCGCAGCGCGTCGGTGAAGTCCGCCTGTTCCGTCAGCGAGCCGAAGCGTGGGATGTCCCTGCGGAGCGCGAGGGACGCCCGGAGCTGATCCACGACCCAGAGCATCAGGTCAGCACCGGTGTGCGTGACCGTGCCGAAGGTGAGGTGAAGGGATTCCGTCCCCTGGTCAGCGGTGACCGCGTGCCACCAGCCGCGCGGCAGGTAGAGCACGTCACCCGGGGACAGAACGAGGTCCGCCACGGGGTCGCCCTCCGGCTCCTCCGGCGACTCCACGTCCCGGAAGGTGGGCGCCTCGCGGGTCATCCCCCACAGGCGCCACCGCTTCGAGCCATGCAGTTGGACCACCACCACGTCGTGGTCGTCCCAGTGCCGGCCGAAGCCCTCCCGCTCGGTCCACGAGGCGTACACGTTGGCCTGCACGGAAGTCCCGAGGAAGCGAGCCAGCCCCTCCGCAGCCGCCCCCACAGCGGGGTGGATCTTCTCCACCGCGTCGAGGACCAGCGACGCCCCGTCCCTGAGCTGGGCGTGGAAATCGGACGGTTGGATGCGGGACCAGGTGACCGCTCGGCGGTTCGTGGTGGGGATGGCGTAGCGGTGGATCGGGACCATCTCGCGGTCGACCGAGAGGCGCAGCCGGGGCGGCTCCAGCCGCTGTGTGGCGATGATTCGGTTCAGGTCGTCCCAGGAGAACAGGCCCGCCGTGTCGGCGGCTCCGGGGATGTGTGCGTAGGAGCGGTGGTACGTCCGGGCGAGGAACTTGTCCCCGCCCAGACGCCCCGCCCACGAGGCTGCATCAAGCAACGTGGGCGCTCCCGTCAGTCGTTGCCGTCGGAACGGCCACCGCTGACGTCCGACTCCTGCTCGGCACGAGTACGCGCGGCCACGATCTTCCGCTTCGCGATGAGCAGGCCACCCCCCTCGGGGGCCACGGAACCGGTGTTCTCTTCCACCATCGGACTACCTCTCTCTTCTCGGGGACTTCCCGCCCGGGATCAGGCGGGAAGCAAAGGGGGACAACGGCGAGCCCGGCGGTTACCGGATCGCCAGGGCTCCGGCGAGAACCACGGCACAGCCGCCGAGAATCATGGCCAGGTACAGCGACCCCGCGTACCGGCCGAAGTGGCGCAGCACCCAGCGGCCCAGGCCGCGACTCACGCCGTCTTCTGCTCCGCCGCGACAGGGCGGAGATCACTCACAGACGGCGAGCTGCGGCCCGTGCACCGAGGGCACCCGCAGGGCGGGTACTTGGTCGGTGAACCCAAGATCACTGCGTTGCGCGGGTCCACCTGCACCTCACGAACCGGGCCGTACGTCCTACCGCCGTCGTACGACACCCGCAAAGTCATGCGCCCGCCGTCTCGGTTTCTCGTTTCGTCTCGCTCGGTCGCCGCCATGGGGGAAACCATTGGCCCAGAAACCGGCGACTGTGTAGTTCTTTCCCGTCATGGACTAAAGATCATGAACGGCAAGCGGCAGACCACTCCGCCAACAAGGCTCGCGCTTCCTCCCCGAACAACGCGTAACCCTCCAGCGTGGAGAACAGTTCGAGATGCATTTCGATGTCTCTCGGATCTCTCAGGATCACGACACCGGTCGTGTTCTCCACAGTGGCCAGCGTGTTGTCATAGATGGTGAAAGTGTCCATAGGCGCCATGGGTTTGTATCCCGCGATTGGGATAACGCCGAGCTTCACGTTCGTAAGGTGGGTAAGCGAGGCCAGTCGGTCAATCTGCATTGCCATCGCAGCCGGGGGCAGGAGCGGCCACCTCACAGCCTGCTCGGTCAGGATGAAGGTGAACCGCTTCTTCGTGTCGTAAAGAACCTCCTGCCGCTCCAGCTTCCTCGCGATCGTCTTAGTGACATCGGCCGGGGAATGGGCAAGGCTGGCCCGGATGTACTCAGGGGTGGACAGCAGTCCTGTAATCATCGAGAGCAGGAAGAAGCGGAAGTCCGTAGATGAGGATTCGAGGGCTGCAAGTTCAGTCTGCTTCTTCTCCAGGCCCCTACGGCGCAGGGAGCGCAGGTCTTGCCATTCGGTGTTGGCCAGCCGCGCGAGGGCGATGACCTCCTCGATGACCTCGGGTGGAGCCACGACGGCTCGTAGGATTCTTTCCAGGTCCAGTAGGCTCGGCTGAGCTTTCCCGTTCTCAATCCGGCTGATCTTCGATTGGGACATGTTGCAACGCCGAGCGAGCCGGTCCCCAGTGAGGCCGGCTCGCTTGCGTAGTTCTTTCAGCAGGGCCGCCAGTTCCTGTTTCGGCTGGCCCATCTGCTCAGGGTCGAACGTCACCCGCTCACATACTCCAGGAATGGAACCGACTCAGCAACGGCAATCCGCTTCCACTGCCGGTACGGCTCCGGATCGCCCTCGTACAGTTCCCGGTTTATCTGCGTCCCGTCCGCCCGGTAGTTCATCAGGACCACCTTGGACTCATCGAACATCCAGAAGTCCTGATCCGGAAGTCCCGGGTTCTCCCGGTCGGTGAGGTCGAGGATGCGGATATCCTCGCCCACCTTCACGTGGTGCCGGTAGTAATACTCGAACTCGAAGCGAAGGTAGTCCGAGAGCGGGCGGGTCACGACGTGCACCCTGCCGACGCTCTTTCCTTCCGAGGTCCATTGCCGAACCTCGTCCATCCAGGCCGACGTGTAATCGTCGGGGGATTTCTCCCCGGCGAGAAAGCGCTTCAGCTTCTCCGCTTCCTGGGGCATGGTGTAGCCGGGCAGCGTTTCCAGTCGCCACGCCTCACGCTCCATGGAATCGAAGCAGTCATTCCACGCGTCACCATCCAAGTGCACGGAACGCCTCCCTGAGAACCGCCTCGGGGATTTCCACGAGCCCTTCCCCGGAGGGCGGGGTGAAGGCGTCGGACACGTCGCCCTGCACCACGAACGACCCGGTAGCCGTGCGGTACACGTTCGGGCAGTCCTTCTCTCCGCACTCGCCGTTGCCGTTGCCCGTGAGCCGGGTGAGTGCCGAACGTTCGGACATGCCAACCCCCTTGCTCTGGCCCCGTTGGGCCACCTGCCGAACGACAGTAGAGGGGGTGGCGCTACGCGTCTATGCGCGAACGCGACTATGCGTGTCCTTGCATAAACAGCTTCCGACCGCCCCGCCCACCCCCGGTACGTGGTCGCGTACGCGCCCGTGCAGACTGGGCGTAGCCTCGTGGCGCCGTCCGGGAAGCCTGACCAGGGACGGACGCCTCGGAGGAGGGTTGGTCACGTGACCAACGCATGACCAACAGGGGCCCGAGAGGGCTTGAAACAGCAGGAAAGAACAGGAGAAACGCCCACCGAAATCAAGCCTGTCGACGGGCGTTTCCCCAGGTCAGAGCGGTTGGGGGCTGGTGCCCGAGGTGAAAGTTCAAGTCCCCTCTCGGACACCAGCGAGAGACCCCAGTTGATCTGGGGTCTTTCTGTTTCTCCGGCTGTGGCGTGACCAAGCGCGTGACCGACGGCCGAGCAGACTTCCTGCCCGGCCCGCACGGCGGACCGGCCGGCGGCGGAGGATCAACCCGCCGCGGTGGCCGGGAGTCCTGCTGGATACCGGATCCAGCCAGGGATGGGAACCTCACATGACCACGCACGCCTTACCCCGCACTCTGATCGCCGTGGCTCTGGCGGGAGCGGTGGCCGCGACCGCGGCCGCTCCGGTCTCCGCCGCACCGCGCGCCGCCTCACACCGCTCCACTCACTCCCCTCACTCCGCGACGCAGGACGCCCTCGACGCGATCACCCGCGGCGGAACCCCCGGTGTCCTGGCCGGGACCGACCGTGCGGGCGAGGTCTGGCACGGCACTTCCGGTGTGGCGGACCTGCGCACCGGCCGCCCGCGCCTGCCGCGGGACCGGTTCCGTATCGGCAGTCTGACCAAGCCCTTCATCGCCACCGTCGTGCTGCGGCTCGCCGCCGAGCCCGGGTCCGGCCTGTCGATCGACGACACGGTGGACGAGTGGCTGCCCGGCCTGGTGCGCGGCAACGGCAATGACGGGCGCCGGATCACCCTGCGCCGGCTGCTTCAGCACACCAGCGGGCTGTACGACTACATCGACGACGACGGATTCCGCGCCAAGTTCACCGGACCGGCGTTCCTCTCCCACCGGTACGACGGTGCCACGCCGGAGGAACTGGTGCGGACCGCCCTCGCCCACAAGCCGCTCTTCGGTCCCGGCGACGGCTGGTCCTACTCCAACACCAACTACATCCTGGCCGGCATGGTCATCGAGAAGGCCACGGGCAACAGCTACGCCTCCGAAGTGGAGCGGCGCATCATCAGACCACTCGGCCTGCGCGGGACCACGGTCCCCGGCACGTCGTCGTCGGTGCCCGGCCCGCACGGGCGGCACTACTCCAGGCTCTACGTGGACGACCCCGCCGCTCGGGTCCACGACGTCACCGACTTCGACCCTTCGGTCTCCGGAGCCTCCGGCGAGATGATCTCCACCACCCGCGACCTGAACATCTTCGTCCGTGCCCTCCTGCGCGGCGAGCTCCTCCCCCCGGCCCAGCAGCGGGAGATGTTCACCGGCCACGACCTGGGGAACGGCCGGTCGTACGGCCTCGGGATCAGGTCACAGACACTCAAGGCGTGCGGCGTGAAGGTCTGGGGACACTCAGGCGAGATCCCCGGCTCCCTGACCCGGACCGCGGCCACCGCCGACGGCGAGCACGTCATCACGATCAACCGGAACAGCGACTGGGGCGATCCGGCACTCGAACAGGCAGCAGTCGAAGCGGAATTCTGCGGCTGACCCGGCACCGTCGGCGAAGGCCCCCTACGGCGTGGCCACCGCGCGGCGCGGCCGGCCGAGGACGAGGTGATCAACGCCTGGCCGCCGACCCGGCCGCGCGCCTGCTCCGGCGGCCGGTTTCAGCGCAGTGGCCGTGCCGTCAGCGTGCCGTCGGGGCCGTGGTCGACGCGGGTGGCGTGGCGGCGGGCGTGGGTGTCCAGGACGGTGCGCAGCCAGGCGGTCTCTTCCGCGGTGGTGTGCTCCAGGCGCATCCGGCGGGGCCGCAGCGGCACCATCCGCGCTCCGGTCAGCCGGCCGGTGCCGGGGTCGACCGACACCAGGTGCAGCAGCCGCAGGTCGTCGCGGTAGCTCTCGTAGCCGCCGATGCCCTCGTAGTCGTTGACGAGGTCGCCGCAGCCGTACAGCACGAGCCGGTCCCGGTAGATCTCCGGCGGCCGCGGGTGGTGCGAGGAGTGGCCGTGGACGATGTCGGCGCCCGCGTCGACGAGCGCGTGGGCGAAGCGGACCTCGTCGCGGGTGACGTCGTAGCCCCAGTTGGCCCCCCAGTGGACGGAGGCGACGACGATGTCCCCGGGCCGCCTGTGCTGCCGCAGGCGGTCGGCGAAGTCCAGGGCGGCGGCCGTGGTCGGCCCGGGGGCGAGGGCGACGCCGGGGCGTTCGGCGGTGGCGGCCCAGCCGTGCGGGATGAAGCTGGAGGGCATGCCGAAGGCGAGGACCAGGACGCGTCCGCCGGTGCGCAGCGGCACGGCCGCGGGCCGCCACGCGGCGGCCGCGTCCGGGCCCGCGCCGGCGGTGCGCACTCCGGCGGCGGCGAGCGTGTCCAGGGTGTCGGCGAGGCCGGCGGGGCCGAAGTCGAGGACGTGGTTGTTGGCGAGGACGCAGACGTCGGGGCGGACGGCGGTGAGGCAGGGCAGGTTGGCCGGGTGCATCCGGTAGTGGATGGCCTTGCCGGGGGCGAAGTCGCCGCCGGCGGTGACGGCGGTCTCCAGGTTGATCACCCGGACGTCGGGCGCGGCGCGCTCCAGGACGGACAGGGCCTCGCCCCAGGGCCAGGCGGGGTCCACGGGCCGGGGCACCGGGCCGTTCGCGGCCTCGGCCAGGGCGATGTAGTCCCGGGCGTCGTGGACGTACTCCTCCCGCAGGGCCGGATCGCCCGGGTGCGCGAGGATCTGGTCGATGCCCCGGCCGAGCATGACGTCCCCGGCCAGGAACAGGGTGACCCTGTCGGGCATGGGCGCCGCCCGGCCCTTTGGCATGGCCGCCTCCTGATCCGCGGGCATGGTGCGTGGTCACCGCCTACGCCGGGCACTCCGGCATCGTCTCCTCCCGCCCCTCGGACATGGTCACCGCCTACGCCGGGTGCTCCGGCACGGTCGCCGCCTATACGTGCGCGGGTGCCATGTGGTCGGTGAACCAGGCGCACGCCAGCTCGGTGACCTGCTCCAGGGTGCCGGGCTCCTCGAAGAGGTGGGTGGCGCGGGGCACGACCGCCAGCCGGTTCTCGCAGCGCAGCCGGGCCTGCGCGTCCCGGTTGAGGTCGAGCACCATCGGGTCGGCGCCGCCGACGATGAGCAGGGTGGGTGCCGTCACCTCCGGCAGCCGGGGCCCGGCGAGGTCGGGCCGGCCGCCGCGGGAGACGACGGCGGCGGGCCGCGCGGCGGGGTCGGCGGCGGCCCACAGGGCGGCCGCGGCGCCGGTGCTGGCGCCGAAGTAGCCGATGGCGAGCCCCTCGGCGTCGGGTTCCTCGCGCAGCCAGGCGGTGGCGTCCAGCAGCCGGCCGGCCAGCAGCCCGATGTCGAAGACGTTGCCCCGGTCGGCCTCCTCCACGTCGGTGAGCAGGTCGAACAGCAGGGTGCCGAGCCCGGCGCGGTGCAGTCCCTCGGCGACGAACCGGTTGCGCGGGCTGTGCCGGCTGCTGCCGCTGCCGTGGGCGAAGACCACGACGCCGGTGGCGCCGTCGGGCACGGTGAGCCGTCCGCCGAGCCGGACGGCTCCGGCGGTGACCGTGACCTCCCGGGCGCCGGACGCGGCGCCCGCGGTGTGCCCGTGGCGCTCGGCGGCGCGCCGCAGGCAGGCGGTGACCTCCTCGTCCTCGACCTGGGTGAAGTCGGTGTAGAACTGGCCGACGGCGGCGAAGTCCCAGGGGGTGTCCAGGCACACCAGGTCGTCGGCGTCCTCGCCGAGGCGGCGGGCGAAGTCGCGGGGGGCGACCGGGACGGCCAGCACGATGCGGGCCGCGCCCCGGGCGCGGGCGACACGGCAGGCGACCCGGGCGGTGGAGCCGGTGGCGACGCCGTCGTCCACCACCACGGCGGTCCGGCCGGCGACGGAGGCCGGGGGCGCCGCGCCCCGGTAGCGGGCGCCGCGCTCCGCGAGGACGCGGCGCTCCCGTTCCTCGACCGCCGCGAGGTCGTCCGGTCCGACGCCGGTGGCGCGCAGCACCTCCTGGTTGATCACGCGGACGCCGTCCTCGCCGATCGCCCCCATGCCCAGCTCGGGCTGGTAGGGCACGCCGAGTTTGCGTACCAACAGGACGTCCAGGGGCGCGTCCAGCGCCTCGGCGACGGCCGCGGCGACCGGTACGCCGCCCCGGGGCAGTCCGAGCACCACCACGTCCTGGCCCCTGAGGTACTCCAGGCGCTCCCCCAGCAGCCGTCCGGCTTCCGGGCGGTTCGCGAAACGCACGGCGGCACTCCTTCCTTCACTCGCGGGGCAGCCAGAGCGGGACCGGGCCGTCCGTGTCGGCCGCCCCGCTGGCCTTCATGTCGCCGTCGGCGGCGCGCAGCAGCATGCGGCCCATGGCGATCAGGGCGCGCCCGGCGGCCAGTTCGTCGCCGATCTCCGGCATCGCCCGGTCGCCGGGGCTGCGGCGGGCCCCGGCGTGGCTCTCCAGGACGTTGTCCCCGGTGTCCAGGACGATCCGGGCCGTGGTGTCCGGGTCGTGCTCGGACAGGTACACGTTCAGCCGCCATTCCTTGACGGCGGGAGGCCGGCTGCTCACGGGTCCGGTCATCCTCGACCTCACCTCCCTGTGCGCCGGTGTGCGGTCCGGCTCTTCCACTGTGCACCCGGCCCCTGCCGGGCGCCTCCCCTGCCCCGGGCACAATGGGCGCCATGACCTCGCGCACCTGCCCCTGCGGGCTCCCCCGGCCCTACGACGCCTGCTGCGGCCGCTTCCACTCGGGGCGGGCCGCCGCGCCGACCGCGGAGCTGCTGATGCGTTCGCGGTACAGCGCGTTCGTCAAGGGGGACACGGCGTATCTGCTGCGCACCTGGCATCCGCGGACCCGGCCGGAGCGGCTGGACCTCGATCCGGGGATGAGGTGGACGGGGCTCGAGATCCTGGACACGGCCGACGGGTCGGCGTTCCACACCACGGGCACGGTGGAGTTCCGCGCCTCCTACCGGGGCGGCGCGCTGCGCGAGCGGAGCCGGTTCGAGCGGGTGGCCGGGGCGTGGGTGTACGTGGACGGGGAGTTCCCGCGGGACTAGCCGGACCCGCGACGCGCCGTCGCTCAGGGTGCCAGGACGTCCAGTTCCTGGAGGGCGCCCTCGGTGATCTCCCGGGTCAGTTCCTCGGCGCGGACCGCGTCCCGGGCGCGGACCGCCTCGGCGAGCCGCACGTGCAGGGTGACGGCGGCCGGGTCGGGGTCCTCGAACATGACCTCGTGCCGGGTGCGGCCGGTGAGCACCTCCGCGACGACATCGCCGAGGCGGGCGAACATCTCGTTGCCGGAGGCGTTGAGGATGACCCGGTGGAAGGCCACGTCGTGGAACAGGTACTCCTGGAGCCGGTGGCCGCGTGAGTTGGCCACCATGCCGAGCGCGCACTCGGTGAGTTCGGCGCACTGTTCGGCCGTGGCGTACTGGGCGGCCAGGCCCGCCGCGACGGGTTCGACGGCGGAGCGCAGCACGGTGAGCGAGCGCAGCTGGTGCGGGCGGTCGGCGCCGGCCAGCCGCCAGCGGATGACCTGCGGGTCGTAGACGTTCCACTCGGCCTTGGGGCGGACCGTGACGCCCACCCGGCGGCGGGACTCGACCAGGTGCATGGACTCCAGTACGCGGACCGCCTCGCGCATCACCGAACGGGACACCTCGAAGTGCTGTGCCAGCTCGTCGGTCCGCAGGACGCTGCCCGGCGGGTACTCGCCGGACGTGATGGCGGGGCCGAGGGTGTCCAGTACATGGCCGTGCAGCCCCCGGCCCCGTGTGCTCATGCACTCAGCGTACGGCCTGGATCACAGCCATAAAAAGTCAGACTTATACGTCACACTCTCTTGAATTCGTCGTACCTAATGGGTTTCAGTGTGGCGACGCCGCAGTGGCGTCGGATGTCGAGGAAGACAGCGAGGCAGTAATGCGAACCCCCCAGGTCGTCGTCGTGATGGGCGTCGCGGGGACGGGCAAGACCACCATCGGTCCCTTGCTCGCCGCGCGGCTGGGCGTCCCGTACGCCGAGGGCGACGACTTCCACCCGCAGGCCAACATCGACAAGATGTCGGCGGGGATCCCGCTCGACGACGCCGACCGGTGGCCGTGGCTGGACGCCATCGGGCACTGGGCGCACGGCAGGGCCGGACTGGGCGGGGTGGTCAGCAGCTCCGCGCTGAAGCGGGTCTACCGCGACCGGCTGCGGGCCGTGGCGCCCGGGATCGTGTTCCTGCACCTGACGGGCGACCGCCGGCTGATCGAGGAGCGGATGTCCCGGCGGCAGGGCCACTTCATGCCGACCGCCCTGCTGGACTCCCAGTTCGCCACCCTCCAGCCGCTCCAGCCGGACGAGGCGGGAGTCGCCGTGGACGTCAGCGGCGGCCCCGAGGAGATCACCGAGCGTGCCGTACGGGCCCTCTCGGCGCTTCCCGACACCGCGGGCAGCTCTCACTAGCGCCCCCAGAAATCCCCCGTAACCGCAAGGAACCCCCGTGACCAGACTCAGCGTCGAGATGCTGGCAGCGGACGCCCCTCCGCCGATCACCTCCGCCGGGCACGCCCAGCTGGGCATCGCCGTCCTGGTGGGCATCGCCGTCATCGTCCTGCTCATCACCAAGTTCAAGCTCCATGCCTTCCTGGCGCTGACCGTCGGGTCGCTGGCGCTCGGGGCGGCCGCCGGGGCGCCGCTCGACAAGGCCATCACCAGCTTCACCAACGGGCTCGGCTCCACGGTGGCCGGCGTGGGCGTCCTGATCGCGCTCGGGGCGATCCTGGGCAAGCTGCTCGCCGACTCCGGCGGCGCGGACCAGATCGTCGACACGATCCTGGCCAAGGCCGGCGGGCGGGCGATGCCGTGGGCGATGGTGCTGATCGCCTCCGTGGTCGGCCTGCCCCTGTTCTTCGAGGTCGGCATCGTGCTGCTGATCCCGGTCGTGCTGATGGTCGCCAAGCGCGGCAACTACTCCCTGATGCGCATCGGCATCCCGGCACTGGCCGGTCTGTCCGTGATGCACGGTCTGATCCCGCCGCACCCCGGCCCGCTGGTGGCCATCGACGCGGTCAAGGCCAACCTGGGCGTGACCCTGGCCCTCGGCATCGTGGTCGCCATCCCGACCGTGATCATCGCCGGGCCGCTGTTCTCCAAGGTCGCGGCCCGCTGGGTGGACGTGCCCGCCCCCGACCGGATGCTGCCGCAGCGCGCCTCGGAGCAGCTCGAACGGCGCCCGGGCTTCGGGCCGACGCTCGCCACCGTGCTGCTGCCGGTGGTGCTGATGCTGGCCAAGGCGCTGGTGGACATCGTCGTCGACGACCCCGCGGACCACACCCAGCGCGTCTTCGACGTCGTCGGCTCCCCGCTGATCGCCCTGCTCGCCGCCGTGATCGTCGGTTTCTTCACGCTGGGCCGGCCCGCCGGGTTCACCCGGGACCGGCTCCAGCAGACCGTGGAGAAGGGCCTCATGCCCATCGCCGGCATTCTGCTGATCGTCGGCGCGGGCGGCGGCTTCAAGCAGACGCTGATCGACTCCGGCGTGGGCCAGATGATCCTGGACATCTCCGAGGACTGGTCGATCCCGGCGCTGCTGCTGGCCTGGCTGATCGCGGTGGCGATCCGGCTGGCGACCGGCTCGGCGACGGTGGCGACGGTCTCGGCGGCCGGCCTGGTGGCGCCGCTCGCGGCCGACATGTCGACCACCCACACGGCCCTGCTGGTCCTCGCCATCGGCGCGGGCTCGCTCTTCTTCAGCCATGTCAACGACGCCGGTTTCTGGCTGGTGAAGGAGTACTTCGGGCTGAACGTCGGGCAGACCGTCAAGACCTGGTCGCTGATGGAGACGATCATCTCGGTGGTCGCGGGCGGCCTGGTGCTGCTGCTGTCCCTGATCATCTAGGCCGCGGCGCGCGGCGCCTCCGCGGCAGGCCGGCCCGTCCGGCCGAGGGCTTCCCCTCGGCCGGGCGGGCCGGTTCCGTCGTTCCGCGGGCCGTCAGCCGGGCCCGAGCGCGCGGGCGCGGGCCGCGCGGAAGGCCGCGAGCGGGTCGCGGTGGGCGTAGGCCCAGGGCGCCGGGGTGGCGTGGTCGCCGATGCGCTGGAACAGGGCCGCTGCCTCGGCCGGACGGCCGGCGCAGGACAGGGCGAACGCCAGGTGGTTGAGGTCGATCAGGCGGCGCGGGTGTTCGTCCTGCTCCCACTCCAGCCACCAGTCGAAACAGGCGCCCAGCACGCGCCGGGCCCGGGGGCCGGACCAGTGCCGGGAGGCGGCCGGGTCGGCGGGGCCCAGCCCGGTGGCGGCGAGGACCCGGTACCGCTCGGCGTAGGCGACCGCCGGCAGCACGGCCAGCGGGGAGTCGGCGGGGGCCTCGGCGGCGGCCAGTTCGGCGGCGTCGTACACCTCGTGGGTCTCGGCACGGCCGCACCCGGGCCGTTCGGCGAGGCAGGCGATCAGCAGGTGGTGGGCGTGGTGGTGCTCGGGGTGGCGGCGGCGCAGCTCGGTGAAGGCGTCGAGCAGGGCGCTCTCCGGGCCGAGGGCGCGGGCCAGCAGGAGCAGGCCGAGCCAGGGCGTGGGGTCGGCCGGGGCGAGGGCGGCGGCCGTGGCGCAGGAGTCGCGGGCCCGGCCGGGCTCCTCCTCGCCGCGTACGGCCCGGTGGACCAGGGCCAGGGCCAGCAGGGTGGCGGCGTCAACGGAGCCGGGCTCGGCGGCCAGCCAGTCGCCCGCCCAGGCGGTGGCGCGGGGGTCCTGGGCGAGAACGGTGAGGCGGTGGCCGCGGCGGTCCCAGTCGTCGCCGGTGTGCACCAGCAGGGAGCGGGCGGCCTGCCGCCGGCCCTTCGCCAACGCCGCGCGGGCGGTGCGCAGTTCGGCGTCGTCGAGGGCGGCGTCGAAGGTGTCGGAGGCGCCGGGGGCGCCGGGGGCGAGGGCATCGGAGGCGCCGGGGGCGAGGGCGTCGGAGGCGCCGGGGGCGAGGGCGTCGGAGGCGTCGCGGGCGCCGGGGGCGAGGGCGTCGCGGGGGCCGGCGGCGGGGGCGACGGACGGGTCCGGCGCGGCCCGGCGCGGGCCGAGCAGAGGCGGGGAAGGGGGCACCGCGGGGCTTCCTGTTTCTCGGGCTGCCATCGACCGATCACGCACAGCAAACCCCCCGCCAAGGATCGCGTCAAGCGGATCGAGGCTGTTCATCCCTTCAACTTCCCTGCCCAGAGCGGTACTTGGCTCGCACGGCGCAGGTGGGAGCCGTCGCGGGTGTGAACGAGGGGACGTTCCTGTGGCGTATGCCATGCCCGCCCGCCACGCGTACCGGGCCGTGCGCCCCGGGACCGGCGCCGCGGATGTGGCGCACGCCATGGCGCGCCGCGCCCGCGGTGCGGACCATGTCGGGCGACCGCCCGGTTCCGGGTACTTCCGGGGCATCGCCGTTCCGGTGGCGCTACAGTCGGCCACTACACGCCCGTGGTCCGGCCGGATGATCGAGGTACACCGCGTGTCCGTTCTGGTTCTGCTTCTCGCCGTGGGCGCGGCCTGCTGCCTCGGCTTCGGGTTCGTCCTCCAGCAGAACGCGGCGCAGCACGCGCCGCTCGGCGACTTCCTCTCCTTCCGGCTGCTGCTCGACCTGATGCGCATCCCGCGCTGGCTGGGGGGCCTCGCGCTGATGGTGGCCGGCATGGTGCTGGGCGCCATCGCCCTCGGCAAGGGCGAGATCTCGCTGGTGGAGCCGCTGCTCGCGACCAACCTGCTGTTCGCCCTGGCCCTCTCCCGGTACCAGACCGGACAGCCGCTCGGCCGTCAGGGCTGGGCCGGGCTGCTGCTGCTCGCGGGCGGGGTGAGCGCGTTCATCACGGCGGGCGAGCCGCGCGCCGGCACGGCCGTCACCGATCCGCTGCGGCACTGGCTGATCATCGGCGCGGTGGTGGGCGCGGCCCTGCTGATGACGATGTACGCCAAGCGGTCCCGGCTGAGCGGCGGCCCGGTGCTGCTGGCACTCGCGGCCGGGCTGCTGTACGGCGTCCAGGACGCGCTGACCCGGGTGAGCGGCATCCGCTTCTCCGACGGCGGCCTGACCGGACTGCTCACCGGCTGGCAGCCGTACGGCGTGGTGGCCTGCGGGGTCACCGGACTGGTACTGGTGCAGAGCGCCTTCGAGACGGCGCCGCTGCGCATGTCGCTGCCCGCGCTGACCGCGGCCGAGCCGCTCGCCGGAATCCTGTGCGGGGTGGGCTTCCTCGGGGACCGGCTGCGCACCGACACCGGGGCGCTGGCGTGGGAGGCGGCCGGACTCGCGGCCGTGGTGGCGGGCATCGTGCTGCTCGGGCTGCACCCGGCGATGCCGTGCGGCGCGGGCGAGACGGAGCGGGGCGCGCCGGACCTCCAGCGGCGCTGACCCGGCACCCGGACCCGCCGGTACGGGTCCTGCAGTGACGCTGACCCGGCGCCCGGACTGCCCGGTACGGGTCCTGCTTGGATGGCGGGCATGAATCCTGCTGACGAGATCCTCGACATCGTCGACGAGCACGACCGGGTCGTCGACCGGCGCCCGCGTGGCGAGGCGTACGCCCTCGGGCTGCGCCACCGCTGCGTGTTCGTCCAGGCCCGGGACGCGGCCGGCCGGCTCTTCGTACACCGGCGCACGGCGACCAAGCTGGTGTTCCCCTCGCTGTACGACATGTTCGTCGGCGGTGTCGTCGGCGCGGGCGAGTCCTACGACGATGCGGCGCTGCGCGAGGCCGAGGAGGAGCTGGGCGTGAGCGGACTGCCGCGCCCCGCCTACCTGTTCAAGTTCCTCTACGACGACGGCGCCGGGAACAGCTGGTGGTCGGCGGTGTACGAGGTGCGCTGCGACCTGCCCGTGCGTCCGCAGCCGGAGGAGGTGCAGTGGCACGCCTTCCTGCCCGAGGAGGAGGTCGAGCGGCGGCTCGGCACCTGGGAGTGGGTGCCGGACGGGCTGGCGGCCTACGAGCGGCTCCGGGCGTTCCGGGCGGGCGGGTGACCGCCCGGTAGGGTCGGCCGGGTGAGCGAATTCGTACGGAACATCCGGCTGTGGTTCGCGCCGGAGCGGGTGCGGGAAGAGGGCGGCACGCCCGACTACCGGTTCTCGCTGGCGAACGAGCGCACCTTCCTCGCCTGGCTGCGCACCGCGCTGGCGCTGATCGGCGGCGGGTTCGCGGTGGACCAGTTCCTGCCCGATCTGCGCTGGGCCTGGCGGGTCGGGCTGGCGCTCGCGCTGCTCGCGGCCGGGGTGCTGTGCTCCCTGCGGGCGGTGAACCACTGGGTGCGCTGCGAGCGGGCGATGCGGCGCGGCGAGGACCTGCCCGCCTCCCGGTTCCCGGTGCTGCTGAGCCTGGTCGTGGCGGTGGTGGCCGTCGCGATGGTCGTGGTCGTGCTGGTGGGGTGGGAGGGGTGACGGCCGGGGCGGAGAGCGGAGGCCGGGACCCCGGCCTCCAGCCCGAGCGCACCCGGCTGGCCTGGCGGCGTACGACGCTGTCGGCCGCCGTGGCCACCGTGCTGGCCTTGAAGGCCGCGCTGCACGGGGGGCCGACGGCGGCCGGGGTCCTGACGAGCGCGGTGTGCTGCGCGCTGTGGCTGGGCTTGCTCGGGGTCGCCCACTCCCGGGTCCGCGCCCTGACCACGGCACCCCGCCCGCCGGTGCTCGCCCCCCGTCAGGCGACGGCGGCGGTGCTGTGCGCCCTCGCGCTGGCGGTGTGCGCGGCGGTGCTGGTGCTGTAGCCCCGCGCGCGTCGACGGCCCCCGGGGCTCCGGCCGCACGCGTAGACGGCGCCGGGACTCTCCCCTCCCCCGCGCGTCAGCGGTCGCGGAAGGCGAGGGCGACGAACTGGGTGGCCTCGTCCTCGGCGAAGTTGTCGTCGCTGACCAGGAGCAGGGTCCGTTCACCGCTCGGCAGCCTGGGGCCCCAGGTCAGTCCCTCGGTGTTGACGACCGTGCTCAGCCCCAGGTCGTGGAAGTCGGCGACCAGCTTCTTGCGCATGGGCACGACCGCCCGGCCGGCCAGGGAGGACATGCGCCGCACGTCGGTCGCGCCGCGCGTGGTGGCGTCGAAGACACGGATCTTGTACCCGGCTCCGGCCACCCAGGTGCGTTCGAGGACCAGGTAGCGGTCGGGGTCGTCGGGGAAGGCGAGGATCGCGGGCACGCCGGTGTCCGGGGCCCACGGGCTGGACGGGTCGGACGCGGTGAAGATCTTCTCCAGCGGGTAGGCGAACTGCCGGAGCACCGCGCCGTCGCGGTTCTGCCGGGTCACCCGGACCAGGGCGCCGTGCCGCAGGTCGGGTTCCGGGCCGTCCTGGATCAGCGGGCCCTCCAGGGCGCTGGTGAACGTGGTGCCCCGGGCGCCGAACGTGATGGCTTCCACCCCCTTGTTCCGCCGTGGCCCCCGGTCCTCCCGCGTGTACCGGTAGTCGGCCGGCAGCCGGAACCGGCCGCGGTAGGCTCCCGTGGGGCCGGCGATCCGGACGGACTGCTGGATCAGCGGGTCGCCCGCCGACGCCGGCCGGTCGCCCTCCTGCGACCACCAGTACCGGCAGCTTCGCGGGTCGACCCGCAGTTCCTCCGGGTCCACGGCCTTGCCGTCGCGGGCGCTCGCCGGCGGGTGGACCGAGCCGTCCGGCTGCCGCAGCGGGTGCGTGCCGGTGAAGTCGACGGAGCGCACGCCGGTGCCGTCCACGGCGATCCTGGCGGTGTAGAAGCGGGCGGGCTGGAGGACCGAGCGGTCGTCGCTGATCATGACGTACTCGCCCGTGCAGGGGTTGCGGTCGATGCCGGACAGTCCGCCGACGGTGGTGCCGCGGAAGGCGAGCTTGTGGGGGACGATCCGCTCCCCCAGCAGCCGCGCGTGCCCGCCGGTCCCGGGCTTCTTGGTGTCTTCGGCCGGCCGGGCCGCCGCCGCGGGCGCCATCGTCGTGACCATCATGAGGGCCACGACGCACGCGCGGCGGATCAAGGAAGTTCGCATGAGGCCGATCTTGGACCGGCGCACGCCCCCGGCGCAGTTACCCGTTCGTGTGAACCTCGGTCACCACGGCCCCCGCGACGGAGCGAACATCCCGTACAACTCTGTAGTTATCGCACCGTAGCGTCGTCCTGCGGGGAACCCCCTACGCACCGCCCTCCCCGGATGCCCGGTCCACGGTCACCACGATCTTGCCGCGGGTGTGGCCCTCCTGGTTCAGCCGGTGGGCGTCCGCCGTGCGCTCCAGCGGGAAGGTCCGCTGGACGTGGACGGAGAGGACGCCCTGGTCCGCCCACTCCGACAGGCGCGCCAGGTCCTCGGCGTCCGGGCGGACGAAGACGTACCGGCCGCCGTACTCGCGTACCTCCCGGTCGGTGATCGAGGCCAGCCGGCCCTCCGGGGCGAGGAGGTTGGCGGAGACCGTCAGCGTGTCGCCGCCGACGGTGTCGAAGACCGCGTCCACCCCCTCGGGGGCGAGCCCGCGCACCCGTTCCGCCAGCCCCTCGCCGTAGGCCAGGGGCTCGCCGCCCAGGGTGCGGACGTAGTCGCGGTTGGCCTCGCCGGCCGTGCCGAGGACGCGGGCGCCGAGGTGGGCGGCGATCTGGACGGCGAGCGAGCCGACGCCGCCGGCCGCCGCGTGCACCAGGACGGTCTCGCCCCGCTTGACCTGGAGCGCCTTGACCAGCACCTGGTAGGCGGTGAGGCCGGCCAGCGGGAGTCCGGCGGCCTCCTCGAAGGACAGGGTGCGCGGCTTGCGGGCCAGGGTGCGCACCGGCGCGGCCACGTACTCGGCGCAGGTGCCCCGGGAGAGGAAGTCCTCGCGGACGTAGCCGATGACCTCGTCCCCGGGGGCGAACTCGGTGACGGCGGCGCCGGGGCGGACGACCACCCCGCTGACGTCCCAGCCGGGGACCACCGGGAAGACGGCGTCCAGCACCGGATCGAGGTAGCCCTCGCGGCACTTCCAGTCGACCGGATTGACGGCCGCCGCGCGCACCTCGACCAGCACCTGGTCGGGGCCCACCTTGGGGTCCCGCAGCTCGCCGTACTCCAGCACCTCGGGTCCGCCGTAGCGGCGGTAGCTGATGCCCTTCATGCCCTCGACCCTCCGGGGTACTCGTGCGCCACGCAACCGGGACGCCCCGTCGTCAGCACCCCGTACCCCCGGAGGTGAGCGCCATGACCACCCTCCACCAGGAACACACCGCCCACGGGTCGCACCGGTCACGGGCCGGACTGCGGGCACTGCGCGGTGCCGCACGGCGATCATGTGGACTACGTGCACGACGGGCATCTGCACCGGGAGCACGCGGGCCACTGGGACGAGTGCGAGCCGGCCGGGCACTCGGTCCACCGGGACCACGCGCACGTGCACCACGAGGAGTGCGGGCACGCGCAGGTACCGCACGGCGACCACGTCGACTACCTGCACGGCGGCCACCGGCACGCCGAGCACGGGGACCACTGGGACGACCACTGAGCGCACGGGACCGGTCCCCGCGCGGGGGCCGGGCTTATCGTGGGCCGTGTCACGTTCGGCGTGATCTTCGCTCCTGCTCTGGACGGCATACCGACCGGTCGGCATCATGAGTCGGGTCCTGTTCACCCGTCCCTAGGAGTGATGTATGAGCGCCGACCACCCGCCCGGGCTGGACCTGGACCGGCTGCGCGCCCTGCTCGACCGCGAGCGCCCCGGTCTGGTGCGCGGTCCGCTGACCGGACGGCTGATCGAGGGCGGACGGTCGAACCTCACCTACGCGCTCTCCGACGGCCACGCGAAGTGGGTCGTCCGCCGGCCCCCGCTCGGCCATGTACTGGCCACCGCGCACGACATGAGACGCGAACACCGGGTCATCAGCGCCCTGCACCCGACCCGGGTGCCGGTCCCGCGCCCGGTGCTGCTGTGCGAGGACGAGGAGGTGCTCGGGGCCCCGTTCTACGTGATGGAGTTCGTCGAGGGCACCCCGTACCGCACCGCCGGCCAGCTCGCCCCGCTCGGCCCGGAGCGCACCCGGGACGCGGTGCTGTCCCTGGTGGACACGCTGGTCGAGCTGCACGCCGTGGACCCGGCCGAGGTGGGTCTCGCGGACTTCGGCCGCCCGGAGGGCTTCCTGGACCGGCAGCTGCGCCGCTGGGGCAAGCAGCTGGACGCCTCCCGCAACCGCGAGCTGGCGGGCATCGACGAGCTGCACGCGGCGCTCGGCCGCGCCCTGCCCGCCTCCCCCGCCCCGGCCGTCGTGCACGGCGACTACCGCCTGGACAACGTGCTGATCGGCGACGACGACAGGATCAGGGCGGTCCTCGACTGGGAGATGTCCACGCTCGGCGACCCGCTGACCGACCTCGGCCTGCTGGTGATGTACAGCCGTCCGCTGGGCATGCCCGACTCGCCCGTCTCCACGACCGCAGAGGCACCCGGGCACCCCTCGCCGCACGAGCTGGTCGAGCGGTACGCCGAGCGTTCGGGGCGGGACGTGTCGGCCGTCTCCTGGTACGAGGCGTTCGCCTGGTTCAAGCTCGCCGTGATCCTGGAGGGCATCCACTACCGGTACACGCTCGGCCAGACGGTCGGCCAGGGCTTCGACCGCATCGGCGACCTCGTTCCCGTCTTCATCCGCCACGGACTGACCACCCTTCAGGAAGGCTGACCGCACATGGACTTCGCGTTCGACGCGCGTACGGAAGAGCTGCGCGCCCGGCTGCTCGCCTTCATGGACGAGTACGTCTACCCGGCCGAGGCGGTCGCCGAGGAGCAGCGGGCCGCGCTCGCCTCGCCGTGGGACACCCCGGCCGTGGTGGCGGAGCTGAAGGCCGAGGCACGCCGGCAGGGCCTGTGGAACCTCTTCCTCCCGGACGCCGGGTACGGCGCCGGGCTGACCAACCTCCAGTACGCGCCGCTCGCCGAGATCACCGGCCGGTCCCCGCACCTCGCGCCCACCGCGACCAACTGCGCGGCGCCCGACACCGGGAACATGGAGGTGCTGGCCCAGTTCGGCACCGACGAGCAGAAGAAGCGGTGGCTGGAGCCGCTGCTGGCCGGGGAGATCCGCTCGGCGTTCGCGATGACCGAGCCGGAGGTGGCCTCCTCGGACGCCACGAACATCACCACGCACATCGAGCGGGACGGCGACGAGTACGTCATCACCGGCCGCAAGTGGTACATCTCCGGGGCGATGAACCCGGACTGCGCGATCTTCATCGTGATGGGCAAGACGGACCCGGACGGCGCCGACATCCGCCGCCAGCAGTCGATGGTTCTGGTCCCCCGCAACACCCCGGGCGTCACGGTGAAGCGGGCCATGCGGGTGTTCGGTTACGAGGACCACTCGCACGGCGGCCACGCCGAAGTGGTCTTCGACCGGGTGCGGGTACCGGTGGCCAACCTCGTCGGCGAGGAGGGCGGCGGCTTCGCCATCGCCCAGGCCCGGCTCGGCCCCGGCCGGATCCACCACTGCATGCGGCTGATCGGCATGGCCGAGCGGGCGATCGAGCTGATGTGCCGGCGGGCGGTGTCCCGTACGGCGTTCGGCAAGGCGCTGGCCCAGCAGGGCGTCGTGCAGAACTGGATCGCCGACGCCCGGGTCACCGTGGAGCAGCTGCGGCTGCTGGTGCTGAAGACGGCCTGGCTGATGGACACCGTCGGCAACAAGGGCGCGCACACCGAGATCCAGGCCATCAAGATCGCCACGCCGCGCGCGGTGGTCGGCATCCTGGACCGGGCGATCCAACTGCACGGCGCGGGCGGGGTGAGCCAGGACTTCCCGCTGGCCGAGCTGTACGCCAGCGCCCGCACGCTGATGCTCGCCGACGGCCCGGACGAGGTGCACCAGCGGTCGCTGGCGCGCCGGGAGCTGAAGAAGTACCTCTGACCCCCGTCGCCGGGCGCGTGGTGCCGTACCCCCTGGAACACGCGCCCGGGTTCATGGTGCCGTAGCCCATTGAGCGCGCGCCCGGTGTGTGGTGTCGTACCTCTTCCGGGAGCGGCCGGGACCCGGCCGCCGGCGTGTCGAGGGGGAAGCGTGACCGAGTCACGGGAGCACGCGGAGTGGGGCCCGGCCGCCGGGCCCGGGGTGACCCTGGAGCGGCTGCTGTCGGTCGTGGGCCCGGGGGCCCTGGAGCTGGACACGGCGCCCGGCGGCCTGGGAGTGGCCGTCGGCGGCGTCACCCTGCTCGATGTGCTGGCCCCCGAGGTCCGGCCCGGGGAACTGGTGCTGGCCGTCGGTGTCGCGGCCGGGTCGGCCCAGGCGGTGGACGTCGTGCGCCGGGCCGGTGCCGCCGGGGCCCGCGGGGTGGTCTTCGGCCCGGAACGACCCGACGGGAGCCTCGGTGTCCTGCGCTCGGCGGCCCACGAGGCCGGTACGGCGCTGCTGTTCCGCACCTGGTACCGGTGGGAGGAACTGGTGGCGGTGCTCCGGGCCGGGCTCGCCGCGGCGGGTGTGCCGCCGTTACCGGCCGCCCGGGGCCTGGTGCTAGGCGATCTCGACGGGCTGGCCGACGCGGTGGCCGCCCTGGTCGGCGGCTCGGTGACCATCGAGGACACCGAGTCGCGGGTGCTGGCGTACTCCTCGACGGAGGAGAACGTGGACGAGATGCGCCGGCTGACCATCCTCGGGCGGCGCGTGCCCGCCTGGCGGGTGGCCGCGATGCGCGACGCCGGGTTCTTCCGCGCCCTGTGGACCACGGAGGACGTGCTGCACCGGCGCGCCCAGGGCGACAATCCCGAGCGGCTGGTATGCGCCGTCCGGGCGGGCGGCGAGGTGCTGGGCTCCGTCTGGGTGGCGGCGGTCGCGGGCCGGCCGCTGTCCCCGAACGCGGCCCAGGCGCTGCGCGCCGCGTCCCGGGCCGCCGCCCCGCATCTGCTCCACCACCGCACGCGCGGCGCGGACAGCCGGCTGGTGGAGGACGCGGCGCGCGCCCTGCTGGAGGAGCGCGGCTCGGCCGAGGTGCTGGCCGAGCGGGCCGCGCTGCCGGCCCGGGAGCCCTGCGCGGTGCTGGCGGTGGGCGTGGCGACCGGGGAGCAGGGGGCGGCCGGTGAGCCGTCCCGGATGTACGCGCTGCTCGCCCTGCACTGCGCGGCCCTCGGCCACCGGATCGTGGTCGTGCCGGCGGGTGGCCGGGCGCTGGTGCTGGTCGGCGCGCTGGACCGGGACGCGGACCGGGCGCGGGAGCGGATGACGGCGCTCGGCACCTCGCTGACCGCCCGCCTGTCGGCGGCCGCCGGCGCGCCGGTGCGGGCAGGGCTGGGCGAGGTGGTGCCGGCGCTGGCTCAGGCGGCGCGGTCGCGCCGCAGCGCCGAGCAGGCGCTGAAGGCCCTCGCCCGGACCGGGGACGGGCGTTCCGTGGCGTGGGTGGAGGACGTGGCCGACACCATCGGCGTCCTGCGCGTGCTGGAGGCGCTGCGGGACCTGGAGCTGCCGCCGGGGACCGCGGTGGCGCGGCTGGCCGCATTCGACGCCGGGCACGCGGGCAGCCGTCTGGTGGAGTCCCTGCGGGCCTACCTGGACCACTTCGGTGATGTGCCGGCCGCCGCGCGCAGCCTCTCGCTGCACCCCAACACCATGCGGTACCGGCTGGGCCGGATCACGGCCGTGTCGGGGCTGGACCTCGGCAGCCCGGACGCCCGGCTGCTGGCGCAGCTGCAACTGCGCCTCGGGGACGGGGAGCGGCGCGGCACCCCGGGTCCCTGAGACGCGGTTCGTGCGCCCGAAGCACCGAAGGCACCGTTCGGGCCCGCGCACCGAAGAGGCACCTCGTGCGCCCGCACCACCGAAGGGGCCGTTCCTCGTCGCCGCGCACGAAGGCGGACGCGCCGGGGTGCGAACCCCCGGTGCGGGCCCGGCCGGGGCGGGTATGCCTGTGCGCAGCCGACGAAGACCGTCCCCGGGTGCGGCGAGCAGCCTGGTCATGTGCTCGGGGAAACGGCCTCGGGCCGCTGTCCCACACCGGAGGGTGCACCATGACCGCTGTGTCCCGTGCCGCCGCGCGCCGCGAGCACGTCCTGAGGGAGGCCGTGCGGCAGGGCCTGCTCGACCCGGAACTCGCCCCGCTGGCCGCCTTCGTGGACCTCGACGGTGTCGGGGCCACGGTCCGGGCGCTGCGCGAGGCGTTTCCCGGCGCCCCCGAACTGCCCGCCGTCACGCACGCGTTCGCCGCGAAGGCCAACTGCCTGGTGCCGGTGCTGCGGGAGCTGGAACGGCTCGGGATGGGCTGCGAGGTCGCGACCGGGGGCGAGCTGGCCCGGGCGCTGGCGGCCGGGTTCCCGGCCGACCGGATCGTCTTCGACTCCCCGGCCAAGACGCGCGCCGAGCTGGCGCGGGCCCTGGAACTGGGGGTGGCCGTCAACGCCGACGGCTTCCAGGAGCTGGAGCGGATCGACGCGCTGCTGGCGGGCCGCCGGTCCGCGTCCCGGATCGGGGTGCGGCTGAACTGCCAGGTCGGCGGCGGGGCCATCGCCGCGATGAGCACCGCCACGACCACCTCCAAGTTCGGTGTCCCGCTGACCGATCCGGGCAACCGGGAGCGGCTGCTGCGGGCGTTCGCCGCCTATCCGTGGCTGACCTGGGTGCACACCCACACCGGGTCGCAGGGCTGCCCGCTGGACCTGATGGCGCGCGGGGTGGCGCAGGCGGTGGAGTTCGCCGGCCAGGTGACGGCGGCGTTCGGCGCGGGCCGGGTGGAGGGCATCGACATCGGCGGCGGGCTGCCGGTGAACTTCGCCGACGACGAGGTCACGCCGACATTCGCCGACTACGTCGCACAGCTGCGGGCGCACGCCCCGGGGCTGTTCGAGGGCCGGTACCGGGTCGTCACCGAGTTCGGCCGGTCGGTGCTGGCGAAGAACGGGTTCCTGGCGGCGTACGTCGAGTACACCAAGAGCGCCGGGGGCCGGCCGATCGCCGTGACGCACGCCGGGGTGCAGGTCGCCACCCGGACGGTGTTCAGCCCCGACGCCTGGCCGCTGCGGATCGAGGCGTACGGCCCGGACGGAGCCGCCCTGCGGGCGCGGCCCGTGCGGCAGGACATCGCCGGCCCGGCCTGCTTCGCCGGCGATCTGCTGGCCCGCGACCGGGCGCTGCCGCCGCTCGGGCCGGGCGACCTGGTGGTGGTGCCGGACACCGGCGCGTACTACTTCTCCACGCCGTTCCACTACAACAGCCTGCCCGAGCCCGCCGTGCACGGGGTCCGGACGGACGCGGCCGGGCGGGTGGAGTTCACGCTCGTGCGGCCCGCGCAGGACCCGTGGCTGCTGACGGACCGGGACGGCGTACCGGAGCCGGTCCCGGCCGGCGAAGACCGGTGAGGAGCGGCACGGCGCCCCGGTCCGGTTCCGGGCGGCCCGGCGGGGGCGGGCCGCTGCTGACCCAGCGCGCCGCCATCGTGTTCCTGCTGGCCGGGCTGGTCGGCGCCGGGGCGGGCGTGCTGGCGGCGCTGGCCGGCAGCGCCTGGCCGGTCGCGGTGAGCGCGGGCGCCGGCACCGCCGCCTCGGCGGTGCTGTTCTTCAAGGAGATCATCGACTAGGCGCCGGGCGCCCGGGTCAGGGCCGCAGGGCCCGCAGCAGCAGGTCGGCGAGGTGGTCGGCGACCTGCTGGGGGGTCAGCGGGCCGTCGGGGCGGTACCACGTCGACAGGTGGTGGACGGAGCCGAAGTGGTAGTCCACCACCAGGTCGGCCGGGGTCGCCGTGGAGAAGACGCCCTCCTTCTGGCCCTCTTCCACCAGCGCGCGGAAGCGTTCGTGGTAGCGCCGGCGCTCGGCGCGGACCTGCTTGTTCTTCTCCGGGCTGAGGTGGTGCATGGACCGGAAGAAGATCGACGCGTCGTCGAGGTTCTCGATGGTGGTGACGACCACGTCGGCCGCCGCGTCCCTGAGCCGCTTGGCCACCGGCTCGTCGGCGTTCGCGTAGGTGTCCAGCCGCTCCTGCTGGAGGCGCAGCACGCGCGCGTACACCTCGTGCAGCAGGTCGTCCTTGGAGCCGAAGTAGTGGTACAGCGCGCCCTTGGTGACGCCGGCCGCCTCCACGATCTCCTGCACGGAGGTGCGGTCGTAGCCCTGCTCGGCGAAGAGCCGGGTGGCGGCGGCCAGCAGCCGCTGCGGTACGGGCGTGCCGTCTCCGTCCGTGGTCCTGGGCACTGCCGCCACCTGCCTTTCCATGTCTTTCAGTCGGTGTTCCGGGAACGCAGTTCCCGACGGAGGATCTTCCCACTGGCCGTCTTGGGCAACTCGGGCAGGATCTCCACCTGACGCGGGTACTTGTACGCGGCCAGTCTCTCCTTGCAGTACGCGGCCAGTTCGCCGGGGGCCGCCTCGGCGCCCGGACGGAGGCTGATATAGGCCTTGACGGTCTCGCCCCGGTACCCGTCGGGCACCCCGACGACGGCCGCCTCGCGCACCGCCGGGTGCGTGTAGAGGACGTCCTCGACCTCGCGCGGCCACACCTTGAAGCCGGACGCGTTGATCATGTCCTTCTTGCGGTCCACGACGTACAGCCAGCCCCGCTCGTCCATGAACCCGATGTCGCCGGTGCGCAGCTCGCCGTCCGGGAAGGTCTCGGCGGTGGCGTCGGGCCGCCGCCAGTAGCCGGGTACCACCTGCGGTCCGCGTACGGCGATCTCCCCGTGCTCCCCGAAGGGCACCTCCGCGCCCCGGTCGTCCAGGATGCGCACGACCGTGTCGGCGCCGGGCAGGCCGACGGACAGGGTGCCGGAGACCGGGTCGACGGGCGCCTCCAGGTGGGGCGGGACGGAGGCGCAGGGGGCGGTGCACTCGGTGAGGCCGTAGCCGACCCGCAGGTACGGCCCGAAGCGCTCGCGGAACCGCTCCACGAGGGCGGGCGGCACGGGCGCGCCGCCGGAGGAGAGCTGCACGAAGGAGGTGAAGTGCTCGCGGGTGACGCCGGGGTGGGCGGCGAGCGCCATGTAGGCGGTGGAGGGGCCGACGGTGTAGTGCGGGCGGTGCTCGGCGAAGGCGTCCAGGACGACACCGGGCTCGAAGCGGTAGGTGAGCACCAGGGTGCCCGCGCCGTTCAGGCAGGCGCCGAGCTGGCAGACCATGCCGGTGATGTGGAACAGCGGGGCGAGCGCGTAGTAGACGGGCCCCTCGGGCAGGCCGAGTCCGGTGCTCTGCCGTTCGGCGTTGTACATGATGTTGGCGTGGGTGTTGGTGGCGCCCTTGGGGATGCCGCTGGTGCCCGAGGTGTAGCTGATCAGCGCGATGTCCTCGGGGCGTGGCAGGCGGCCCTCGGGGGGCCGGCCGCCCTGCCGGGCGACCGCCGTCAGGTCGTCGGCGTCCGGGGCCTGGGGCAGCCGCTCGAAGGCCAGCACGCGGGGGTCGTCGCGGGTCTGGAAGTCCCGTTCGCAGGCGGTGAGCACGATCCGTACCGGGGAGTCGGCGGCGGTCTGCCGCAGGTACCCCTCCCAGGCCCGGTCGGAGCAGATCAGCGCGGTCACCTCGGCGTCCCGCAGGACGTGCGCGACCTCGCCCGACTTGTACATGGGGTTGACCGGGACGACGGTCGCGCCCGCCTTCCAGGCGCCGAGCACGGCCAGCACGAAGTGCGGGGAGTTCTGCAGGAGTACGGCCACCCGGTCGCCGCGCCGCAGTCCGCGCCCGGCGAGGTGGGCGGCGACGGAGTCGGTCAGCTCGTCGATGTCCCGGTAGGTCAGCCGGGTGTCGAAGTAGGCGAGGCAGGCGCGGTCGGGGTGCCCGGCGACGGCGGTGCCGAGGGCGTGCACCAGGGAGTCGGCGGGGTCGAGCGGGGCGCGCTGGTCGTCGGTCAGCAGCGCGAGCCAGGGGCGGTCGGCGTAGCGGACGGCGGTCACCGGGCGGCCTCCCACTTGCGCTGGATGTGGTTCATGGTGGCGAGCCAGCGCTCGGGCTCGCCGGCCCGCGCCTGGTAGAAGCCGGCGACCTCGGGGTGCGGCAGGATCAGGAAGCGGTCCTCCTCGATGCCCTTCAGCAGGGCGTCGGCGACGGCCTCGGGTTCGATCGCGGTGGGCCGCAGCACCAGGTCGCCGGCGCTGCCGGTGGCGGCCAGCATGTCGGTGCGGACGCCCTGCGGGCAGATGGCGTGCACCTTGACGCCCCGGTGGCGGTAGGTCAGGGACAGCCACTCGGCGAAGGCGTAGGCGCCGTGCTTGGTCACGCTGTAGGAGGGCGCGCCGATCATGGTGAGCAGTCCGGCGGCGGAGACGGTGGACACGAACCGTCCGGCGCCCCGCTCCAGCCAGCCGGGCAGCAGCGCGTGGGCGGCGCGGACGTGGGCCATCAGGTTGACGTCCCAGGACGTCTCCCAGGTGTGCTCGTCCAGGGCGGTGAGGTCGCCGTCCTCGAAGGCGACCCCGGCGTTGGCGCAGTAGACGTCCACCGTGCCGCCGAGGGCCTCGCGGGCCGCGTCGACGACGCGGGAGGCGTCGCCGGGCACGGCGGTCCCGCCGATCTCCTCGGCCACCGCCTTCGCCTTGCCGGCGTCCAGGTCGTTCACCACGACCCGGGCGCCCTCGGCGGCGAACCGCCGGGCCAGCGCGGCCCCGATCCCCCCGCCCGCTCCGGTGACGACCACTCCCGCATCCCGCACGGCTTCCACCATCGGTCTCCTTCGACACGACACGACGCGACGCGACTTCGACACGACACGCTGCGACTCGGCTCGGCGAGCGTCAGACTAACCAGTCGGTATGTGTAAAAGGAAGGGCGGGCGCGCCAACCTCTAGGGGACTGGAGGACTCATGGACCTGTCCCGAAGAAACCTGCTCGCCTCGACCGCACTGGCGGCGACTCCCATGCCCCACCACCACCGCGAGCCGCTCCGCACCGGCTTCGAGAACCTCGCCGCCCACGACTACGCGCTCCTCGCCGGCCAGAAGACCGGCGTCGTCACCAACCCCACCGGCATCACCAGGGCCGCCGAGCACATCGTCGACGTGATGCACCGCGACCCCCGGGTCGAGCTGACGGCGGTCTTCGGCCCGGAGCACGGCTTCCGCGGCACCGCCCAGGCCGGCGGCTCCGAGGGCCGCCACGACGACCCGGCGACCGGCCTGCCGGTGTACGACACGTACCTGAAGAGCGGCCGGCCGCTCGCCGACATCTTCACCGCGTCCGGCGTGGACACGGTCGTCTTCGACATCCAGGACGTCGGCGCCCGCTTCTACACCTACATCTGGACCCTGTACGACTGCATGGAGGCGGCGGCGCTCGCCGGGAAGCGCTTCGTCGTGCTGGACCGCCCCAACCCGGTGACCGGCCGCGCGGCCGAAGGCCCGGTGCTGCGCGAGGAGTTCGCCAGCTTCGTCGGCCGGAAGCCGATCGCTCAGGCGCACGGCATGACGGTGGCGGAGCTGGCCGGCCTGTTCAACGGGGAGTTCCTGAGCACGCCGGTCGCGCTGGAGACCGTACGCATGTCGGGCTGGAAGCGGTCCGCGTTCTACGACGGCTCGGGCCTGCCCTGGGTGCCGCCGAGCCCCAACATGCCCACGCCGGACACCGCGATGGTGTACTCCGGGACCTGCCTGTTCGAGGGCACGAATCTCTCCGAGGGGCGCGGCACGACCCGGCCCTTCGAACTCCTCGGCGCGGAGGGCGTGGACGGGCGCTGGGCCGCCGCCGTGAACGGGCTGGGGCTGCCCGGCGTGCGGTTCCGGGAGGCGTACTTCGCGCCCACGTTCTCCAAGTTCCAGGGGAAGACCGTGGGCGGGGTGCAGGTCCATGTGACCGACCGGGCCGCCTTCGACCCCGTGCGCACCGGGGTCGCGCTGCTGGTGACGGCGCGGAAGGCGTGGGACGGGTTCGCGTGGCGGTCCGACCACTGGATCGACCGGCTCACCGGCTCCGACCAGGTGCGCACGATGATCGACGCGGGCGCGGACACCGACGAGGTGACGGGTGCCTGGCAGGAGGAGCTGGCCGCGTTCCGGCGGGTGCGAAAGGGGTATCTCCTGTACAAGTAGCGCGTCTTCATCGGGGACGAGGGAGCCCGGCATGGCCGATCCTGGGATGAGCGTGTCTCCCTACTGGGAGCTGACCTTCGACGCGGACGGGGACGTGGACGGCCCCGAACGGGACCGGCTGCTGGCGCAGGTCACCGACCGCGGCGTGCGGGACCTGGTCGTCTTCGCGCACGGCTGGAACAACGACCGTTCGGGCGCGACCGCGCTGTACCGGCGGTTCTTCGCCCCCGTCCCCCGGCTCGCGCCGAAGGCCCGGATCGGGTACGCCGGGGTGATCTGGCCGTCGATGCGGTTCAGCGACGAGCCGATCCCCGACTTCCCGAGGTCCGTGGCGGCCGAGGAGGTCCAGGCGGCGCCCCGCCCGGCGCTGGACAAGGACACCCGGCGCGCGCTGCTGGAGACCTTCCCGGGCCGGGCGACCGTGCTGGACCGGCTGGCCCGGCTGCTGGACGAGCGGCCGGCCGGCACCGAGGGGACGGCCGAGTTCGGGCGGCTGGTGCGGCTGCTGCTGGAGCCCGGGGGGCGGTGGGCGGTGGCCGACACCGACGAGGACGGCGAGCCGGCCGTGTTCACCGGGGACCCGGTGGCCGCCTGCGAGCAGTTCGCCGAGGCCCTGGCCGCGCTGCGTCCGGACGCCGGGGCGGCCGGGTTCCGTCTGCCGAACCCGTGGGACGGCGCGAAGGAACTGCTGCGGCAGGCGACGTACTACCAGATGAAGCGGCGGGCCGGGACGATCGGCGAGCGCGGACTCGGGCCGCTGCTCGGGCGGTTGGCGAAGGCCGCGCCCGGGGTGCGGGTGCACCTGGTGGGGCACAGCTTCGGCGGCCGGCTGGTGGCGTTCGCGCTGCGCGGGCTGCCGGAGCCGGTGCGCACGGTGAAGTCGGTGACCCTGCTGCAAGGCGCGTTCTCGCACTACGCGTTCTCGGCCCGGCTGCCGCACGCGGCGGGCCGGTCGGGGGCGCTCAAGGACGTCCAGCGGCGCGTCGACGGCCCCCTGGTGTGCTGCCACTCGCGCTTCGACACGGCCCTCGGCACGATCTATCCGCTGGCCTCACGGCTCGCCGGGGACGACCGCTCCTGCGCCGGGAACGAGATCGCGGCCGTGCTGGGCCCGCGCTGGGGCGCCCTGGGGCACGACGGGGTGCAGGCGGTGCCCGGCACCACCCGGCTGGACCTGGCGGCGGCCCTCGGCGGCGGACTGCCGGCGTCGGGCTGTGTCAACGTGGACGCGGCGGCCGTGGTCCGGCGCGGGGGCGCGCCGACCGGGGCGCACAGCGACATCGTGCACCCCGAGCTGGCGCGGCTGGTACTGGCGGCGGGCCGCGTCACCTGACCCGCCGCCCCTCGGCCCCGGACCGGTTCAGCGGTGCGAGGTGAACTCCACGACCTGCTGGTAGGTCGGCCGGTTCTGCCAGCCGATGCGGCCGTGCTTGATGCCGCCCAGGGCGCGCTGGGCGATGGAGTCGGCGCACCACTGGTCGCCCGCCGCGCACTGGTCGTCGCCGGGGTAGACCTGGGCGGCGGTCAGTGCGGCCGCCTGCTTCAGGGTGCCGAGCAGTTGGTCCCGGCAGGCGGTGAGGCTGCCGTCACCGCAGTACGTGCGCGCCAGCGGGCCCTGTACGGGCTCTTTGAGCACCGCCCGGATGTCCTTGTCGACGTAGGACCACCAGCCGTACTGGAAGGCGCTGCCGGCGTGTGAGCCGGTCGGGCCGTGTCCGGCGGACGGGGCCTCGTCGACGGGCAGGTTGCGGGTGAGGGCGGTGTACAGGCCGGTGCCGAGGCCGGGTTCGAACTCGGCCTTGACCAGCAGCGGCCACCAGGCGTCCAGGATGCGGATCGCGTCCGCGTCGGCGTAGGTCCTGGAGCCGGCGGAGGTCTCGGTGCGTTTGGCGCCCGCGGTCACCCACGCCTGGAGCTTGGCCACCGCCGCGGCGGCCGTGGGGTCGGTCACCGGCTGGGAGGTGACGACCTTGAGCAGCCTGGGCAGCACGTCCTCGGCGCGCAGGTCGGCGAGGCCCGCGTCGGCCATGGCCCGGGTCAGCTTCGCCCGGGTCACCCCGCCGGCCGCGACGAGCTTCTTCACCCGGTCGTCGAGCAGGTTGCCGCGGTGCACCGGGCCCTCGCCCCAGGGTGCGGCGGCGTAGTCCTTCGCCTGCTTGTTGTTCCAGGAGATGTAGTAGTCCTGGTCGACGGAGTTCGGGTGGGCGGCGGCCGGGGTGTAGTCGGCGGTGTTCCCGGCCGGGTCCCAGCCCCGCCACTCGTAGGCGGGGGCCGCCCACACCGGGAAGTCGGCGTCGACCCCGTCCGCCCGGACCGGGTTGTCGCCGCTGTTGTAGTACGCGGTGTGCTGGGAGTCGGCGTAGAACCAGTTGAAGGTGAAGTTGATGTGCCGGGCCGCGTTCTGGAAGTCCTGCGGGCCCTTGACGTAGTCGGGGTCGTTCAGCATCTGGAAGCCGATGATGGAGTCGGCCTCGTGCAGGTAGGAGGAGCGCAGGGTGGTGTAGGCGACCTTCTTGCCGCCGACGGTCGCCCGGTAGGCCACCGGTCCGTACTTGGTGCGCCAGACGCGCATGGTGTACGACCCCGCGGCGGTGCCGTCGGCCACGGTCGGCTTCCAGGCGTTCCTCTGCTCGATCTTCTCCATGGCGGTGCAGGTGCCGTGGAAGAGGTAGTGGTAGTCGTCCTGGCACAGTTCGACCGCGTAGGTGTCGATGATGTCCTGGCCGGAGGTGGTGGCGCTCCACGCGTAGTCCTGGCCGCGGCCGAGCTCGACGTACATGCTCAGGCCGGCGAAGGAGGCGCCGCGGGCGCTGATGCCGGGGCCCTGGATCTCCTGGAGCAGCAGCAGTTGCGGGGCGAAGTAGCCGGTCTGCGGCCCGAAGACGGCGATCGGGTGGCCGCTCGCGGTGTGCTTGCCGCTCACCACGAGGGCGTTGGACATGCCGCGTCGAGCTGAGCCGAGCGCGGTCCCGGCCGCGCCGGCCGAGGTCTTCGCGGCGTCCGCGGTGGCGGCGCTGCCGGTGCGGTCGTACACGAGGGGTTCGGGGGTCACCGAGCCGGCGTCGGGCAGGGCCGCGCCCTGGGGGTCGGCCGGCTTGGCGCCGTAGGGGAAGCTCTCGCCGTCGTGCACGGTGAGGACGGCCTCGGGGTCGTTGCGCTGGCGGAAGGACTCCCAGACCTTCGTGCCCTCCGCCACGCCGTACCTGTCCTGGGCGGCCAGCAGGGACAGCGCGTTGTCGACCTCTCCGCCGCCGCCGGAGCCGAACAGGGAGCCGATGACGGAGGCCAGCGCCACCAGGTCGGTGACCTTGAAGTGTTCTATGGTGCCGGCGTTGGTGATCGAGTCCTTGTGGCCGGTGAGGACGTACTCGCCGGGGAAGTAACGGCCCTTGTCGGAGGCGTCGATGTAGGCGTTGATGCCGTCCAGGTATGCCTTGACGTCGGCGAGGGCCTGCTGGCCGCGGGCGCCGTTGTGCGCCACCGCGTTGTCGATCTGCGCCTGGAGGTCGGCCTCGGTGTAGGGGGCGTTGCGGTAGAACTGCTGCTCCAGGCCCTGGTTGGCGGGTGCGCCGCCGGCGAAGCCGGTGAGCTGTCCGCGTCCGACGTGCCGGAAGACGTCCATCAGCCAGAGCCGGTCCTGGGCCGCCGCGTATCCGGCGCCGAACTCGGTGCCGTAGCGGGTGGTGCCCGTGATGTGCGGCACGCCGGTCTTCTTGTCGCGGACGATGGTCACGTCCGTGCGGCCGGCCGGCTTCTCGGTGGAGGCGACCTGGTCGGCGGGGACGCCGAAGGAGGCGTCGTTGAAGAAGGTGTTGACGGTGGCGTCGGTCAGCGTCTTGTAGCCGGTGGCCAGGTCGGCGTACGGGCCGAGCTGGTCGTCGGCGTGCGCGGGCTGGGTGCCGAAGGCCTGGTTGAGCAGGATCTGCGCGAGGGTCGCGGTGCCGTTCTCACCGGGCGGCAGGATGTCCGAACAACGGCCGCCGCAGTGGTCGTTGGGGGCCGTCGCGTCGGTCGCCGCCACCGCGGTCCGTGTGAGGGGTGTGAGGAGACCGGCGACGAGGACGCATACGGACGCCGTCTTCAGGAACCCGGGGAGTCGGCGGAACGTTCTCAGACCGTCAGGGGCGATACGTGGGGTTCGCCGTGGCATGGCAGCTCCAAGCGACTGGGGTGGCCGAACGTTACCGCCGGTTATCCCCACGTTTAAAGGTGAACATGCGTCACTTTCTGGAGTCCGCGAGGAGAACCGGAGAAGAGATGGAGCCGAATCGCCTGTCGATACGTCTATTCGGCGACGTCCGTGCGACGACGCCGAAGTGACCGCAGCGCAGGTACAGGTGTGACGGAGGTGCAGGGCGATGGCCGGTTTCCGGAGTCTGGCGAGACAGGTACGCGACCCGGATTGCGATCTGGCACTGCGGCGGTACTCGCTGCGCAAGTGCCTTGAGAAGTTCGCCCCTTACGGGCATCGGGCGACCTGGGACCATCTGTGCTCCCGGGCGGGGTTCGGCCCCGAGGACCGCTCGCCCGATCCGGCGCGGCTGGTGGCCGCGCTGGAGGAGCTGGAGGAGGCTCGTGACGTCTGGCTCGCCTACGAGACGGACTTCACCGAGCGGCGCAAGCGGGAGAAGCACGACGGGCTGCGCCGGCCGGGCAGCGTGGACGACTGGCACCGGCTGACCTGGGGCGGGTTCGGGGTCGCCTGGTGCGACGATCCCCGGGTGCACCCCCGGGCGCCGCTGGCGGAGGTGCTGCGCCGGCTGATCGCCGCACTGGAACGGGAGCCGGGCACGTCGTGCCCGGTGTGCGGCGAGGAGCACCTGGTCTGGAAGTACGGCCTGGACCACGAGCCGTCGTCCGGCCCGGTCTGCACGGGCTGCGGCATCCTGGTCCCGCGTCCCGTGCTCAGCCCGCCGGCCCTCCGGCACGCGGGCCGGGGCCGCCAGCTGACACCGGTCTGACCACCGGTCGCGGCGAAGTGCGGGGGTGCGCAGGGGGTGCCGCACCCCTCCGACGGGAGGCCCACCGGGAGGCGGGTGGCGCCGTCAGCGGCCGCGGGCACCATCAGGACATGGTGCAGGCGTGTCTCAACGGAAGCCGCTCCGCCGTGGACGACGCGGGCGTCCCGATGTCCCCGCGGGATCTGGCCCGTTCCGCCGCCGAGGCGGTGGCGGCCGGCGCCACCTCGGTGCATGTCCACCCCCGGACACCGTGCGGGCGCGAGAGTCTCTCCCCCCGCGTGGTCGGCCCGGCGCTGGAGGCGATACGGGCGCGGGTGCCGGTACCGGTCGGCGTGACCACCGGTGCCCGGGCGGAGCCCGACCCGGCGGCCCGGCTCGACCGGGTGCGCTCCTGGACGGTGCTGCCCGACTTCGCCTCGGTCAACTGGCACGAGGCAGGCGCCGAGGAGGTCGCGGCGGAACTGCTGGCCCGGGGCGTGGGCATGGAGGCGGGCATCCGGTCCGGCACCCGGGGAGCGGAGCGATTCGCCGCCTCGCCGCTCGGGCCGGGGGTGCTCAGAATCCTGGCCGAGGTGACCGACCCGGACCCGGCGACGGCCGGGGCGTCGGCACGGTCGCTCCTGGCGCAGCTGGGGACGGCGCACGGCCGCCCGGTGCTGCTGCACGGCGAGGAGGGCGGCACCTGGCCGGTGCTCCGGCTGGCGGTCCGGCTGGGTCTGGCCATCCGGGTCGGCCTGGAGGACACCCTGCTGCTGCCGGACGGCCGACGGGCCGGGTCGAACGCCCGGCTGGTGGCGGAGGCGGTGGCCGAGCGGGCCCGGTTCCCGTACCGGGCCGGACGCACCGGCGGAGGACGACGGTAGCGGCGCTCAGCGGCGCTCCGCCATGAGCCGGGACCCCGTCAGGCGCTCGCCGAACACGTCGCCCGGGTTGGACAGGGCGCAGGTCTTCATGGACAGGCAGCCGCACCCGATGCAGTCGGTGAGCTGGTCGCGCAGCCGGTTCAACTGCTGGATGCGCTCCTCCAGTTCCGAGCGCCACTTCTCCGACAGCCGGGCCCAGTCCTCCCTGGTCGGCGTGCGCCCCTCCGGCAGTTCGGCCAGGGCCTCGCGGATCGTGGCGAGGGGGATGCCGACCCGCTGGGCCGCGCGGATGAAGGCGACCCGGCGCAGGGTGTCGCGGCTGTACCGGCGCTGGTTGCCGGAGGTGCGCCGGCTGGAGATCAGGCCTTTGGACTCGTAGAAGTGCAGGGCGGACACCGCCGCTCCGCTGCGCGCGGACAACTGGCCGACGGTCAGCTCGTGGATCTTCTCGGGAATCTGGGGCACCTCTCAGAGATTACAGAGGCCCCCGACTTCACCGGCCCCGCGTTCCGTTGACATCGCTCCGCCACCCGACCATGCTAAGCAGTTGCTTAGAGATGCGAGCGAGAGGCCGGGAACATGGCAGAACCGAGGACCTTCACCTCCCCCGACGAGCTGAGGGCAGCCGTGGGCGAGCAGCTGGGGTACACCGACTGGCTGGAGGTCGACCAGAAGCGGATCGACCTGTTCGCCGAGGCGACCGGCGACCACCAGTGGATCCACGTGGACCCCGAGAAGGCCGCCGCCGGGCCGTTCAAGACCACCATCGCGCACGGCTATCTCACCCTGTCGCTGCTGCCCCTCATCGGGCCGCAGCTCATCCGGGTGGAGGGCGTGAAGATGGGCGTCAACTACGGGACGAACAAGGTCCGCTTCCCCTCCCCCGTCCCCGTCGGCTCCCGGCTGCGCGCCACCGCGACGATCACCGGCGTCGAGGACGTCACCGGCGGTGTGCAGGTGACGGTCGCCTTCACCGTGGAACGCGAGGGCGGCGACAAGCCGGTGTGCGTGGCGGAGTCGGTGTCGCGGTACTACCTGTAGGCCCGCGGTACCCGCGACCCGCGTACCGCCCGCGCCCCGGGCCTCAGCGGGCCCCGACCATCCGCAGGACGAGGTCGGCGTAGAGCGCGCCGACCTCCTCGGGGGTGCGCGGGCCGTCCACGTTGAACCAGCGGGCCACGTCGATGCACAGCGACAGCACGGCGAGCGTGGTGCCCCGCACGTCCAGGACGTCGAACTCGCCGGCGGCCACGCCGTCCTCGATGATCCGGCGCACCTCGGCGTCCACCTGGCGGCGCAGCGCGACGATCTCCGCGCGGGCGTCGGGGCCGAGGGCGTCCAGCTCGTACTGCACGACCCGCGCGGTGGTGCGCCGGCCCGCGTGCCAGCGGACGAAGGAGCTGACCGCGTCGGCCAGCCGCTCCTTGGCACTGCCCTCGCGGCGGGCCGCGGTGCGCAGGATGCCGAGGGCCTTGTCGTGGCCGATCCGGCTGATCCGGTGGAGCAGCTCTTCCTTCGTCTTGTAGTGGATGTACAGCGCGGCCGGGCTCATGCCGGCGCGGCCCGCGATGTCCCGGGTCGTCGTGGCGTGGTAGCCGCGCTCGGCGAAGGCCTCCACGGCGGCGACGAGCAGCCGCCGGGCCGCGTCCGGGGTGACCTCTTCCCACGGCTCCACTTCGCCGCCGGTCGTCTCCTCCGCCGTACTCATCGCTCGCTCGCCCCTCTCGGTGACAGGAGCACCACCATACCGCCGACGGTGAGCGGGCGCTTAGCGTGGCCGTTCAGACCTTGTCGAAGGGGTCGTGCTCGGCGAGCAGCTTCTCCAGCCGGGCCTGGTCGACCCGGCTGACCAGCTGCCCGGCCTCCTGCCGGTCGCGGATCACCTTGGCGAGGGTGAAAGCGGAGGTGACGAGGTACAGCACGGCGATCGCCAGGAACCCGCGGACCCAGGCGCTGGCCTCCAGCCGGAGGATGCCGATGCCGGTGGCCGCCATGGCGACCGCGAACGATGCCACCGCCTGGCCGTAGAAGGCTGCGGTGCTCTGCTGTCTGACCGGTGTGTCGCTCATGGGCCCAGCTTCGGCGGACGCGGCCGCGGGGACATCCGCCGAAGTACTCAGGCGGGTACTCAGAACGCCGAGACGCCGGTCAGGGCACGCCCGATGAGCAGCTTCTGGATCTGGCTGGTGCCCTCGTAGAGCGTCATCACGCGGGCGTCGCGCAGGAGCTTGCCGACCGGGTACTCGTCGATGTAGCCGTAGCCGCCGAAGACCTGGAGGGCGTTGTTCGCCGCGCGGACGGCGGCCTCGGAGGCGAACAGCTTGGCCTTGGAGGACTCCACGGCGAACGGCTCGCCGCGGTCGATCAGGTCGGCGACCCGCCAGGTCAGCAGCCGGGCCGCGTCGACGTCGACGGCGATGTCGCTGAGCAGCTCCTGCACCAGCTGGTGGTGGGCGATGGGGGTGCCGAACTGCTCGCGCTCCCCCGCGTACGCCACGGCCGCGTCCAGTGCGGCCTGGGCTATCCCGACGCAGCCGGCGGCCACCGACATGCGGCCCTTGGCGAGCGCGGACATGGCGACGTTGAAGCCCTTGCCCTCCGCGCCGACCATGGCGGAGGCGGGCACCCGCACGTCCTGGAGGACCAGTTCGGCGGTGGCCTGGCCGCGCAGGCCGAGCTTGCCGTGGATGGTGCGGCGGGTCAGGCCGGGCGTGTCGGTGGGGATCAGGAAGGCGGACACGCCCTTGTGGCCGGGGGCGTCGGTGGAGCGGGCGAAGAGCAGGACGACGTCCGCCCAGGTGCCGTTCGTGATGAACATCTTGCTGCCGTTGACCACGTACTCGTCGCCGTCGCGCACGGCGCGGGTGGTGAGGCTGCCGGCGTCGGAGCCGGTGCCGGGCTCGGTGAGGCCGAAGCAGCCGACGTACTCGCCCGCGGTGAGGCCGGGCAGCCAGCGCCGCTTCTGCTCCTCGCCGCCCCAGGCGGCGATGGTCTTGGCGACGAGCCCGAGGGAGACGGAGACGATGCCGCGCACGGAGGAGTCGCCGCGGCCCAGTTCCTCGGTGACCAGGCAGTACGCGAGATGGTCGCCGCCCGAGCCGCCGTACTCCTCGTCGATGGTCAGGCCCAGGAAGCCGATGTCGCCGAGCTTCTTGACGATGCCCCGGTCCACCTCCTCGGCGCGGTCCCAGGCGACCACGTGCGGGGCGATCTCGCGCTCCACGAAGTCCCGGGCGAGCTGCCGTACGGCCGCCTGCTCCTCGCTGAGCCCCAGGTTCACCACGAGATCACCCCACACCGAACGCATCCGTCGACGGCCCTTGAAAGCCGTACATTTAAATTAGCACTGCTAGTTTCTGCCTCGCAGCCCTACTATGTGCGCCATGGCCCGACCGCGCAAGCCCCTCCTCAGCCCCGACCGGATCGTCGAAACGGCCCGGGATCTCGTGGACCGGGAGGGCCTGGCGGCCGTCTCGACCCGGCGCCTGGCCGCCGAGCTGGGGGTGAGCGGGCCCTCGCTGTACAACCACTTCCGCACCAAGGACGAGATCCTGGAGGCCGTCGCGGACTCGGTGAGCGCGCAGGTCGACCTGTCGATGTTCGAGGACGGCCGGGACTGGCGGACCGCGCTGCACGACTGGGCCGTCTCCTACCGGGCCGCCCTGCGCGACCACCCGAACATCGTCCCGGTGCTCGCCCGGGGCCCCGGCCGCCGCCCGGCCGCGCTGCGGCTGGCCGACGCGGTCTACGGCGCGATGGTCGACGCGGGCTGGCCGCCGGCCCAGGCGACCTCCATCGGCGCGCTGATGCGGTACTTCATCATGGGCTCGGCACTCGGGTCGTTCGCCGGCGGCTTCGTGGACGACGCGAGCGCCTACGACCCGGCCGACTACCCCCACCTCGGGCAGGCCCATCTGCTCGCCGAGCAGCAGGAGAAGATCGACGAGCGGGCCTTCGAGACGGGGCTCGGCGCGCTGCTGGACGGGCTGGCGCAGCAGTACGAGCGGGTACGGGTGTGACGCTTCGGCGACCGCCGAAGTACCGGTGCCCCGTGCTGGGGACATGAGCACCGAGGACCCCCGGGCCGCCGGCCTCGCCGCGCCGGCCGGGCCGATCGCCGACCGGACGCGGGCCGCGGGCCTGCCGGCACTGCTGGACGGGCGGGCGTGGACGGCCGGTGAGCTGGCCCGGCACGCCGGGGTGGCCCCCTCCACGCTGAGCGAGCACCTGGACCGGCTGGTGGCCGGCGGGCTGCTCGTCCAGGAGCGGCAGGGGCGGCACCGGTAGGTACTGCTGGCAGGCCATGTCCGACCTGCTCGGCATCCCGTCCGGCGCGCTGCGGTGAGGGGCGGCGTCAGAACACCACGACCGCCCGGCCCCCCTTCCCCGCGAGCATGTTGTCGAAGGCCGCCGGGATGTCCTCCAGGGTGATGCGGTCGGTGACCAGGGTGGACAGGTCCAGGCGACCCTGCCTGACGTGGTCCGCGAGGATCGGCACGTCGCGGGACGGGTCCGTGTTGCCGTAGACGCAGCCCGACAGGGTGCGGCCCCAGTGGAAGAGTTCCAGGGCGTTGAAGGTGACCTGCTGGTCCTTGCCGCCGATGCCGACGACCGTGGTCCGGCCGCCCCGGCGGGTGGACTCCCAGGCCGCGCGGATGGAGACCGCGCGGCCCGCGCACTCCACGGCCACGTCGACGCCCTGCTTGCCGGTGAGGGCGCGGATCTCGCGGGGCGTGGTGTCGGAGGCGAGGACGTAGTCGGTGGCGCCGGCGGCGCGGGCCAGTTCCTCCTTGGCGGGCGTGACGTCGACGGCGACGATGCGGGACGCGCCCGCGATCCGGGCCGACTGGAGCGCGGCGAGACCCACTCCGCCGACGCCGAACACGGCGACGGTCTCGCCGGGCCGGACCCCCGCCGAGTAGTGGACGGCGCCGTAGCCGGTGAGGACCGCGCAGCCCAGGAGGGCGGCGTCGACGGGATCCACCCCGTCCGGTACCGGCAGCACACAGGACGCGGAGACCACCGTCTCCTCGGCGAACGCGGCCACGTTCAGGCCGGGGTGCAGCTCGGTGCCGTCGGCGGTGCGGGCGTAGACGTCGGCGGAGCCGTTCAGCGCGTTGCCGCAGAGCCAGACCTCGCCGAGCGCGCAGGCGTGGCAACTTCCGCAGGCGGGCGCCCAGTTGAGCACCACAGGGCTGCCGGGGGCGACATGGGTGACGCCCTCGCCGACGGCGATCACCGTGCCGGCGCCCTCGTGGCCGAGGACGGCCGGGACCGGCACCCGCATGGTGCCGTTGGACAGGGACAGGTCGGAGTGGCAGACGCCGGCGGCGGCGAGGCGGACCCGGACCTGTCCGGGACCGGGGTCGGGCAGCTCGATGCCGGTGATCTCCAGCGGGGCGCCGACGGCGGGCAGGACGGCGGCTCGTACGGCCATGGTCGCTGACTTCCTTAGAACTGGAGGGACTTGGTCTGCAGGTACTCGGCGAGTCCGTGGCTGCCGAGTTCCCGGCCGACGCCGGACTGCTTGTAGCCGCCGAAGGGCGCGAGGGGGTTGAACCGGCCGCCGTTGATGTCGACCTGCCCGGTGTCCATGCGGCGGGCGAAGGCCACCGCCTCGGCCTCCTCGGCGGCCCAGACCGCGCCCGCGAGGCCGTACACCGTGCCGTTGGCGATGCGCAGGGCGTCCTCCTCGTCCTCGTAGCGCAGGATCGTGAGGACCGGGCCGAAGATCTCCTCCTGGGCGATCGTCATCTCCGGGGTGACGTCGGCGAAGACGGTCGGGCTGACGAAGTAGCCGCGCTCGCGCGGGGCTTCGGGGCCGCCCGCGACCAGCCGGGCACCCTCGGCGATGCCCTTCTCGATGTAACCGCGCACCCGGGCCTGCTGCTTGGCGCTGACCACCGGGCCGATCCGGTCGCCGTACTTGGCGGCGGCGGTGGCGGCCAGGTCGACGGCCTCGGCGTACTGGTCGCGGTGGACCAGCATGCGGGTCCAGGCGCTGCACGTCTGGCCGGAGTTGGACATCACGTTGGCGACGCCGACGTTCACGGCACGGGCGAGGTCGGCGCTCGGCAGGATGACGTTGGCGGACTTGCCGCCGAGTTCCAGGGCGACCTTCTTCACGGCCGCGCCCGCCACCGCGCCGATCTGCCGGCCGATCGCGGTGGAGCCGGTGAAGGAGACGAGGTCGACGCCGGGGTGCTCGGCGAGGGCCTGCCCGGCGACCGGACCGAGGCCGGTGATCAGGTTGAACACGCCCGCGGGCACGCCCGCCTCGTGCACCGCCTCGGCGAACAGCTGGGCGACGAGCGGGGTGTCCTCGGCGGGCTTGAGGACGATCGTGCAGCCGGCGGCGAGGGCCGGGGCGACCTTGGCGACGATCTGGTGGAGCGGGTAGTTCCAGGGGGTGATCGCGCCGACCACGCCGATGGGCTCGTGCAGGATGGTGGAGTTGCCGACCTTCTCCTCGAAGGAGTGCTTCGCTGCCAGTTCGGCGTAGGAGGCGGCGACCGCGAGGGGCACGGCCGCGTGCACGGCCTCGGAGAACTTCGGCGGTGAGCCCAGCTCGGCGGTGACCGTCGCGACGATGTCGTCCTTGCGCTCGGTCAGGGCGCGGTGCAGGGCGGCCAGGCGGGCGGCGCGTTCGGCCGGGGGCGTGGCGGCCCAGGCGGGCAGGGCGGCGCGCGCGGCCCGTACGGCGGTGTCGACGTCCCAGGCGCCGCCCGCCGGGACCTTGCCGATGACCTGCTCGTCGGCGGGGTTGACGACCTCGATCACGTCCCCGCTCTGGGCGGGGCGCCAGGCGCCGTCGATGTACAGGGCGTCATGTGCCTTCATGCTGTGTCCTCCCGGCGGGTCCACGTCGTCCGGCACACAAACTAGCGGTGATAGTTTTTCCGCGCCAGACATTCCCGGGCCAAGGGCCTACCGGGACATCATCGCGGACGGCCCGGCCGGCGCGGACGCGGAGTCCGCCGCACGACCGGGCCGCCGGTTCACTGAATGCCGGTTGACTGGGCGCCCGTCCCCTGGACGCCGGTTGACCGGTCCCGTCCCCCGGGCGCTGGTTCACCGGCCGCCGGCCTCCCGGGCGCGCCCGCCGCTCACTTCGCCGCGGTCAGATGGGCGAAGACCACCACGTTGCTGGTGTAGCCGGTGCGCCGGCTGAACAGGCCGCCGCAGGTCATGATCCTCAGCTCCGGGCGCCCGGTCGCGCCGTAGACCTCCCGGTCGGGGAAGCCGGCCTTGTCGTAGACCTTCACCCGGTCCACGGAGTAGACGGCGGTCCGTCCGTCCGCCCGCCGCACCTCGACGGCCTTGCCGGGCTTGACCGAGGCGAGCCCGGCGAACACCGCGGCTCCGCTGCGGGTGTCGCGGTGGCCGACGGCGACCGCGGTGCCCGCCTCGCCCGGCGTGGGCCCGCCCGCGTACCAGCCGACCAGCCGGGGCTGGTCCACCGGCGGCGTCTCCAGCTCCCGGTGGGCGTCCAGGCGGAGCGGGACGACCGGGGCGTCGATCCCCAGAGAGGGCACGCGGAAGGAGGTCGGCCGGGACCGGGGCAGCGGGCGGGGCGGCGGGGCGGCCGGGGCCGCCGCCTCGTCCGCGCCGCCCGCCCGGCCGGCCTCGGCCGGTCCGTCGGGTCCCCCGCAGCGCGAGCCGACCGCCACCAGGACGGTCACCAGCACGGCCGTCCGCGCGAGGCGGTAGGCGCGGGTCCGGTACCAGGGCCTGCGCCGTCTACGCGGCGCCATGGGGCCGGCGGCGGATCAGCCGGACGTACACGGCGGCGCTGACGGCGACCAGGCCCACGGCCGCCGCGGCGGCCACCGGGGAGTACGCGGCGGCCGTGTCGATGAGGCCGCCGCCGCCCGCGTGCACACCGCCCTTCGGGCCGTCGTGGTCGCTCTGACCCCAGGAACCGTTGTCCTGGTGCTCCCCGTCGTGCTGCTGGTGGTCCTCGATCTGGCCGCCGGGCGCGCCCTCCACCTTGCCGTCGTGGCAGTTGACGCGGAAGACCTTCTCCTTCAGGGCCGGGGGCGCCCCCACCGTCCAGCTGATCTTGTACTGCCCGTCGGCCAGCCCCAGCGGGTCGGTGTGCCCGGCGCCGCCAGCCAGCTGGATGATGCCGGTCACGGTGGCGGCGGTGGGCAGCGGGGGCTGGGGTGTGATCGTGTACGCGATGCTGGTCAGGGTGTCGAAGTTGACGGCCTCCAGGAAGAACTTGCAGACCACCGGGTCGTCCTTGGCCGAGCCGATGAACGACGGGGGGTTGGTGGAGCGGGCGTTGTGGATCCTGATGTCGCCGTTCTCCCCCTGGGCCGCCGCGTTCGGCGCCGCCACCCACGACGCGCCCGCCGCGGCCAGGGCGGTGAGGACGACGGTGGCGCCCGCGCGGGAACCGGCTGCACGGGGGAGTGTCAGGGTGGGCATGCGCAATCCTCCGGGTTCAGACGATTTTCATACAAATCGCTCTTTCGCCTGGACACTGCCTCAAGGACCGCGCGGCTCCCGGCAACTGCGCCGGACGCGCCGTCAGATATCGCTCGTGCGGCGCAGTCCCCGGCCCGCGCGCCGCTCTCCCGCCACCCGTCCGGCCTCCTCCCGGGGCGCCCCGGAGGAGCGCAGCGCCACCCCGGAGGAGGCCAGCAGCAGCCCGCCCAGCATCAGGAACGGCGCCGCCACCCCCGCCACCCCGGCGACCAGGCCCGCGGCGGCCGGGGCGGCGACCTGGCCCAGCCGGTTGCCGGTCAGCCGCAGGGCGAGCGCCGTGGAGCGGGCCTCCTCGGGCGCCGCCTGCACCACCGTCGTCATCGACAGCGGCTGGCCGACGCCCAGGCAGAAGCCGAGGAGCGTGAGCATCGCGCCGAGCGCCCACACCGGCACCGGCAGCGCGACCCCCGCGCACAGCAGGGCCGCCAGCAGACAGGTCCCGGTGAGCAGCGCGGACCTGCCGAGCAGCCGCAGCAGCGGGGTGAGGACGAGCCGGCAGGCGATGGTGGCGCCGGCCCGCAGGGCGAGCAAAACACCGATCACCGCCGGGGCGATGCCCCGGTGCTCGCCGACCACCGGCAGATAGGCGGTGAGGATGTCGGTCGCGGACAGCACCGAGAGGCTGATCAGCATGCCCGCGGGCACACCCCGGGCGCGCAGGATGCCCGCGACCGGCACCCGCCCGCCGCGCGGCGCGCGCGCCGGGCCGGCCGTACGGTCCTCGATCCGCCACAGCGCGGTGAACGCGACGGCGGCGCCCGCACCCGCCGTGACGAGGGCGAGCGCGCTGCTGCGCGCCAGGCCGGGACCGCCGACGAGGGCGCCCGCGGCGAGCGGGCCGACGAGCTGGCCGAGGGAGGCGCCGATGGTGAAGTGGCCGAAGTTGCGGTCCTGTTCGTGCGGCGCGGACTGGCGGGCCACCAGCGACTGGGCGCCGATCACGAAGCACAGGTGGCCGAGGCCCATCACGCCGCTCCACAGGGCCATCGCCCACAGGGAGCCGGCCAGTCCGCTCAGCACGCAGCCACCCGCGATGAGGACCACGCCCGCGGGCAGCAGGGGCGCGCAGCGGCCGTGGTCGGTGCGGCGGCCGAGCGGTACGGCGGCGAACAGCGGCAGCAGCGCGTAGACACCGGCGATGACGCCGACCGCCCGTTCGTCGGCGCCCAGCGCGAGGGCGCGGTAGGAGACGGCGGGGCGGGCCATCGACACCGCCCCCTGGGCGCAGCCGAAGGCGATGACGAGGCGGAGCAGCCAGCCGCGGTTTCCACCGGGCGCCATGGGCGCGGTCCTTTCCGGGGTGATCAGACGATGCCGAACAGGAGCGCCGAGCCGAGCACCACCAGGGAGGTGAGCGCGGCCCACTTCACCACGAACCGGGTGTGGTCGCCGAACTCCACCTTGGCCATGCCGACCAGGACGTAGACGGCCGGGACGAGCGGGCTGGACATGTGCAGCGGCTGGCCGGCGATCGAGGCGCGGGCGATCTCCAGCGAGGAGACGCCGTGCGCCTGGCCCGCCTCGGCGAGCACCGGCAGGACACCGAAGTAGAAGCCGTCGTTGGACATGAAGTAGGTGAGCGGGACGCTCAGCACGCCGGTGACGAGGGCCATGTGCGGGCCCATGCCGTCGGGGATGTTGCCGACCAGCCACTCGGCCATGTGGTCGACCATGCCGGTGCCCTGCAGGACGCCGGTGAAGACGGCGGCGGCGAACACCATGCCGGAGACGTTGAGGACGTTCTCCGCGTGGGCGGCGATCCGGGCCTTCTGGTCCGGCATGTGCGGGAAGTTGACGGTCAGCGCGAGGGCGGCGCCGAGCAGGAACAGCACCGGGATCGGCAGCCACTCCATGATCATGGCGGTGAGCAGGGCGACCGTGAGCAGCGCGTTGAACCAGTACAGCTTGGGGCGCAGGGTGGGGCGGTCCGGGTCCAGGCCCTGGAAGCCGTCCTCGGCGGGCTCCCCGGGCAGGTCCGCGCCGGTGCCGGAAGCGCCGGCCTTGGCGCCGGGGGCGGCGCCGACCAGCACCGTCTCGGTCTCCTCCACCAGCACCTCGTCCAGCGTGAGCACGCCGAGCCGCCCGCGCTCGCGGCGGCCGAGGACGTAGGCGAGGACGAGGACGAACAGCAGGCCCATGGCGAGGGCCGGGATCATCGGGACGAAGATGTCGCTCGCGTCCACCTTCAGCGCGGTGGCGGCGCGGGCGGTGGGGCCGCCCCAGGGGAGCGTGTTCATCACGCCGTTGGCCATGGCGGCGACGCCGGTCATGACGACCAGGGACATCTTCAGCCGCTTGTAGAGCGGGTACATCGCCGAGACGGTGATCATGAAGGTGGTGGAGCCGTCGCCGTCCAGGGAGACGATCGCGGCGAGGACCGCCGTGCCGACGACGATGCGCAGCGGGTCGGCCTTGCAGAACTTCAGGATGCCCCGCACGACCGGGTCGAAGAGGCCGACGTCGATCATCACACCGAAGTAGACGATCGCGAACATGAGCATCGCCGCGGTGGGGGCGAGGCTGGTGACGCCGTCGATGACGTAGTCACCGAGTTTGCCGCCCTTGCCCACGAACACGCAGAACAGCGCGGGGATGAGCACGAGCGCCGCGATCGGCGACATCTTCTTCAGCATGATCAGGACCAGGAAGGTCGCGATCATGGCGAAGCCGAGGATGGTCAGCATGAAATGGATACCTAACGTTCGCCCTTGAACATCCCACCTGGGGGTCGGCGGTGCGATGACGTTAGGTCCGTTCAACCGGCGTTAACAAGATGTTGACGTGCGAGCAATAAGCGCAAAAGTCCAGGTCAGGCGCGGGGCCGGTCAGTCGAGTACGCGCGCCAGGTAGGCCCGCAGCAGCTCCCGGGTCTCCGCGATGACCGCCTCGTCGCCCTGCGGGTCGATGCGGAAGGCGAGTTGTACGAGGGTGTCGGCGCTCTCCACGGCGACCAGGAAGACCCGCCGCAGATCCGTGTCGGGGGTGCGGCCGAGGTAGCCGGCGAGCAGCTCGGTGAGCCGGTCGGAGACGCGGGTGTTGGGCTCGTCGTGGCGGCAGCCGACCGGGATCTGGTTGCCGAAGTCGACCAGCGAGAAGCCGGGCGCGGTGCGCTTCATGGCGAGGTACTCGTCCAGGACGGCGTCCATGGCGGCCCGCCAGTCGCCCGTGCGGGCCTTGTCCAGCCGCTCGGTGACGCGCTCGACGTACCGCTCCAGGTTGCGCTGGGCGAGGGCGTCGGCCATCTCCCGTTTGTTGCCGAAGAACCGGTAGACCGAGCCGATGGGGACGCCGGCGCGCTGGGCGACGGCGCGGGTGCTCAGGGCGTCGTAGCCGACCTCGTCGAGGAGGCCGGCGCAGGCGTCGAGAATCCGGGTGAGCCGCTCGGCGCTGCGCCGCTGGACGGGCGCGCGACGGAGCGATGTCGCGTGGGGCACGGGCTTCATGATGCCTTTCCGCCAGGGTTAGGTAAACCTTCCTCACAGTACGGAGAGGGGCGGCCCGGCACTCATCCGCGGACGCGGGCGCACACGGGGACCGCGCTTGCCGGGGTACGCCACCGGACACGGCACCCGGTGGCCGCACCGACCGCCGACCCGCCCACGCGCCCGACGGGACGACCACGACCGCCGACCACCACCGCCCGCCGACCGTCCCCGGCCACCGGCCACCGGCCCCGGCCCCGCCCGTGCCGGGCCGCCGGAGCAGCCGCCACTCCCCCACAGCCCCGGCCGGTATCCCACTGAGCCGGCCGCGCCAGCCATGCGCTCGCCGACCCGACAGGACCACCCGCCACCCCAGCCCGACCGCCCACCGACACGACCCGTCCCGCTCCCCGCGCCGACCAGTCCCTCGCACAGCCGCGCCCGCCGAGAACCAGCCGGGTCCGCCACCGCTTTCCCCGCCGTCCGGCCCGACCCGGCCACCGAAATTCCACACCGGCAGGGCCATCCCCACCGGAGCACCCGCACTCCCCCGCCGACCGACCGGACCACCCGCCGCCCCGACCGGCCCCTCGATCCCGCTCCCCGCGCCGGCGGGCACGCGTACAGCCAGGCCCACCCACCGAACCCACCGGACCCGCCGGATTCGCCACCGCCTCCCCCTCCGTCCGGCCGTCGTCGCCGCACCGGTGCAGGCATCCGTCGCCTCATGGCCGGACGCGTCCGGCGGCCGTCTTCGAGGCGGCACGGGCGGTCCCCGTCCCCCTCCTGCGCGACTCCCGTCCCCCCGGCGCGCGGCCGCGCGCCGCCGGGCTCACGCGGCCGGCGTGGCGGGGGTGGTTTTGGTCGTCTCCGCGTCGGAGACCGTGATGTCGGCGGTGCTTTCGATCGGCTTGCCGTGGACCGCCCACACCGTGCCGTCGTCGGCGTACAGCCGGGCCGTTATCTGGTGGGTGCCGTGCGGGACGCGGTCGGCGGCCAGGTGGTAGGAGGGGGTGTGCAGCCGGGCGACCCGGTGGCCGTCGACGTAGAGATGGACGAGCCCGCGCCCGAGGGCGGCGGCCGGCCGGGTGCCGGGCGGGGAGCAGCGGAAGTGACGCAGCCTCAGCCGGACGTCCCAGCCGCCGGCCGAGGCCGGGGCGACCTCGACGGCGACGGCGGGCGCGTCCTTCGCCGGCACCTCGCGCAGGTTGCGGCCCGTCTCGTCGGTGCTGTCCAGCACGGACCCCACGGGCGAGGGCGAGACCGTGCCCTCGTGCGCCTCACCGGTTGCGCAGGCCGCCGCTCCCCAGGGCAGCAGGACGCACACCACGAGCGCGGTGAGCCGCCCGCGCGTCCACTTCTTCCACGACATGATCCGGAGCGTAGAACAGCGCCCCGGTGCCCCGGATCCGCCTCAGGTCTGGTTCGCCCCCTACCTCGGAGGGAGGACCGGGAACCCTCTTGCGCGGACCCCCGCTCATTCCTACGGTGAACCATAGGAATCAGGAGCGCGAGGAGCGAACATGAGCGGGGACACGCGGAAAGCCGCCGAGGGGCTGTCGTATCTGACCGGGTTCGGCAATGAGCACGCCTCCGAGGCGGTGCCGGGCGCCCTGCCCGAGGGCCGCAACTCGCCGCAGCGCGCGCCGCTCGGCCTGTACGCGGAGCAGCTGAGCGGTACGGCGTTCACCGAACCGCGCGCGCACAACCGGCGCTCGTGGCTCTACCGCATCCGCCCCTCGGCCGCCCACCCGCCGTTCACCCGCACCGGCAACGGCGCGCTGCGCACGGCCCCCTTCACCGAGACGGTGCCCGACCCCAACCGGCTGCGCTGGAACCCGCTGCCCGAGCCCCCGGCCGGCACCGACTTCCTCGGCGGGCTGTGGACGCTGGGCGGCAACGGCGACGCGACGCAGCGCACGGGCATGGCCGTGCACCTGTACCACGCCAACGCCTCGATGGAGCGCGTCTTCTCCGACGCCGACGGTGAGCTGCTGATCGTGCCCGAGCGCGGCGGGCTGCTGCTGCACACCGAGTTCGGCCGGTTGCAGGTGGAGCCGGCCCATGTGGCGCTGGTCCCCCGTGGGGTGCGCTTCCGTGTGGAGCTGCTGGACGACTCCGCGCGCGGCTATGTGTGCGAGAACTACGGGGCGCCGTTCCGGCTGCCCGACCTCGGTCCTATCGGCGCCAACGGCCTGGCCAATCCCCGGGACTTCCGGGCGCCGGTCGCCGCGTACGAGGACGTCGAGGGCCCGGTGGAGGTGGTGAACAAGTTCTGCGGCAACCTGTGGACGGCCACCTACGACCACAGCCCCCTGGATGTGGTCGCCTGGCACGGCAACCATGTGCCGTACGTCTATGACCTGCGCCGGTTCAATGTGATCGGCACCATCTCCTACGACCACCCGGACCCGTCGATCTTCACGGTGCTGACCTCCCCGTCGGACACCCCGGGCCTGGCCGGCGTGGACTTCGTGGTGTTCGCGCCGCGCTGGCTGGTGGGCGAGGACACCTTCCGGCCGCCGTACTTCCACCGGAACGTGATGAGCGAGTACATGGGCCTGATCGAGGGCGCCTACGACGCCAAGGCGGAGGGTTTCGTGCCCGGCGGCGGCTCGCTGCACAACATGATGTCGGCGCACGGCCCGGACCGGGAGACGTTCGACCGGGCGAGCGCGGCCGAGCTGCGGCCGCACAAGGTCGACGACGGGCTGGCCTTCATGTTCGAGACCCGCTGGCCGGTGACCCTCACCCCGCACGCGGCCGGCGCGGACCACCTCCAGCGGCGCTACGACGATGTGTGGCAGGGACTTCAGCGGCACTTCCGGGGATGACGGCCGCCGTTGCGCGGGAGGTTCCCCGCCGGGTACGGATAGCGGGGTGACCTCCTTCGCCCCGGACTCCATCGTCCTGAACCGCAAGCTGCCGCTGTGGTACCAGGTGTCGCAGTCGCTGCGCGCCTCGATACTGGGCCGCTCCCCCGAGGATCCGCTGCGTCTGCCCACCGAGGAGCGGCTGGCGGAGCACTACGGCGTGAGCGTGCTGACCATGCGGCAGGCGCTGAAGGAGCTGGAGGACGAGGGGCTGATCAGCCGGCACCGGCGGCGCGGCACGTTCATCGAGCCCGGGGTGCGGCGCGGGGCGCCGGTGCGGCTGCTGGGCTCGGTGGACGCCATCGTGGCCCAGCAGTCCGGGATGACGACCGAGCTGCTGGAGCACGGGCGGGTGCCGGTTCCGGCCGCGCTCGCCGAGTACTTCCCGGACCTCGCGGAGGTGGCGGTGTACCACCGGTTGCGCGGCGACGAGAAGACCGGGGAGCCGACCAACCACGCCGTCAACCACATCCGGCCCGACCTGGCCGAGCGGATCGACCCGGACGACCTGGTGCGCTGGCCGATGACCAAGGTGCTGCGGGACGTGGTCAAGGCCGACATCAGCCGGATCACCGACACGGTGCAGGCGCGGCTCGCCGATCCGGTCACGGCGCGGCTGCTCGATGTGCCGCTGCTCAGCCCGATCCTGCACTACACCGGGGTGACGTACGACAGCGAGGGGCGGGTGCTGGACGTGGCCGTCATCCACTACCGGGGGGACCGGTTCTCGTTCACGGTCACGCTCGACGCCACCTGAACCGGGGGCGGTCGAGGCCGTACGATGCCGACCGTGACGCACGACGACGCTCCGCCGCTGGTGGACCTCATGCCGTGGTCCGTCGCACCGTTGCGGCCGGGCCGCCACTGGCCGACGGCGCCCGATCCGGGCTCGCTGCGGGCCCGCTGGGAGGCGCTGCTGAGGGCCGAGGGACCGGACCGGGAGGCCCTGTTCGAGCCGACCCGGGCACGTGCGCTCACCTCGGCCGTGGCCCAGTTGCCCGGTCAGTCCACCGGTACCGGGCGGCTGGCCCGGGCCGAGGGGCCCTGCGCGGAGCCGGTGCGGGTGCTGGCCGCGCCGTTCGACGAGCGGTGGCTGATCCCGGACCACCGGCTGATCGACACGGCCCGCCCGGAGCTGTGGCGGGTGGCGGACGCACGGCAGGTGTTCACGGCCCAGACGGGTGACGCGGACCTGCCGCTGCTGGCGACCCCGCTGCTGCCCACGCTGCGCACCGGCCGGATCCGCCCGCTGTACCGGCGCCCCGGCGGCGCCGAACCGAACCTGGCCCCGGGCCTGGTGGACCTGCTGTCCGTCCGCCTGGGCGCGCGCCCCCTGGCGGCGGACGTGCTGGCGTGGATCATGGCGGTGGTCCGCCCGGACCTGACCGTGCCGCTCACCGACGACGGCGAGCTGTGGGCGGCCGGGGTGGAGCTGGGCCGCCGGATGCTGTGGCTGATGTGCCGGGACGGGGAGCGGCCCCGGCTGCCCGGTGGCCGCCGGCCGTACGTCCGGGCGCCGCTGCCGGGCCGTCCGGGGACCCTGCGGTACGACCCCGAGGAGGCGGCCCTGTACCTGGACGAGGGCCGGATCTCCCCCGTCCCGGCCGAGGTCTGGGAGTTCGAGGTGGCCGGGGTCCGGGTGCTGGAGTCCTGGTTCGCGGCCCGTACCGCGCCGGCCGAGCCGGGCACGCTCGCCGCGATCCGCCCGGCGGCCTGGCCGCAGAGCTGGACCTCGGAGCTGCTGGAGCTGATCACGGTCCTCGCGCTGCTGGCCGAACTGCGGGCCCCGCGCGCCCGGTTGCGGCCGGTGTCGGCGGTGACGGCGGGCGAGCTGCGGCGGGCGGGCGTCCTCCCGGTTTCGGAGTCCGCCCGGCGTCCGGCGTCGGTGCTGGACCATCAGGAGGAAGGGCCGGAGGGGCAGTTCGCGCTGCTCTAGCCCACCGTACGGGGGCGCGTGGCGGCCTCCGGCAGCTGCGCGGTCAGACCGAGCCGGCACCGGGCCCACTCCTCGTCGATCACGGCTGACGGCGCCCGTACTGCTGACAAGGCCGCCGGTCAGGGGAGATCATCCACCCCATGGATCAACTCCCGCTCCCCTTGGAGGGCATCACCGTCGTAGCCGTCGAACAGGCCGTGTCCGCGCCCTTCGCGACCCGGCAGCTCGCCGACCTGGGCGCCCGGGTCATCAAGGTGGAGCGGGTCGACGGCGGCGACTTCGCGCGCGGCTACGACACGGCGGCCCGCGGTCTGGCCTCGCACTTCGTGTGGTGCAACCGCGGCAAGGAGTCCCTCGCGCTGGATCTGAAGGACCCGCGCGGCCTGGCCGTCGTACGGCGGCTGGTCGCGGACGCGGACGTGTTCGTGCAGAACCTCGCGCACGGCGCGGCGGCCCGGCTCGGCCTGGACGCGGCCACGCTGTGCGCCGCGCACCCGCGGCTGATCGCCGTGGACATCTCGGGCTACGGCGGCTCGGGACCGTACGCGAACAAGCGGGCCTACGACATGCTCGTGCAGTGCGAGGCGGGCCTGGTGTCGGTGACGGGGACTCCGGAGCAGCCGGTGAAGGCGGGCGTCCCGGCGGCGGACATCGCGGCGGCCATGTACGCGTTCTCCGGTGTGCTGGCCGCGCTGGTGCGCCGCGGCACGACCGGGCGGGGCGGCCCGGTGGAGGTGTCGATGCTGGAGGCGCTCGCCGAGTGGCTGGGCCATCCGCTGCACCACACGATGCACGGCGGTGAGCCACCCGCCCGCACCGGGCTGGCGCACGCGGTGATCGCTCCGTACGACGCCTATCCGACGGCGGACGGCGGCCGGGTGCTGCTGTCGGTGCAGAACGACCGGGAGTGGCGGCGGCTGGCCGAACAGGTCCTGGGCGACCCGGAGTTGGGCACGGACCCGGCGTACGCGACGAACGCCGCCCGGGTGGCGCACCGGGAGCGGACCGACGCGCTGGTGGCGGCGGCGCTGCGGGGGCTGGACGCCGGGGAGGCGCTGGCCCGGCTGGAGCGGGCGGGCATCGCCTGTGCCCGGCTGCGGGACGTGCGCGAGTTGGCGGAGCATCCGCAGCTTGCGGCGCGGGAGCGGTGGCGTCAGGTGGGAACGCCGGCCGGACCGCTGCGGGCGCTGCTGCCGCCCATCACACTGCCGGGCGGGGACGAGGCGCGGATGGGTGAGGTGCCCGCGCTCGGGCAGCACACCGGAGCGCTGCTGCGTGCCGTGGGGATGACGGACGACGAGATCGCAGCGCTGCGCCGGGACGGTGTGGTGGCCTGAGCGCGGCACCCCGCTCGGAGGACGGGGCCCCGCGGTGCGGTCAGTGACCGCCGAACAGCGAACGGCGCAGCCGGCGCAGCGGCGCGAAGAGGGACACCCGGCTGACCCGCGCACGCCGGTCGCTGCGCTGGTGCACGGAGCCGCGTGCCGTCAGCTCACGCATCAGCGAGGTCGCCTCGACCGTCTCCCGTTGCGGTATGGCGGGTCCCGCCAGCACCGACAGATGGCGGTCCAGGCGCGAACTGGTCGCGCTGCTCCCGCAGGTGATCGCAGGGACCCGCGCCCTGCTGCGCATCGTTATCTGTTCCATGTCACTCCCCACCCGTACGAGTCACCCGGCCCGGGCAGGCTAACCCTATCGCCCCACTGGGGCACCCGGGTATCTCGGTCACAGGATTCACCATCCCTGTAAGGGGGTTGACCATCCCCCTTTGACTACTCTCCGAATCCGACCGATTTCAGGGTGAGTTGGACAAGCGGTCACCTGGCGGGTCGTGCGGGCCGCCAACAGCCCGGCGGTTACGGCGAGTGATGTCGCGGTGGATCGAGGTCGTCCGCGATCAAGGGCGTGTCGCCCGCCGGACGGAACGTGGGCGATCTCACCTCGCCGGGCACCCGGGCACCCGCGGTGTCGGCCTCGCCCACGGGCTCGCCCTGACCGGTTTCCCGGGACACGCCCGGAAGATCACCCGGCGGGGCGAGCCCGTCCGGGTCACGTGTTGTTCGTGAACACCGGCAGGTAGCCGCCGGACTGGCCGGCCGCGGTCGGGTGGTACGAGTCGCCGATGTCGAGCCAGTCGACGCTGTGCAGCCAGGAGGAGCCGGAGCAGATCTCGTGGCCGGAGAAGGTGGTGCGGACGTCGCCGAAGACGAAGCCGTGGGCCGTGGCGCGGGCCTTGATGGCGGTGTCGATGTAGTCGGCGGCGTCGTTGATGGCGGCCCGCTTGGTCTCGGAGAGGCCGAGGCAGGTCTGGCCGAGCAGGTAGAAGCGGGGGTAGCCGATGACGACCACCCGGGCGGACGGGGCCTTGGCCCTGATCGCGCCGTAGAGGGTGTCCAGCTTGCCGGGGAGCGTGTTGGCGACGTACGCCTTGGCGGTGTTGATCCGGGAGAGACAGGAGCTGTCGGACTGGAGCACACACGTCGTCATGACGTCGGCGAAGCCCGCGTCGTTGCCGCCGGCCGTGACGGACACCAGCGAGGTGGAGGAGGAGAGCGAGCCGAGCTGGTTCGCGCGCACGTCGTCCGTCGTGGCGCCCGAGCAGGCGTTGAAGGCGAACGACGAGGGGCTGTGGGCGGCGTTCCACAGGTACGGGTACGCCTTGGTGCTGCGCTTGCAGTTGCCGCTGGAGCCGATGTAGCTGTCGGCGCCCACTCCGGAGGAGTAGGAGTCGCCGAGGGCCACGTAGCCGCCGGCCGCGGCCGTCGAGGTCGCCTGCGCCGAAGCGGCCCCGGTGAGACCGAGGCCGGCGGCGAGGAGGAGTGAGGTAACGAGTCCGGTAAGTCGGGAACGTCTCATGGAACCTCCCTTTAGCAGGATCTCTGCCTCAACGTTGGTAGCAGCTACGCGTGTTGACAGGAAGTGTTCATGCCAAAACTGTCGCGGTCTCAACGAAATCGACCAGAGACATTCACCGCTCATGCCTTGCGCGTGCACGCCGCGTCCGTTGACACTGCGCCAACTCCCTTGGGACACAAGGGAGAACGACCGTCGGAGCGCTTCGGGGAACGTCCGTTCCGTCCATGCCGCCGTCTTGACGCCCCGCCGACGGCTGCGCCACATTGAAACCCGGCATCAGGCGCGTCGGGGGGCAAAGTCGCCAATGCAGAACATACGTATCAAGCCACCTTCGCCGGACGGCACCGGGACGGACACCGACTGCGTCCGGCCGGGGCCGGGGAGGGGCCCGGCACCGGTGCTCGTCGGGGCCGTGGCCGCCGTCGCGACGGCCGGCGCGCTGCTCGCGCTGATCGACTCCGGATCACCCCTGCGTGCCCCGTGCACGCTCTTCTTTCTGCTCGCGGCGCCGGCCGGGGCGATCGCCGCAGCGCTGCGCGGGCCGGATCCGCTCGGCCGCGCGGTCACCGCCCTCGCGGGCGCGATCGCCGTCGACCTGCTGGTCGCCCAGTGCATGCTGGCCGCGCACCGCTGGTCGGCCGGGGGCGGGGTGGTCGTGGTGACCGGGTTCAGCCTGCTGGTCCTGCTGGTCGCGCTGTTGCGGGGGCGCGGTTCCGGGAGGGGCCGGCACGACTGACGCTTCCGGACGTGGAGCCGGTGGTCGGGCTTCCGAAGGACGGTACGGCTCTTCCGGCGGAGCGTTGGGCCGGAAATGCCGTGCGGGCGGGGCATCCGTGCCGGATCATGGCGGACATGTCCGCGAACCCACACGACGCCCTGCCGATCCGGCTCCACGTCGACGATTCCGACTCCCCGTCCGACGTCGTCGACGCGCTGTTCCTCGGCCGCTTCGCGACGGGCGAGCAACCGTACTCGCACGCGGTGAACATCGACCGCGTCCGCTCCGGAGCGACCCTGCTGCCGGAGGGCGCCCGAGTGCTGCGGGTGGCCCGCGACGACGACCGCAGCGCGACCCTCGCCGAGGGGGACGGCTGGACCCTGCTGGTCTCCCGCTGGAACCGGGGCGCGGACGTGACGGTCACCGCGACCAGCGCCGACCTGGCCGAGCGGATCCTCGGCCAGGCCACGGACGGCGCGGCCGACGAGCCGGAACCGCAGCCGGAGAACGTGACGATGGGGTTCTGGTACGTCTCCCCGCGGCGCGGCCCGCACCGCACCACCCGGCAGATCTCCGCGGGCACCTGGGAGGAGGTCCGGGCCAACTACACGGCGCCGGTGGCGGACGCCATGGACCGGCTGATGCGGACGACGCCCGAGGACATCGCCGGCCGGCTGCTGCTGCTCCACGGCCCGCCGGGCACCGGCAAGACCTCCGCGCTGCGCACGCTGGCCCGTTCCTGGCGGGACTGGTGCCAGGTCGACTGCGTCCTGGACCCCGAGCGGCTCTTCTCCGACGTCGGCTATCTGATGGACATCGCGATCGGCGAGGACGACGGCGCGGGCAAGGGCCGCTGGCGCCTGCTGCTGCTGGAGGACTGCGACGAACTGATCCGCGGCGAGGCCCGGCACACCGCGGGACAGGCCCTGTCCCGGCTGCTGAACCTCACCGACGGCCTGCTCGGCCAGGGCCGCAACGTACTGGTCGGCGTCACCACCAACGAGGACCTGGAGCGGCTGCACCCGGCCGTGGTCCGCCCCGGCCGCTGCCTGGCCCGGATCGAGGTGGGCCCGCTGACCCACCGGGAGGCGGTGGACTGGCTCGGCACCGAGCAGGGCATCGGCCGGGAGGGCGCGACCCTGGCCGAGCTGTACGCGCTGCGCCGGGGCACCGCGCCGACGTCGGTACCGGGGGCCCGGGAGGGAGCGGACGCGGGGCTGTACCTGTGAGCACCGCTCGGGTGAGTACGGCCACGGCGAGTGCTTTCATGGGGGTATGACCCTGTATGTCGGAACGTCGGGGTGGCAGTACAAGGACTGGCGGGACCTCGTCTATCCGGCCGGGGTGCCGGCGCGGCGGTGGCTGGAGGAGTACACCCGGCTGTTCGCGACCGTGGAGATCAACAACGCCTTCTACCGGCTGCCGTCGTACGACACCTTCGCCGGCTGGCGGGAGCGGGTGCCGCCGGACTTCGTGGTCGCGGTCAAGGCCAGCCGGTTCCTCACCCACGTCAAGCGGCTGAAGGAGCCCGGGGAACCGGTGCACCGGCTGCTGACCCACGCGGCGGGTCTCGGCGACCGCCTCGGCCCCGTCCTCCTCCAGCTCCCGCCCACCCTGCGCGCCGATGCGGCCCTGCTGGACGCCTGCCTGGCCTGTTTCCCGCCCGGTACGAGGGTGGCGGTCGAGCCCCGGCACGACTCCTGGTGGACCGGCGAGGTGCGCGCGGTGCTGGTGGCCCGGGGCGCGGCCCTGTGCTGGGCGGACGTCCTGGCACGCCCGGCCGGCCCGCTGTGGCGCACCGCCGGCTGGGGCTACGTCCGCTTCCACCAGGGCCGCGCCCGGCCCTGGCCGCGCTACGGCCGGCACAGCCTGGAGACCTGGGTGGACCGCGTCGCGACGACCTGGCCCGACGACCAGGACGTGTACGCGTACTTCAACAACGACCCGGGCGGCGCGGCGGTACAGGACGCGGTGGTGTTCGGGCGGGCGGCACGCCGGGCGGGGCTGACGGTGACGAGAACACCGGAGCGGGCGAACTCGCGCAGCGGCGCCGGCTGATTCCCGCCGAGGGACAGGCGCCCGGCGGCCCGGAACCGCCGCTGCCGCCGCCCCACGCCCCCGAGCGAGCACACATCGGCCGGGGAACGGCCGGGCGGCGGAACGGGCCCCTCCTCAGTCCTCCCCGTAAGCCGCCCGCAGGGCGTCCCGTACGGCGTGCAGTGCCTCGTCCTCGGCGAGGCCGAGCCGCCGGGCACGCTCGGCGTACGCCTGGGCGGCCGAGGCAGCCTCCCGCTGCGCGGCCGGTCCGGCGGCGGCCACGAACGTGCCGTTGCGGCCCCGCGTCTCGATCACCCCGTCGCCCTCCAGCGCCCGGTACGCCTTGGCCACCGTGTTCACCGCGAGCCCCAGTGACTCGGCCAGCCCCCGGACGGTGGGCAGCCGGTACCCCACCGGGAGCGCCCCGGACCGCGCCTGCTCGGAGATCTGCGCCCGCACCTGCTCGTACGGGGGCGCGCTGTCATCGATGCGGATCTTCAGGCTCACGGGGCCGATTGTCCCGCACCCGCCGGAAAATGGGAGGCAGCCCGGCGGCCCGGCCTCGTACGGTGCGGTGCCATGACAGTCCTCGTACGTGACTTGCGCCCTGATGTCCCGGCCGATGCGGAGGGCTTCGCCCGGGTGCGCCGCCTCGCGCTGCCGTACATCCTGTTCACCCCGGACTCGGTGCGGCACACGGCCGCCCACATCCGTCCCGCCGCCCGGTTCCGGCCGCTCGTCGCGGAGGAGGACGGCGAGATCATCGGCACGGCGCAGGTCCATCTGATCCACGACAGCCCCGAGCCGGGCCAGGGCGCGCTGAACATCTACGTCCGCCCGGACCGGACCGGGCGCGGGGCCGGCCGGCTGCTGACGCGGGTCGCCGAGGAGTACCTGGCGGACCTGGGCGCGACCCGGCTGCTGGCCTGGGCCCTGGACGAGCCGGCCAACCGGGCCTTCGCCGAGCGGCACGGCTACCGGCCGGGCCGCAGCGCCCACTTCCTCCGGCTCGACCTGGCGCACGGCACCCTGCCGCCGGTCCCCAAGACCCCGCCCGGGGTGGAGCTGCGCACGGCCGCCGACTTCGCGGCCGATCCCCGGCCGCTGTTCGAGCTGGACGCGGAGACGGTGCGCGACGAACCGGGCGATGTGGACACCGAGTTCACGGACTACGACGCGTGGGTCGAGGAGGTCTGGCACCACCCGCTGCTGAACCGGGAGCTGACCGTGGTGGTCTGCGCCGACGGCCGACCGGTCGCCTTCACCGTGGCCTACACCGACGGCGGCACCCGTTACTCGACGGCGATGACCGGCACCGTCCGCGCCCACCGCGGCCGTGGCCTGGCCAAGCTCGCCAAGATCCATTCCCTGCGCCGGGCCCGCGCCGCCGGTCTCACCGAGGCGTTCACGGGCAACGACACCGGGAACGAACCCATGATCGCGATCAACAAGTGGCTCGGATACGACTTCTGCGCGCGGGAGGTCCGTTACGTCCGTGACTTCGGCTGAGGCCACACGACGGCCACCACCGCGTACCGCTCGCCGACCACCTCCTCGCGCCACAGCGCACCGCGCCCGGACGGTCGCTCCCCGCGCACGGCCTGGGTCGGCGGCTCCACAGGATCGGGCGCATCCCAGACCGCTTCCGGGGCACCAGCACCCCTGTGCGTGGTCTCGCTCTTCATGCCCGGAGGGTGACACACGCCACTGCCAGTACGGACGTGACAGCCACCACTGACAAACCGGTACCGATGAGGAAATCTCCCGGAAAACGTCTACCTCCGTGACAACACGGAACCCGGTAGCCACGAAGGAGGCAGCGATGCGCCGCATGACCGTGCAGAAGAAGCCCCTGAAGCGGACGGACAGCCGCCGGATATCCGAGGAGGCGGAAGAGACCCCGGCGGGACGGCCGGAGGTGCGCAAGGACATCGCGCGCACCTGGTGGCCCGACGCCTGACACGAGGGCGGCTCAGCCCAGCAGTTTGCGGTAGTGGACCCGGTCGTAGGGGCCGTCGACCCGGCGGGCCACGACCTCGTAGCCGTAGCGCGGATAGATCTTCTGGTTCTCCCACATCATCGCGTTCGTATAGAGCCTGATCTCGCCCAGCCCGAGTGCTCGCGCGCGTGCGTCGACGAAGCGCAGCAGGCGGCGTCCGACGCCCGTGCCGTGGGCTTGCGGGTGGACGGCGATGCTGTCCAGGAAGAGATGGTCGGCGAACGCCTCGACCACCACCAGCCCGACGACGGGATCGCCGGTGACGAACACCTTGCCTGCGGCCACGTCCGCCGCGTGGTCGGCCTCCATGGGCTGGGGCACGACCCCGATGCGCTCGATGTAGTGGTGGTACGCCGCGTCCGTCACCGCCCGCACGGCGGGTACGTCCCGCGCGCCGGCCGGCCGGACCTGTTCCGTGCCGGCGCTGCCTTCCGTGCCGGCGCTGTCTTCCATGCCGGCGTTGCCTTCCGTGCCGCTGTGGCTCTTGTCGATCATGGGGCGCACGCTATCTGTCTGAGCTGAGCCTGAGCACTCCCTTAAGCGGACCATAAGGATCTCCTCCCACGGCTCCCGACGGGCGTTCCGGCGCTGTCGCGGGGCTAGCTTCGGATCGCCCACGCACCGTTCGGAGGAGATCCGCATGCCCAGCAGCCGCAAGGCCACAGCGTCCGCCGTCACCGTCGCCGCGCTCGGTCTGAGCGTGTTCGCCGCGTGGCCCGCGGCCGCGCACGGCACGATGGGCGACCCGGTCAGCCGGGTCGCGCAGTGCTACGCGGAAGGCCCGGAGAGCCCGGAGTCGGCCGCGTGCGAGGCGGCCGTCGCGGCGGGCGGGACGCAGGCCCTGTACGACTGGAACGGCATCCGGATCGGCGACGCGGCCGGGCGGCACCGGCAGTCGATCCCGGACGGCCGGCTGTGCAGCGCGGGCAACGAGGAGTTCAAGGGGCTCGACCTGGCCCGCGCCGACTGGCCTGCGACGCGCGTGCACGGCGGGTCGTACACCTTCAAGTACCGGGTGACCGCGTCGCACAAGGGAACGTTCACCGTGTACGCCACGAAGCCGGGGTACGACCCTGCGAAGCGACTGGCCTGGGCCGACCTGGACCTGGAGCACCCGGTGGCGGAGGTCACCGACCCGGTCCCGGCGGGCGGCTTCTACACCTTCACCGGCACCCTGCCCGAGCGGTCCGGCCGACATCTGCTGTACGCGGTGTGGCAGCGCTCGGACAGCCCGGAGGCGTTCTACTCGTGCTCGGACGTCGACTTCGGCGGCGCCGGCGACGGCAGCGCTCCCGCGCCGAGCGCGTCCGCGCCCTCCGAGGAGCAGATCGCGGCCGGCGCCGGCAAGTCGACGGTCGAGCACCACGGGCACGGGGACGACGACGCGCACACCTCGGCGGAACCGGCCGCCGCCGCCCCGGCGGAGCAGCCCGCCACACCGGCCAACCGTCCGGAGGCGGAAGGGGGTTCGGCGAGGCTGGCCGAGACGGGCGCCTCCGCCGGCGCCTCCTCCCTCGCCGTCGGCGGCGCGGCGGCGCTGGCGGTCGGCTCGGCCGCGCTGTTCCTGTCGGTGCGGCGGCGCGCGGCGGGCGGCGGCCGGCGCCGGTGAGGCTCCGGGGCCTGTCCGGCGGCTCAGACCGGACAGGCCCCGGCGGCGGCTCAGCTCAGGGCTGAGGCGCAGGTGGTGGCGGTGGCGTGGGCCGGGTCCAGGGCGTTGGCCACCTCGTGGAAGGCGATCCGGTCGAACAGGCCGATCGCGAGGTGTTCGGACAGGTCGAGCGGGCAGAGGTCCTGGAGCAGGACGTTGCGGACGTCCGAGCCGCTCAGGTACTGGGTGCGCCAGGGGGTGACCACCTCGTCGTACTTGGTGGCGATGACGGTGTAGCGCACGCCGGGGACGGTGTCGCCGCCCGCGTTGAGCTTGGTGAGGAAGCCGGAGCCGGCGATCTGGTCGGCGAGACCGGGGGTGGTGGCCTTGAGCAGGTCCTCGGCGCCGGGGAAGTACGGCAGCAGGTTGGTGAGGCCGATCAGGTCGGTGCCGTGGTTGTCGGGGGCTATGCCGACGAGGGCGTGCACCTTGGCCGCGCCGCCGAGGAACTTCAGGTAGTAGCGGGGCATCATGCCGCCCTGGGAGTGGCCGACCAGGTCGGCCTCGGCGGCTCCGGTGGCGGCGAGCACCTTGTCGACGAAGGCGGACAGCTGCCCGGCCGACTTGTCGATGGGCCCGAGACCGTGGAAGAGCGGCACCCCGGGGAGCTGCCCGTAGTCGAGGGAGTAGACGCAGTATCCGCGGCTGGTGAGGTACGGGGCGAGGCCGAGCCAGTTGTCGACCGAGTTGCCGAAGGTGCCGTGGACGAGGACGACGGGCCGGGGATGGGCGGCGGACGGCTTGCACGCGTAGTCGTTCCAGCCGCCGCCGGCCGCGGCGGTGCCGGAGGCACGGGCGGTGGCGGCCGGCACGGCGGCGAGGGCGAGGGCGAACAGAAGCGCGGCGAGCGGTCTGAGCACTCGCTTCCAGGGCAGCATCGTGTGATCTCCTTGCGGCTCAAAGGGAGGTGCACGGCCAACCCTGTGATCCGGATCACGGGATGCTGTTCACTCGTCAAGTTACGGCCGAGTACTCCAACTGTGAAGTTACGCGCCAGTAAAAACTTGCGGTGCTAACCAGATCCCCACCCCGACACTCCGTCACCAGGCAGGTCTGACCGGCCCGCGGGGCGCGATGCGCACCAACCGGTCCAGCAGCACGCCCACTTCGCCCTCCCCCAGCGCCTCGGCCCACTTCCCGACCACTTCACCGGCCGCCTCCTCCGCCGCCCGGGTGCACGCCCAGCCGCGTTCGGTCAGCACGACCAGCCGGGCCCGCGCGTCCCCGGGGTGCGGCCTGCGCTCGACGTACCCCTTGCGCTCGACCTCGTCCACCAACTGACTCGCCGCCTGCTTGGTCACCCCCAGATGCGCGGCGAGATCCGTGACGGTGGCCCCGGCGGGAGCGAGCCGCGCGAAGGCGAACCCGTGGGCGGGCCGCAGGCCCGGGAAGCCCCGGGCGACCACGCCCTCATGAATGCGCTGCGCGAGGTCGCCGGCCACGGCGAGGACGGCGGCGGACAGGGCCAGGGCATCGGAGTTCTGCACGGAGGCATTCAAACACTGTTGCCAATTCGGTCAAGCTGCCTGACTATGTAGTCAAGCTACTTGACCAAGTGAACGGAGATCACCGTCATGCCCGTAGTCCGCTCCTCGGCAGCCGTCACCCACGAGATCCGCGGTGCCCGTTTCGTCTCGTACGCCTCTCCTCGTACCGGCAGCACCGAACTGTGTGCCTGGCGGGGCGAGATACCGGCCAGGACCAAGGCGCCCGCCCATACCGTCAGCCGGGAGGAGATCCTTCACCTGCTCGCCGGTGAACTCCTGATCACTCTCGACGGGCACAGCGAGCGGATCGCGGCCGGCGACACGGTGATCGTGAACCCCGGCACGACCCTGGCCGTCGAGAATCCGACCGGCCACACCGCGCTCACCTGGGTCACCACCTCCGTCGGCCTCACCGCGGAGCTGGCCGACGGCACGCTGCTGGCCCCGCCGTGGGCCAACTGAACCAAGGGTCAGGCGCGGCGAAGTCACGCCGCCAAGGCGCCCGGGAACGCCGCGCGGGGGCCGAACTTGGCTCGGGCTCGGTCTGCCGTTTGCTCGAGGCGGCGGACCTTCTCGTCCACGGGGTCGAAGGTGAGCTGGTGGGCGGCCTGGTCGGCGGGGGTCAGGTCCTCGGCGCGCAGGGCGAGCGCGCGGACCCGGGCGCGTTGCAGGCCCAGCGCCTCGTACATGCCGTAGGCCGTCCTCGTCAGGGCCGCCGAGTGCGCGGTCGGCTCCTTCAGGGCGCGGCCGCGGGTGGTGGCGGACCGGTCGGCGTAGCGCACGGTGAGGGTCAGGGTGCGGCAGACCTTCTCCACCGCGCGCAGCCGGGCGCCGATCTCCTCGGCGGCCGACAGCAGCGCCTTGCGGTGCCGCCCGGGGTCCAGCTCGTCGAGGGAGAAGGTCCGTTCGGTCACCAGTGAGCGGGAGACAGCGTTCGGGACGACCCGGCCGCGGTCGACGCCGCTCGCCTTCTCCCGCAGTTCCCGGCCCGCCCGCGCCCCGATCAGCCGCTGGAGCGTGGACAGCGGCGCGGCGGCGACCCGGCCCAGGGTGTCCAGGCCGTACTCGTCCAGGGTGCGGGCGGTCGCCGCGCCGACGCCGGGCAGCGCGGTGACGGGCTGGCCGGCGAGGAACTCGGCGACGGCGTCCGCCGGCACCGCGCGGGTCACCCCGGGCCGGGCCTCGCGCAGCGCCACCCGGGCCAGCATCGGGCCCGGCCCGGCGCCGATCGCGCAGTCGACGCCGTACCGGGCGAGGGCCCGTACCCGGATCACCGAGGCCAGCTCCACCGCGTCGCGCCCGAAGTACCGTTCGGCGCCGCGCAGATCGGCCAGCGCGCCGTCCGGCGGCAGCGCCTCCACCACCGGGGTGAACTCCTCCAGCAGCCCGAGCAGCCCCGGCAGGGCCGCCTCGTACATCGGCGGCAGCTGGAAACGTACGCAGAGGATGGTCATCCCGCACTCCCCGGACTCTGGTGCCACAACTTCCGTACCGCCGCGGGGGCCCGCGCGGCGTCCTCACCCGCGGGCCGCAGATCGGCCCAGGGGTGCAGCTCGTATCCCGTGGGCATGCGGATCGTCCGGTCCGCCATCGGGTCGCGGGCCGCGGAGCCGGCCGGCGCGGGCGGCCCCTCGGACCCGGCGACCCGGGTCCGGAACGGGCCGTCGTCGCCCTCCGCCGGCGTCCCGTCCGCGCCGGTGGGCGCGGCCAGCCGGGCGGCGACCCCGTCGAGCCCCTCCGCGCGCCGCACCTCCACCAGGTCGGCGAGGTTCCAGGCGGCGGAGCCGACCACGCTGAGGCTGCGCGGGCCGCGCCGCTGCACCACCCCGCGCACCAGCAGCAGCCAGGAGTGGAAGACGGTGTGGGCGCAGGCGTCGTGGGAGTCGTCGAAGAAGGCCAGGTCCACCAGCCCCGTGCCGTCGTCCAGGGTGGAGAAGATGACCCGCTTGCCGGAGCGGATCGGCGGGGTCTGGGTGGCCGCCTTGGCGCCCGCGACCAGCACGGTCTCCCCGTGCCGGGCCGTGCGCAGCCGGCGCGCGGAGACCACGCCCAGCTCGGCGAGGAACTCCCGGTGGTCGTCCATGAGATTGCGCGAGGCGTCCATGGACAGCACGCCCAGCTCGGCGCTGAGCCGCTCCGCCGGGGTCAGGTCCGGCAGCCCGGCCGGCGCGGTCTTCCGGCCGCCGGCCAGCGGGAGCTGGCCACCGCCGCCGCCCCGGGCCCCCCGGTGCAGCTCGGACAGGTGCAGTTGCAGGTCGCGCCGGTTGGCGCCGAAGGCGTCCAGCGCGCCCACCTGGGCGAGCCGCTGGGCCAGCGGGCGGCTCGGCCGGGCCCGCTCCCAGAAGTCCACCAGCGAGGAGTACGGCTGTCCGTCCGCGATCCGTCGCGCCTCGGCCTCGCTGATGCCGTGGACGTCGCGGAGCGCCAGCCGCAGCCCCCACACCTTCGAATCGGACACCAGTTCGATCCGATGGGCGGCCCCGGAGACGTTCACGTCCAGCGGCAGGACCGGCACCCCGCGCCGCCGGGCGTCCGCCAGCAGCAGCCGCTTCGGGTACATCCCCGGGTCGTGGGTGAGCAGCCCGGCGTAGAAGGCGGCCGGGTGATGGGCCTTCAGCCACGCCGACTGGTAGGTGGGCACGGCGAAGGCGACGGCGTGCGCCTTGCAGAAGCCGTACGACCCGAAGGCCTCCACGATCTCCCAGGTGCGCCCGATCGTCTCCGCGTCGTACCCCCGGGCCGCCGCCCGCTGGGCGAACCACACCCGGATACGGCCCTGCGAGTCGGGATCGGACAGCCCGCGCCGCACCCGGTCGGCCTCGCCCCGCCCGCAGCCGGTCATGATGGCGACGATGTCGATGACCTGCTCGTGGAAGACGACGACCCCGTACGTCCCCTTCAGCGGCTCCGCCAGGTCCGGGTGCGGGTAGCGCACCGGCGCCCGTCCGTGCCGCGCCTCGATGAACGGCCGGACCATGTCGGCGGCGACGGGGCCGGGCCGGAACAGCGAGATGTCCACGACCAGGTCGTGGAAGGTGCTCGGCTGGAGCCGCCCCACCAGGTCCCGCTGGCCGGGCGACTCGATCTGGAAGCAGCCCAGCGTCTCGGCGGACCGGATCAGCCGGTAGGTCTCCGGGTCGCCCGGCGCCACCGCGTCCAGGTCGATCCGCTCCCCGGTCGCCCGCTCCACCTCGGCGACCGCGTGCGCCATCGCCGACTGCATCCGCACCCCGAGGACGTCCAGCTTGAGCAGCCCGAGATCCTCCACGTCCTCCTTGTCGAACTGGGCCATGGGCAGCCCCTCGCCGCTGGTCGGCACCACCGGCGTACGGGCGAGCAGGGAGGCGTCGGACAGCAGCACCCCGCACGGGTGCATGGCGACCCCGCGCGGCAGCGCGTCGAGCGCCTCGACCAGCTCCCACAGCCTGCCGTACTTCTCCTTCTCCCCGGCGAGCCGCCGCAGTTCGGGCAGTTCCGCCAGGGCCGCGCGGGCGTCGCGGGCCCGGATGTGCGGGAAGGACTTGGCGATCCGGTCGGTCTCGGCCGGGTCCATGGACAGCGCGGCGCCCACGTCCCGGATGGCGTGCCGGACCCGGTAGGTCTCCGGCATGGCGACGGTCGCGACCCGCTCGGCGCCGAACCGGCCGATGATCGCCCGGTAGACCTCCAGCCGCCGCGCGGACTCCACGTCGATGTCGATGTCCGGCAGCACCACCCGCTCCTTGGACAGGAAGCGTTCCATCAGCAGCCCGTGCTCGACCGGGTCGGCGTGCGCGATCCCGAGCAGGTGGTTGACGAGCGACCCGGCCCCGGAACCGCGGGCGGCCACCCGGATGCCCATGGCCCGTACGTCGTCGACCACCTGGGCGACCGTCAGGAAGTAGGAGGCGAAGCCGTGGTGGGCGATGATGTCCAGCTCGTGGTGCATGCGTTCCCAGTACGCGCGCCGCCCGCCGTAGCCGAGCCGCAGCATGCCCGCCGCCGCCCGGGAGGCGAGCGCCCGCTGGGCGGTGCGCCGGCCGGCGCCGACGAGGTGCGGCTCGGGGAAGTGCACGCTGCCCAGGCCCAGGTCGTCCTCGGGGTCGACCCGGCACTCGGCGGCGGTGGCCAGGGTCTGCTCCAGCAGCCGGTGGGCGGCCCCCCGCCGGTACCCGGCCGCCTCCACGATCCGCTCGGCGGCGTCCAGCATGGCCGGGGCGTCCTTCAGCCATGCCTCGCCGGAGTCCAGCTCCCGGCGGGGGTCGATGGGCACCAGGCGCCGGGCGGCGTCCAGCACGTCGGCCACCGGTCCCTGCCCGGGGTCGGCGTACCGGACGGCGTTGCCGAGCACCGGCCGCACCCCCTGCTCGGCGGCGAACCCGACGGTACGGGCCGCCAGCCGCAGCGAGCCGGGACCGGTGCCGGTACGGCCGTGCCAGACGGTCTCCAGCCGCAGCGCGTCGCCGTACACCTCGCGCCACGGGGCCAGCAGGACCGCCGCCCGGTCGGGCCGGCCGGCGGCGAGCGCCCGCCCCACGTCCGAGTCGGGTCCGAGCAGCACCACCAGTCCCTCGCCCTGGTTGCCGGCCCACGGCAGCAGCGGGGTCCCGCCGTCCGCGTGCGCCGCGGTGACGAGCCGGCACAGATCGGCCCAGCCACGGGCGCCGTCCGCGGCGAGGAAGGTCACCCGGGGGTCCGACTCGTCCACGAAGGCACCGCCGCGTACCGGACTGCGGCGCTTGTCACGGCGTACGGGCTCCCTCGGCGCCACCGCCAGGTCCACCCCGAACAGCGGGCGGACGCCCGCCCCGGCGCAGGCCTTGGCGAAGCGCACGGCACCGGCGAGGGTGTCGCGGTCGGTCAGGGCGAGGGCGTCCATGCCCCGCTCCGCGGCGCGCTCGGCCAGCCGCTCCGGGTGGGACGCCCCGTACCTCAGGGAGAACCCGGAGACGGTGTGCAGATGCGCGAAGCCCGGCACACCCACCTCCCGCACACGTGAGCCCCGAAAACGACTCTCGAACATCAGTTCCCTACTGCTCTCCCCACCATACCTCCATTCCCGAACATGTGTACGACACCCGTTCGACCGCCTCCGACCTGCGCAAACGCGCTGCGGTCCCACGACGAGGCCCCCGCACACCGGGGTGTGCGGGGGCCGGGCCGGTACGGGCAGGGCGTCAGAAGACGTGCACCCCGTAGGCGCTCAGCGCCTCGGTGACCGGCTGGAAGAACGTCGTCCCGCCGGAGGAGCAGTTGCCGCTGCCGCCGGAGGTCAGGCCGTAGGCGGTGGAGCCGCCGTACAGCGGGCCGCCGGAGTCGCCGGGCTCGGCGCACACGGTGGTCTGGATCAGGCCGGAGACGACGTCGCCGCCGCCGTAGTTGACCGTGGCGTTGAGCGCGGTGACCCGGCCGCTGTGCGTCCCGGTCGTCGATCCGCGCCGGTAGACGGTCGTGCCCACCGACGGCGTGGCCGCGCTGGCGATGTCCTGGCTGCCCACGGCGCCCGACTTGGCCACCGAGCTGTTGGTGTAGCGCACGAGGCCGTAGTCGTTGCCGGGGAAGCTGGACCCGGCCGTGGTGCCGAGCGTGGTGGTGTGCCCGGAGTTCGACCACCAGGTGGTCGCACCGTCGGTGCAGTGCCCGGCGGTGAGGAAGAAGTAGTTGCCGCTGGAGTCCTGGACGTTGAAGCCCAGCGAGCAGCGCCAGCTGCTCGCGTAGATGGCGTCGCCGCCGGAGATCAGCTTGTTGAACTTGCCCGGCGTGTGCTTGATCACCAGGGCGTCCGCGCCGGCCCCGGCCTGCTTCTTGATCTTGGCGATCTCGGCCTCGGACACCGTGCTGTCGACGGTGACGACGACGCGGTTGGTCTTGGCGTCCACCGCCCAGGCCGTGCCGGGTACATCGGCCTTGAGGACGGAGTCGCTCGCCTGGGTGAGCTGGGCGGCGCTGAAGGTGTGGACGTCACTGGCGTTCGCGGTGGGGGCGGCGAACGCCGCCGCGGCGAGGAGGCCGGCGGCCACGGCCGTCAGCTGGGTCCGTCTTGCGGTGCCGGCGCGGGGAGTGGTGCGCTTGATCCTCACTTTTCGTTCCCTCCAAGGGAAGTCGGGGGCCCGCGTGGGGTCGGGGCCCGTGAGGCGCAGCCAGGAGCCCGACCGGATCGCGATGTACATGCCCCTGACAAGCGCTGGGGTGGAGTATTCGGCCGAACGGCCGGTCGGCACAAGGGTGCCTTTCGGCCGTCGGCCCGGAACCACCCGAACGCCCCCGGGACACCACCGGACCGGCCCCACGTCCTTCGGGCGGGACCGGCCGGCGCGCCGCGGCTCAGCTCAGCCGGCGTTCCCCCGCCTCCACCGCCACGTCCAGCGTGTTGCCGGGGGCCGGCAGGGGGCAGATGAAGTGGCCGGCGAAGGCGCACGGCGGGAGCTGCGCGCGGTTGAAGTCGACAGTCACGCGCCCCTCGGCGTCCGGCGCCGCCGGGAACAGGAAGCGGAACCGGAAGCTGGTGTCGCCGCTGGTGGCGTCGGCGAACACCGCCCACAGGCCGCCGTCCGCCCGCCGCGCGACCTTCAGCGTCCGCTCCCGGCCGGCCAGCGGGAAGACCAGCTCACCGGCGAGGTCGAAGCCGCGCTCGCGGCCGTCGGCGTTGCCGAGCCGGATGGTGCGGGCGGAGTCGTACGGCGTGAACCGGCCCGGCACCGACCAGCGGGGGTCGTAGGGGTCGGCCTCGATGCCCCGGAAGGCCCGCCGGGCGGCGGAGGCGGGGTCGTACACCCGTACTCCCCACACGCCCTCGCGCACCAGGACGACCAGCCGCTTCTCCCCCAGCGCGACCCGCGCCGCGGCCTCCGGGCCGCTGTCGACGGCCAGCCGGGTCTCGCCCGCGAAGGGCCGGCCGGCCACGGTCAGGCCGTCGGCCCCAGCGGCGGTGAGCACCACCCCGTCCGGTTCCGCCACCCACTTCCCCGGAATGTCCGGAAGTCGACCGTCCGGATAGTCCTCGATCCAGTGCGTGGCGGTCAGCGCGAGCGGTCCGTAGGGCGCCGAGACGCTCTCCACCCGCTCCTCGTGCCACCGCTTCCAGGCGTCGGACGCGTCCGTCGTCATCTCGTCGGTTCCCTTCCTCGTGTCAGTCGTCATCCGTCGTCCCTCCCGGCACCCCGAGATGGGAGCGGAGCGTGCCGCCCCGGTATTCCGTGCGGAAGGCGGAGCGCTCCTGGAGCAGCGGCACCACCCGGTCCACGAACTCCTCCAGCCCGTCCGGGAGCTGCGGGGCCAGCAGGAAGCCGTCGGCGGCCCCCTCCTCGGCGTACCGGTGCAGGTCGGCGGCGACCGTGCCGGGCGTGCCGACGAAGGATTGCCGGCCGCTCGCCTCGATCACGGTCTCCCGCAGGGAGAGCCCCTTCTCCTCGGCCAGCGCCCGCCAGCGCGCGGCGAGCGCGAGCGTACGGCGGTCCCGGGCGCGGGGCTCGGTCCGGGGCAGCGGGCCGTCGGGGTCGTACCCGGACAGGTCCGTTCCCCAGACCCGCTCCACCGCGCACAGCGCGTGGCGCGGGGTGATCAGCCGCCGTCTGATCCCGGCGGCCCGCTCCTGCGCCTCGGCCGCGGTGTCCCCGAGGACGACGGTGATCCGGGACATCACCTTCAGGTCCCCGGGGGCACGGCCGTACGCCGCGAGCCGCCGTTTGACGTCGGCGTAGCGGGCGCGGGCCGGCTCCGGCGGGACGTGCCGGACGAGGAGCACGTCGGCCCAGGCCGCGGCCGGCTCCCGGGCCCGCTCGCAGTCCCCGGAGCGGATCACCACGGGGTGGCCCTGGGGCGAGCGGGGCAGCCCGAACTCGCCCGCGATGTCGAAGTGCCGGCCCCGGTGGGCGAACGGCCTGGACACCCCCTCGGGGGTCCAGGAGTCCCATAACTTCCGTGTGGCCAGGACGAGTTCGGCGGCCCGGCCGTACGGGTCAAGGTGGCCGGCGAAGCGGTGGTCGGCGCCGGTGCGGGGGTCCGCCGGGACCGCCACCCGCCAGCCCGCCCGGCCCGCGCTCAGGTGGTCCAGGGTGGCCAGCGTGCGGGCGAGTTCGTAGGGCTGGGCGCAGGCGGCGTTCACGGTGGCGGCGAGACCGAGCCGGGTGGTGACCCCGGCGAGCGCGTTCAGCACGGCGACCGGTTCCGGCCCGCCGGCCGGAACCGGCTCGTGCGGCCGTCCCCGGTGCTCGGGCAGCGGCGGCTCCTCGTCCAGCAGGAGGAAGTCGAACAGGCCGCGCTCGGCGGTGCCGGCGAGCCGTTCGTAGGCGGCGAACGCGATCCGGGAACCGGCGCGCGTACCGGCCCACACCGCGTCCGGTCCCAGGCCGGCCGGGTCGTCGCCGCCCGCGTCGGGCCGGCCCGCGCCCGGCGGCGCGGCCGCCAGGTGCAGCTGTCGTACGGTCATGACGCCCTCCGGGGCACCGCCGGCGCCCCGGACACGGCGTACCGGCCGGCGGGCCGGGCCAGGCCCAGGTGCTCGCGCAGGGTGCTGCCCGGGTAGAAGGTGCGGAACAGGCCGCGGTGCTGGAGCAGCGCCACCGTGCCGTTGACCAGCCGCTCCAGGTCCCGGCGCGGTTCGACGGGGACGAAGTGGAAGCCGTCGGTGACGCCCTGGGCGTGCCAGGAGGCCACCAGTTCCGCGAGGTCGACGGGGCCGCCCCGGTACAGCGGCCCGTGCCCGGTGGGACGCGGCCCGCCGCCTCCGTGGCCGGGCCGCGCCGCGTGTTCGCCGTCGCCGAGGTCCACCAGCAGGCTCACCAGCACCCGCAGCGCCTCCGGGTCCCGCCCGAAGGCCCGCGCCTGCTCCCGCAGCCGGTCCCGTACGCCCGCGGCCTGGCCGGGTGAGGCCGCCCGGACCAGGGCGACGTCGGCGTGGCGGGCGGCGACCGCGCAGGCGTGGGCGTCGGTGGCGTCCACCACGCGGACCGGGTGGCCCTGCGGCGGCCGGGGCACGGTCGAGGGTCCCCGGACCGAGAAGCCGGTGCCGGTGAAGTCGACGCGGTGCACCCGGTCCCCGTCCAGGAAGCGGCCGCCGGCCACGTCCCGGATCTCGGCGCCGTCCTCCCAGCTGTCCCACAACCGGGCGGCCACGTCGGCGACCTCGCCCGCCTCCCGCCACAGGGCGTCGGCGGGTGCCGTGTGCCGGCGGCCGAACAGCCGGGCCTCCTCCTCGGTGACGGACACGTCGATCCGCCAGCCGGCCCGGCCCCGGCCGACCCAGTCCAGGGTGGCCACGGCGGCCTGCACCCGGAAGGGCTCGGTGTGGGTGGTGGTGACCGTCGGCACCAGTCCGATCCGCCGGGTCGCGGGCGCCACCCGGCACAGCACGCCGAGCGCGTCGGGGCCGGGCCGGGCGAAGGAGTCGTCCAGCGTCACGAAGTCCAGCCCGCCGCGCTCGGCGAGCCGCGCCAGAGCGGTGAACGCCCCGCCGTCGAAGACGCCCGGCAGATCGAGCGCGGCGGCGAGGTGCACCAGCCCCCTCATGCCGGCCCCTTCCCTCTCGCGTGCCGTTCCACCCTCACAGCACCTTCGCCAGGAACGTCCGGGTCCGCTCCTCGCGCGGCGCGCCCAGCACCTGCTGCGGGGTTCCCTGTTCCACGATCCGGCCGTCGGCCATGAACACCACCGTGTCGGCGACCTCGCGGGCGAACGCGATCTCGTGGGTGACGACGATCATCGTGGTGCCCTGCGCCGCCAGGTCCCGGATGACGTCCAGCACCTCCCCCACCAGCTCGGGGTCGAGCGCGGACGTCGGCTCGTCGAACAGCAGCAGCCTCGGCTCCAGCGCGAGCGCCCGCGCGATGGCCACCCGCTGCTGCTGCCCGCCGGACAGCTGGCGCGGATAGGCGCCGGCCTTGTCCCCGAGCCCGACCCGCTCCAGCAGCCGGTGCGCGGTCTCCTCCGCCGCCTTCCGGGGCCGCTTCAGCGCGGACACCGGCGCCTCGGTGACGTTCTCCAGGACGGTGAGGTGGGGGAAGAGGTTGAAGTTCTGGAAGACGAACCCGATCCGGGTGCGCTGCCGCAGCACCTCGCGCTCGGGCAGTTCGTGCAGCTTGTTCCCGGAGCGCCGGTAGCCCATCAGCGCGCCGTCCACGCTGATCTCGCCCCGGTCCACCTTCTCCAGGTGGTTGATGGTGCGCAGCAGGGTGGACTTGCCGGAGCCGGAGGGGCCGAGCACGACGGTGACCTCACCGGTGCGCACTTGGAGGTCGATGCCCTTGAGCACGTCGAGCGAGCCGAAGCTCTTGTACACCGACCTGATGTCGACCATGACGCTCATCGCGCGAGTTCCTTTGCTTGTGGGGCCGCGTGGGGGGCTGCCTGTGAGTGGAGGAAGAACAGCACCGCCCGGGCCGTCGCGTCGTTCTGCCGGAACGCGGGGCCGCCGGTGCGCGGCCGGGTGAACGCGCCGGGGGTGCGGACGTCGGTGTACGGGCCGAGCGCGAACCGCCGGGGGTGCGGGCGCCCGGCGGTGTCCAGGATGCGGCCGTCGCGGGGGTCGGTCCGGAGCAGTCCGTCGGGGGTCTCGGCGGCGCCGTCGGCGCGCAGTGCGCGCAGCAGGTTGTCGCGGGTCCGGCCGACGGCGGGCTCGGGCAGCCGGGCCTCCACCAGCGCCCGGGCGGTGACGGTGAAGCCCGGCACGGTGGGGCTGGCGGCCCGGAACACCCCGTCCTCGGCGGTGACGGTCATGCCGGCCCCGACGAACCGGAGCAGCCCGGCCCGGGACAGCGCGAGCATCTGCCGCAGCCGGGGTCCGGGCGGCCCGGACGCCAGGTAGCTGAAGAACCCGTGCCACCAGGGCCCGATGTCGCCGAGCCGCACCAGTTGCCCGTAGACGGAGAGCAGCCCGAGGAAGACGGCCAGGTCGGGGCTGTGGGCGGGGTCGTGGCGGCGGCGCAGGTCCGCCTCGATGTAGTCGCGCAGCCCGTCCTGGAAGGCGTCGTGCGAGGCGTACCGCACGCCGTCCAGCGGGCGGTCGAGCGCGGCCAGGTCGAGCCGGTCGGCGGGGTCGGGCACGGCGGCGGCGACCAGGGCCCGCAGCCCGTCGGGGCCGTCGGCCGCCGCGTACTTCTCCTCGAAGTCCCGCCAGGCCATCGCCGTGCGCCCGGGGTGGGCGGTGAACAGCCGGTGGTAGTGGGCGAAGCCCAGCTCCTTCTCGACCAGCGGCCACACATCGCGCCGGAAGTCGGGGCCGCCGGGGCGGGCCAGCAGGGCGTCCACCTCGGCGGGGCCGAGGAAGCGGGGCAGCGGAGGGCGGTCGCCGGCGAGGTCGTAGCCGATCTTGGAGTGGTACGGCACGCCGCGCCGGGAGCCGACGTGGAGCACCGGCTCCCGCCCCGAGGGCAGATACGTTTCGCCCTCGTACCGTCCGCCGCGGCCCTCGGTGAGCAGCACCATCAGGTCGACGAAGGCCAGCCCGAAGCCGCGGACGAGGACGGGTTCGCCGGGCCGCAGCGCGGACAGGTCGCTGTCGGCGGTGAAGTCGGGCGGTAGGTGCACCAGGCCGTGCTCGCGGGCGTAGGCGGCCAGCGCGGCCTGCTCGCCGTCGGGTTCGGCGTCCAGGTGGCCGAGGGCGAGGATCACCAGGTCGGCCGGGAGCGGGTCCGGGCGGCCGTCGAGCCACACCTGCTGGCGGCCCTCGCGGGGCCCGCTGATCCTGAGGGCGCGCCGGGGGTGGTGGTGGACGGTGACGTTCGGCGGCAGGGCGGCCCGGGCCCGTTCGTAGACCCAGCGCAGATAGCGGCCCTGGAGCCGCCGGTCGGGGAAGACGCGGCCGTCGAGCCCGGCCCACTCGTGCAGGGTGGGGCCCGGGCGCACCGGGCCGTCCATGGCCACCGTGTCGTCGGTGAACATGGTGACGTCCTCGGCGTGCGAGTTCATCCACAGCAGCGGGGACTGTTCCTGGCGCCATATGCGTCCGCCGCCCGGCGGGTGGGGGTCGACCAGGTGGATGTCCAGGCCCTCGCCGGCGTACAGGGCGGGCGCGTTGGCGGCGAGGCGTTCGAGGACGCCGGTCCCCCGCGGCCCGGCCCCGACGATCACCAGCTGCTGCCTCATCGGGTCTGCTCCGTGCCGCGCGCGTAGCGCTTCTCGACGTAGTACTGGCCGATGCCGAGCAGCGAGGTGACCACGGCGTACCAGAGGGTGGCGACCATCAGCAGCGGGATCACCTGGTAGGTGCGGTGGTAGACCAACTGGGCAGAGAACAGCAGGTCGTTGACGGCGATGATGCTGACGATCGAGGTGCCCTTGAGGGTGCCGATCAGCATGTTGGCGGCGGGCGGCACGATGGAGCGCATCGCCTGCGGCAGCACGATCCGCCACCAGCGCCGCCCGGGGCTCAGGCCGAGCGCCTGGGCGGCCTCGATCTGCCCGCGGTCGACGGAGAGGATGCCGCCGCGCACGACCTCGGCGGCGTAGGCGGCCTCGTGCAGGGTGAGGCCGACGATGGCGACGGCGACCGGGCTGAGCAGGTCGACGGTCTTCACGCCGAAGACCTGCGGGTACAGCGCCCCGATGTTGAACCACAGCAGCAGCTGCACCAGGATCGGGATGGACCGGAACAGCCATACGTAGCCCCAGGCGACCGCCCGCAGCACGGGGTTGGCGGACAGCCGGAACGCGGCGAGCAGGGTGCCGAGGGCGAAGCCGAGGGCCATCACCACGGCGGTCAGCCACAGGGTGAGCCACAGTCCGCGCAGGATGGCGTCGGAGGTGAAGTGGTCGGCGACGACGTCCCATTGGAACGCCTTGTTGTTCAGGACGGAGTTGACGGCGAACCCGAGCAGCACGAGGACGGCGACGGCCGCCGTCCACTGGCCGAAGCGGCGCCGCGGGACGATCCGCGGGGCGTCGGCGGGTTGGGGGGTCTTGGCCGGGGCGGGGGCTTGGGCGAGGGTGTCGGATGACATGCGAAGGCTCCGTGACGCGTGAATCGTCGGAACGAAGGTGATGCCTTCACACGGGCGCGCCGCGCGGCGCGGATACGGCCGAGCCCCTCAGCAGGACCGTACGCCCGAGAGTACGGGGCCGTTTCGGTCCGCTGTCAAGGCTGTCCATACTGTGAGCCGTACATCTCAAGTCAGTTGACGCGGAACCGGATGCCTGTTCCACTTGGCCCATGCATCCACAGCAGTGGCTGGTCACCCGCTCCCACATCGACTTCGGTCGCGTGTGGTCCTCTTCCTGTTGAGCTGACCCCCTGCGCGCGCCCGCCGCTTTTGGCGGGCCTCCTCGCGTTCTCTTGCTCCCCCCGCCTTCACACGCGCCCCTCCCCTCGCGTTCTTCGCACACCCGTCTGCTCCCAGGAGATCGCTGACCGATGCGTACGCCCATTTTTCGGTATTTCATGCCCTTTACCGCCATCACGTCGGCCGCCCTGCTGCTCACCGCCTGCGGTTCCGGCTCCGGCGGTACGGGCGGTACGGACGCCCCGGGAGTGGCGGCCAAGAACGCCGGGATACCCACCACCGACGTCGTCTCCGCCATCCGGAAGGACCCGGCCGTGGCGAAGCTGCTGCCCGCCGGCACCACGAGCCTGACCGTCGCGGTCAGCGTCGGCGGCACCCCGCCCGGCACCGCCTATCTGGGCGACGGCAAGACCCTGACCGGTCAGGACGTCGACTTCACCAAGGCGGTGGCCCGGGTGCTCGGCATCGAGCTGAAGGTGGAGCAGGCGAGCTTCGACGCGATCCTGCCCGCCCTGGACAGCGGCAAGTACGACTTCGGCGCCAGCAACTTCGGCGTCACCGACGAGCGCCGCAAGACCGTGGACTTCGTCACCTACGTCAACGACGGCCAGGGCTTCGCCACCCGCGCGGACAGCGACCTGGCGAAGATCACCGACCTGAGGCAGCTGTGCGGCCTGAACGTGGCGACGGGCGCCGGCACCACCTTCGAGGCCACGCTGGAGCGCGGCAAGCACGTGTGCACCGACGCGGGCGAGAAGGCGTACCGGGTGCAGACCTACGGCGAGACGAGCGCGGTGTGGTCCTCGCTCCAGCAGGGCCGCAGCGACGTGGTGATGTCCACGATCAACGGCCTGCGCTACGCCGTCGCCCATCAGGACGGCCTGAAGTTCCTCAACGAGTACCACCGCCTGGACGTCGGTTTCGCCTTCAAGAAGGGCTCGAAGCTGGCGCCGGCCTTCCAGGCGGCCGTCAACAAGCTGCTCTCCGACGGCTCCTACGAGCGGATTCTCAAGAAGTGGGGGACGACCGGCTCGGCGATCGAGGAGTCCCGCGTCAGCCCGCCGGAACAGCGGAGCTGAACAGCGTCACCGAACAGCGCAACTGACGGCCAAACGGGCCCCGGCGACCGGCCGGGGCCCGTCTGAGTGCCTGTCAGGATCACCCGGACGCACCTCTTCTCACCCGTCCGCCGCGAACAATCATATTTCACTCTCAGTCAGCAGCGGTGTGAGTCACGACCCTTGGGGCACAAGGACTCTCGACGGATCGGCTGTGCACCAGTACCGTCACAAACCCCCCGCGCGGCGTCTATCCACTTGGCGCACCGTCCGCATCATGGATGACCATAGGGATGCGGAAAGCAAGAAAGACCGCTGTGAGAGGAGGCGTCCATGGGATCGGTACGCAAGGCGAGTGCATGGCTCGGCCTCGTCGACGACAACGATGACGAGCGCTACTACGACGACGACTACTCCGAGGGCACCGAGTCCGGGGACGCCTGGGTCACCGACCCGCGCGTGCGGGTGGCCACGGACACCGCCGAGGAGAAGGGCCGCCGGATCGGCACGGTGACCCCGGACAGCTTCCGGGACGCCCGCGCCATCGGCGAACTGTTCCGGGACGGGGTCCCGGTCATCATGAACCTCACCAACATGGAGCCCGGCGACGCCAAGCGGGTCGTGGACTTCGCGGCCGGGCTCATCTTCGGGCTGCGCGGCTCGATCGACCGCGTGTCCAACCGCGTGTTCCTGCTCACCCCGGCCGACACGGAGATCATCAGCGGCGAGGCGTCCGCGCACCGCTCCGACGGCTTCTTCAACCAGAGCTGAGGCAGGGCCGCTCACCGGCCCCGCCCTGCCAGGGGGCTCACCGGAAGGCGTCCAGCCCGGTGAGCGCCTTGCCCAGCACCAGCTGGTGCATCTCGACGGTGCCCTCGTAGGTGAGCACCGACTCCAGATTGGTCGCGTGCCGCATCACCGGGTACTCCAGGGAGATCCCGTTGGCACCGAGGATCGTCCGCGCCGTACGGCAGATCTCGATGGCCTCGCGGACGTTGTTGAGTTTCCCGAAGCTGACCTGTTCCGGACGCAGCCGCCCGGCGTCCATCCGCCGCCCCAGATGGTGGGCGAGCAGAATCCCCTTGTGCAGCTCCACGGCCATGTCGGCGAGCTTGGCCTGGGTGAGCTGGAAGCCGCCGATGGGCCGTCCGAACTGCTCCCGTGACGTCGCGTAGTCCAGGGCCGCCTCGAAGCTGCTGCGGGCGGCGCCCATCGCGCCCCACACGATGCCGTAGCGGGCGTGCGAGAGACAGCTGAGCGGTCCGCGCAGCCCGGTGGCCTCCGGCAGCACGGCGCTGCCGGGCAGCCGTACGCCGTCCAGGACCAGTTCGCTGGTGACCGAGGCGCGCAGGGACCACTTGTGCTTGATCTCCGGCGCCGAGAAGCCGGGGCTGTCGGTGGGCACGACGAAGCCGCGGATGCCCTCCTCCGTCTGCGCCCAGACCACGGCCACCCCGGCGACCGAACCGTTGGTGATCCACATCTTGCGGCCGCTGAGGACCCAGTCGCCGCCGTCACGCTTGGCGTGGGTGCGCATCGAGGCGGGGTCGGAGCCGTGGTCGGGCTCGGTCAGCCCGAAGCAGCCGATCACCTCGCCGGCCGCCATGCGCGGCAGCCACTGCCGCTTCTGCTCCTCGCTGCCGAACCGGTGGATGGCGTACATCGCCAGGGAGCCCTGCACGGAGACCAGCGACCGGATGCCCGAGTCGGCCGCCTCCAGCTCCAGGCAGGCCAGGCCGTACTGCACGGCGCTCGCGCCCGAGCAGCCGTACCCGGTGAGCGACATGCCGAGGGCGCCGAGCGCGCCCAGTTCGCGGGCGAGGTCCCGGATGCCGGGCAGCTCGCCCTTCTCGTACCAGTCGGCGATGTGCGGCAGGACACGGTCGGCCGCCCAGCCGCGGACCGTGTCCCGGATCGCCAGGTCCTCAGGTTCCAGCAGATCGTCGATGCCGAGCGGGTCGGCGGCATCGAACGGGGGCAGCTTCGCGGACGCGGACATGGGACACCCTCCGGAACGGGAACGCGACAAAACTAGCAGCGCTAGTTACGGCTCTCCGGCCGACGTTACGGCGGAGCGTCCCACACGTCCAGAGCGGACCGGCAGGGTGGCCCATGCCAGGGGCGCGCTCTCCCGTACCGCCCGGCAAAGCCGGGGGTCAGGCGGTGACCCGTGGTTTGGCCGTGGCCGGCTCCGCCTCCCGGGGGGCCGGCAGCTCCACCTCGCCGCCGTCCGGTTCCTCGCCGCACTGCATGACCCACGGCAGCCGCAGTGCCAGCAGCGCGCCCAGCAGCAACAGCCCCGCGCTCACCAGCAGCGTCACATGCAGCCCGTGCACGAAGGAGTCGCGCGCCGCCCGGCGCAGCGCGGCACCGGCGCCCCCGCCGAGCCGCCCGGCCACCTCATATGCCTCGCCGAGCGAGTGGCCCGCCGCGTCCGCCGCGGGCCGGGGCACGCCGGGTACCGCGCGGAGCCCCGGGGCGTAGGCCGCGTTCATCACACTGCCCAGCAGCGCGATGCCGATGCCCGCGCCGAGCTGGTACGACGTCTCGCCGATCGCCGCCGCGCCACCGGCCCGGCCGGCCGGGGCCTCGCTCAGCATCGACTCGTACGCGCCGAAGAGGGTGGTCTCCAGACCGAAGCCCAGCAGCACGAACCCGGCCAGCAGCAGCGGCGGGTCGTCGGTGCCGCCCATCGCGGTCAGGATCAGCACCGCGGCGGCCGTCAGGCAGAACCCGGCGCACACCATCCGGCGCGGTCCGAAGCGGCGCAGCACGCGGGCGCCCGCCAGGCCCGCCGCCATCGCCGCGACGGTCAGCGGCAGCAGCCTCAGCCCGGTCTCCAGCGGGGACAGCCCGAGCACCAGTTGCAGGTACTGCGCGGCGACCAGCTCCAGGCCGACCAGCGCGAGCATGGCCAGCACGATGCAGCCCACCGAGGTGCCGAACGCGGGCCGGGCGAACATGCGCAGCTCCACCAGCGGGTGCGGGCGGTGCCGCTGGCGCCGTACGAAGAGGAAGAGGAGGGCGGCGCCGGCCAGCAGGGGCAGCACGGTGACCGGGCTCGCCGCCGCCTCCCCGCCGCCGAGCCGCTTCACCCCGAGGACGCAGCCGAAGAGCCCGCCCGCCGCGAGCAGCGCGCCGGTCACGTCCCAGGGGCCGCCGTCCGTGCCCCGCGACTCCGGCAGCAGCATCCGGCCCACCGGAAGGCTGACCAGCATCAACGGGATGTTGACCAGGAAGACCGAACCCCACCAGAAGTGCTCCAGCAGGAACCCGCCGAGCAGCGGCCCGACCGCCGCGCCGACCGCCGCCACCGCGCTCCAGACGCCGATGGCGAGGGCGCGCTCGCGCCGGTCGGGGAAGACCTGCCGGAGGATCGACAGGGTCGCCGGCATGATCATCGCGCCGCCGGCGCCGAGCAGCGCGCGGGCGAGGATGAGCATCGGCGCGCTCCCGGCGAACGCGGCCAGGGCGGAGGCGACGCCGAAGAGGCCGTAGCCGAGCAGCAGCACCCGTCTGCGGCCGACCCGGTCCCCCAGGGTGCCGAAGAGGATCAGCAGCGAGGCGCAGACCAGCGGATAGACGTCGACGATCCACAGCAGTTCCACGGCGCCGGGCCGGAGGTCCTCGGTGACGGCGGGGACCGCGACGTGCAGCACGGTGGCGTCGAGTGCGACGAGCAGCAGGCTCGCGCACAGGACGACGAGGACGACCCACCGGTCGGCACCGGCCCCGGCCGCCCGACGATGCCGCCCTACGGCAGCCGTGGTCGTCCCGGACATGTACGTACCTCCCAGATGATCCCTCGCGCGGGGCGGACCGACGGGGTGGGGACTGCCCGTCGTACGGCCGGAGCGAGCGGTGTCTCCGGCCCGCGCGAACCCACGCGAGTGACTCGTCAGCGTACGCGAGTCGGCCGTGCGGACACGTGGCGGACCTCTCACACGCGCGAGGCAACCCGTGTGGCGTACCGCACGCCACCAGCCCTTGACCGTGACCCGGCGGCCGGTTCGGTGCGCGGCGCGGTCGATAATCGAGCCCGTGAGCGATCTTGACACGCGCGTGGTCCCGGCCCGCGCCCCCCTCCTCCGCCGGGCGGCCCCGGCCCTGCTGGGCTACGCGGCGGTCCGCGCCCTGGGGCTGGCGGTGCTGGCCGGGTGGAGCGCGGCGCGCGGCAAGAGCGCCTACACGCTGCTGACCGCGCGCTGGGACTCGCTGTGGTACACGCGGGTCGCCGAACTGGGCTACGGCTACGAGGTGCGGCTGCCGAACGGGGACGTCCACTCCAACCTGGCGTTCTTCCCGCTGCTGCCCTGGCTGGAGCGGCTGCTGCACGCCCTCACCCCGCTGTCGTACGCGGACGCCGGGTTCGTGGTGAGCCTGCTGGCCTCGCTCGCCGCCGCGACCGGGATCTTCGCCGTCGCGGACCGGCTGTACGGTCCCCGGACCGGCTTCTTCGCGGTGCTGCTGTGGGCGGTGCTGCCGGTCGGGATCGTCCAGTCGATGGCGTACAGCGAGTCGCTGTTCACGGCGCTGGCCGCCTGGTCCCTCTACGCGGTGCTGACCGGGCGGTGGGTGAGCGCGGGTGCGCTCGCGGCGCTGGCGGGGCTGACCCGGCCGGTGGGTGCGGCGGTGGTCGCCGCGGTGTGGACGGCGGGCGTGCTCTCGCTCGTACGAGAACGCGGCACGCGCCACGCACCGGGCGCGCGCCCCGGCACGCCCGCCCCCGGCGGCTCGGCCGGGCCCGGTGCTCCCGCCCGGCGGCGTGTGCTCGGCATGCTGCTCGCTCCGCTCGGGGCCGCCGGGTACGTCCTGTGGGTCGGCCACCGCACCGGCGCGGGTCCGCTCGGCTATCTGGACGTGCAGGCCGGATGGCGCAACGGCTTCGACGGCGGCTACGCCTTCGCCCGCTTCGTGGCCGGCCGGTTCACGTCCTTTCCGTCCGCCCTTGCCGGCCTCGGCCTGATCGCCGGCGTGGCCCTGCTGATCTGGCTGTACGTCACCTGTGTGCGCCGGCGCCAGCCGGCCGCGCCGCTGGTGTACACGGGCGTCGTCCTCGCCCTCGCCCTGTGCGCGTCCAGCTACTTCGGTTCCAAGCCACGGCTGCTGATGCCCGCCTTCCCCCTGCTGCTGCCGCTCGCCGGTGCCCTGGCCCGCCGGCGCCCGCCGGTCGCGGCCCTGGTCACGGCCGGTCTGGCGGGCGCGGCGGCGGTCTACGGGGCGTTCTGGCTGAACGGCTCCGGGCCTCCATGATCGAATCCGTCGGCCCGATGACGTCCGGGAGAATTCCACGCCAGGACCGGGTTAACGCATTCATAAGCGCCATATAAACAACACCCGGCGCGATCAAAGGAATTGACCCGATCGGCCTCCCCGGATTGCGGAATCGCAGGAATTCTGGCCGCCCTTGAGAGGTTTCCCACATCACATCGTCATCACAAAGCAGCAGTTTCGACCGGGAACACCGCTCACTCGCTGTAACGTCGATTGGGTGCGTACCGAACGAAACCTCACCCGGCGTCTGGACCGGGTGTTCGCCAGACTGGACCGGGAGCCGGAACGCCCGGCCCACATCGATATGCCGCGGATGAGCCGGCACCGGGTCGTGCTGTTCTCCGCGACCCTGGCCTTCTACCTGGCGATCGTGTGGGCCGTCGTGACCACCTCCTGGCTGGTCCGGCTGGACTGGCAGGTCATGTTCTTCCGGCCGTACCAGCAGTGGCCGGAGATCCACGCGTTCCTCGACTACTACGTGGTGCTGGGCCAGCGCGGCCCCACCGCCGTGATGGTCGCGGCCTGGCTCGGCTGGCGCTCCTGGCGGCAGCACACCGTGCGCCCGCTGCTCACCCTCGCCACCTCGCTGCTGCTGCTGAACGCCACCGTCGGCGCCGCCAAGATCGGCATGGGACGGCTCGGCCCGCACTACGCCACCACGATCGGCTCGAACGAGATGGGCCTGGGCGGCGATATATTTCCCAGCGGCCACACCGCCAACGCGGTCGTCACCTGGGGCATCCTGGCCTATCTGGCCTCCACCCCGAGAGCGCGCCGCTGGCTGTCGGCCCTCTCCGCGGTCACCTCGCTCGGCGTCGGCCTCACCACCGTCTACCTCGGTACGCACTGGCTGAGCGACGTGTTGCTGGGCTGGGCCGCCGGCCTGCTGATCCTGCTCGCCCTGCCCTGGTTCGAGCCGCTGATCGCCAAGACCGAACTGTGGCTGTTCGACCTGCGCGACCGCTGGCGCACCCGCCGCGGCGGGTCCGAGCCGGCCGTCCCGGTCACCCCGGTCGCGCTCCGGCCGCTCGGCACCCCGGCGGAGCAGCCGGCCCCGGCCCGCGAACCGGTCTCCCCGACCCGGGCCTCCCGGGGCCTTGCGCACCTGGCTCCGGGACCGCACACCATCCGCTCGGAGCGCACCCCGGTCTCCCCGGCGGGCAGCCGTCGCCCGCCGCACGCCGACCGCGTCCCGCGCGGCACGAACCAGCCGGCCCGCCCCCTGACGGGCGGCTGACGGTACATCGGGCGACGGGGTCCGGTACGCACCACCTCCCCCCGGCGCCGGTACGACGAGGGCCCCGCTCCTGCGGCAGGAGCGGGGCCCTCGTCGTACCGGCGCCGGGTCACCCCCTCCAGGCCCGGCTCACCCGGTCGTCCCGTACCTCGAAGTTCAGCCGTCCGGCCCGGTACTCCATGGTGATAATCGCACCCGGCGGCAGCGACCGTACCGTGGTCCAGCCGCGCCGCCGGGCGAGCCGCTCGGCGTGGGCGGCGTCCAGGCCGACGTACCCGTCCGGATTGTCCTGGGGCTCCGCTGGCGGAGTGGGAATCGGTGCCATACGGCCACGCTAGCCGGGCCCGGCCGGGCAGGAGAAGCGGCCGTCCCCGGTCACATCTCCGTCACAGCTTCCGCTCCCGGGTTTTGTCCGAAGTCCGTCACACGTGCGGGGGGTTTCCGTTCGGCTTACCGGGGTAATCGAACAGAATTCACGCGTGTCGGACGGCGCCTTCGAATTCCCCGGCGGAAAGTGCCGCAGTGGGGACCGGGGCGGACCCCGGGCGCGATTCCCCGCGCAATCCGGTGCGGTGCCACGGCATCTGACGCCACATGGGAAATTCACGGATCCGGCGCCCCCGGGCCGCGCCCCGCCCCGGTGCACGGCCCGGCGGGCATCCCGGCGGCCGCTCGCGGGTACCCGCCCGCGGGCCGGGGCGACCGGCGGGCGGGCCCGGGCGCGACGATGCGAAGGGGCGAGCGATGGGGACCGAGACCGCAGGGGTGACGACGCGTCCGGCGGGGCGCCACCGGGCCGGCCGGGTGGTGGTGGACTGGCTCTCCACCACCGACCACAAGAAGATCGGTCATCTGTATCTGATCACGGCGTTCGGCTTCTTCCTGGCCGGCGGGGTCATGGCCCTGCTGATGCGTGCCGAACTCGCCCGGCCGGGGCTCCAGCTGATGGACAACAACCAGTTCAACCAGTTGTTCACGCTGCACGGCACGATCATGCTGCTGCTGTTCGCGACCCCGAGCTTCGCGGGCTTCGCCAACGAGCTGATGCCGTTGCAGATCGGCGCCCCGGACGTGGCCTTCCCCCGGCTGAACATGCTGTCGTACTGGCTGTTCGCCTTCGGCGGGCTGATCGTGCTGGGCTCGCTGGTGGTGCCGGACGGACCGGCCGCCTTCGGCTGGTTCGCCTACGCGCCGCTCAACGACGCCCACCACTCCCCCGGCGTCGGCCCGGACCTGTGGATCATGGGCCTGGCGCTGTCGGGTTTCGGGACGATCCTGGGCGCGGTCAACTTCATCGCCACGATCATCGGGATGCGGGCGCCGGGCATGACGATGTTCCGGATGCCGATCTTCACCTGGAACACGCTGTTCACGTCGATCCTGATCCTGATGGCGTTCCCGGTGCTGGCGGCGGCCCTGTTGGTGCTGGAGTCGGACCGGCGGTTCGGCTCGCAGGTGTTCCAGGCGGCCAACGGCGGGGCGCTGCTGTGGCAGCACCTGTTCTGGTTCTTCGGGCATCCCGAGGTCTACATCATCGCGCTGCCGTTCTTCGGGATCATCACGGAGATCATTCCGGTGTTCAGCCGCAAGCCGGTCTTCGGCTATCTGACGCTGGTCGGCGCCACGATGGCGATCACCGGGCTGTCGATGGTGGTCTGGGCGCACCACATGTTCGCCACCGGCGCGGTACTGCTGCCGTTCTTCTCGCTGATGTCGTTCCTGATCGCGGTGCCGACGGGGGTGAAGTTCTTCAACTGGACCGGCACGATGATCAAGGGCTCGCTGTCCTTCGAGACGCCGATGCTGTGGGCGATGGGCTTCCTGGTGACGTTCCTGCTCGGCGGTCTGACGGGGGTGATCCTGGCCTCGCCGCCGCTGGACTTCCACGTCACGGACTCGTACTTCGTCGTCGCCCACTTCCACTACGTCGTCTTCGGCACGGTCGTCTTCGCGGTCTTCGGCGGCTTCTTCTTCTGGTGGCCGAAGTTCACCGGCAAGATGCTGGACGAGCGGCTGGGGAAGATCCAGTTCTGGACGCTGTTCATCGGCTTCCACACCACTTTCCTGGTGCAGCACTGGCTGGGCGCCGAGGGCATGCCCCGCCGGTACGCCGACTATCTGGCGGCCGACGGCTTCACCGCGCTGAACACGGTCTCGTCGATCGGCTCCTTCCTGCTCGGCCTGTCCACGCTGCCGTTCCTGTACAACGTCTGGAAGACCGCCATGTACGGCGAGGAGGTCCACGCCGACGACCCCTGGGGCTACGGCCGCTCGCTGGAGTGGGCGACCTCCTGCCCGCCGCCCCGGCACAACTTCGTCACGCTGCCCCGCGTCCGCAGCGAGTCCCCCGCCTTCGACCTGCACCACCCGGAGTACGCGGGCCAGGCCCCGCAGCCCGAGCCGAAGGGGCATCAGGCGCGGGAGTCGTGAGGCCGGGTGCCGGACGCGGGCGGCCGCCGTCCCCGGCTGGGACGGCGGCCGCCCGCGTACACCGTGTCCGGCGCTCAGAGCGCGAGGCGCTGACCGGGCACGATCATGTCGGGGTCGGCGCCGATGACGGCCCGGTTGGCGGCGTAGATCCGCTGCCAGGTGGTCCCGTGCCGGGCGGCGATGGTGCTCAGGGTGTCGCCCTCGCGGACCGTGTAGTCACCGCGGGAGGCGCTGCGGCCGGCGCCGGCCGCCGGGCGCTCCGGCGCCTTGGCCGGGGCGGACCGGGTGGGGGCGGACTTGGCGGGGGCGGACTTCGTCGTCGCGCCGCCGCTGTGGGCCGCCGTGCCCGGAGAGCCGGTGCGGGCGGCCGTCGGGGCCGCGCCAGAGGCTCCGGCCCGGGCGGAGCAGACCGGCCAGGCGCCCCAGCCCTGGGCCTGCTGGACCCGGGTGGCGACGGCGATCTGCGCGCTTCTGGAGGCCTGGTCGGCCGTCGGTGCGTAGGCGGTGCCGCCGTACGCGCGCCAGGTGGCGGCGGAGAACTGGAGCCCGCCGTAGTAGCCGTTGCCGGTGTTGATGTGCCAGTTGCCGCCGCTCTCGCACCGGGCGATGCGGTCCCACACCCCGTTGTCCGCCGCGGCGGCGTTGCCGGTCGCGGCCAGCAGGCCCAAGGGGGCCAGCAGGGCGGCTCCCGCCAGGGTGGTCGCGGCGCGGCCCTTGCGGGTGCCCTCGGAACGGGCGGGGTGACGGGTGGTATCGGCACACTCGGACATATGGTTCCCTCTCCACGAACCCGGGCTCCCCCGGGCGGAACGCGCCGGAACCCCGCACGACCGCGGTCCCTCGCGCCCGCCCCGTCCGCCGCGGCCGGTGTCGGCGATCGTGCTCTGCCTGACGCCGGCCGGCGGACGTACCCGAGCGGTGCTCGTTGCACACGGCGGAGGAATCTAGGGAGGACGAGCTGCCGGAATCAACCAACTCGCCGTCGTGCCAGGCCAGTTGCCGGTTACCGGAGGTAGCGTCGATTTCCGGCCACCCACTACATGCGGCGATTTACGGATATCCCCACCGCCACCCCTCGACGACCTGTGAGCCACCTCACCCTTTCAAGCTCCTTCGCCATACAAGAAGTTGACGGTGTGTGGCGGGTTCCCCACCCAAGGTGACCCTGTGCGGGGGAAGGCGCGAACCAGTCCTCGGCGAGGCGTGACTCCCACCACAGCACGCCCGTTGTCTTCTTCATGAGCCCGCAACCCCGGGGCTCAGCGGCCGGGAGCCACCCGGCCGACACCAGCACCGCATCCCGAGGGAGCCACCCGTGCCGCGCATGCTCGACGTCAGTGACGCCGTACGCGCCGAGATCGGCGACGAAGAAGCCGAACGGCTGCTCGCCGGAGAGAACGCCCCGGGCAGTTACGACTGCACGTCCTGTCGCACCCCGGGCGACTCCGAGCAGGAGCGCACCAGCACCGTACTGTTCGTCGGCGACGAGACCGCCGTCCTCGCCTTCGCCCACGCCGGCTGCCTGCCCTCGCAGGTCGTGCAGGTCACGGAGGAGCAGTTGCGGGGCGCCGTCCGGTCCATCGGCGTCGTCGACGACGCGCCGGCCGGCGGCGAGCCGCAGCGGTCCGTGCCCGAGCAGGCGGTGCTCGGCGTGACCAGCGGACTGGTCCTCGTCGACGGCGAGTTGCACCCCGCCCTCGTGGTCGAGCCCACCTCCGCGATCGTCCGGCCGGGCACGGACGGACCCGGCGACGAATTCCTCCAGCTGCTCCTCGAGCAGGGCTTCACGCCGGTGCCCGAGCTGACCGGTGTGCCCGAGGTGCTGCACGGCTGGTCCGTGCTCCTGGCCATGGGACAGCTGCACGCGGTGCTCCAGCCGGGCGGCGACGGCGGCCGGCCGGTGGCCTGGTGGCAGGCGCACCAGCCGCTCCAGGTGACCGAGGGCTGGCGGGCCGCCGCCAACAAGCACCAGCAGGTGCTGATGTTCGCGGCGCCGGTGGGCTCCATCGGACGGCAGCCGCGGGAGGACCTGCTGCGCGAGGCGCTCGACAAGGCCGCCGCGCAAGGGAAGTTGGTCGCCGCGGCGCTGCCTCTCGCCGGTACGTGAGGCTCGCCCGCCGGGCGGGCCGCCCCCGTGGGGAGTTGTACGACCGCATCCCTTCGGGGTTCCGGTCGTTTGGACATACGTGCACGCATACGACACACCGCCCCGTCGGTCCTTCTCCTCCGTGCCGCCCGCCCGGGCGGCACAGGAGCCTTCCGGTGGACCGTCGGCCACACCGATCTACGACACGCTCTACGCGGAGTGGGTCAAGACCTTCCGCACGCTGCCGGGGGACCGCAGCGGTGAGGAGGAGCTGAGGTTCAGCGCCTTCGGGGACTTCCCGGACGGCAGCAGCAGATACGGCGGCCACCGGGCGGGGACGTTCAGCAGCTCCTACAGCGCCTACAGCGCGGGGGCCTACAGCGCCCGGCAGCAGTCGCAGTGGCAGCGGGTCGGCACGCTCGGCCGGCAGCAGGACTCCGGGACGCCGTACGTCCCGGCCGCCGCCCTGCCGCCGGGGCAGCGCCGCGGCGCGTGACACCCCCGCACACGACGGGCGGCCCCTGGAGAACCAGGGGCCGCCCGTCGTGTCGTACCGCTGCTACTTCTTCTTCGCGCCGCGCTTCTCGCGCACCCGCACCGAGATGTGGATCGGGGTGCCCTGGAAGCCGAACTCCTCGCGCAGCCGGCGCTCGATGAAGCGCCGGTAGCCCGCCTCGATGAAGCCGGAGGCGAACAGCACGAACCGCGGCGGCTTGGTGCCGGCCTGGGTGCCGAACAGGATGCGCGGCTGCTTGCCGCCCCGGATCGGGTGCGGGTGGGCCGAGACCAGCTCGCCGAGGAAGGCGTTCAGGCGGCCGGTGGGAACCCGGGTCTCCCAGCCCGCGAGGGCCGTCTCGATCGCCGGGACCAGCTTCTCCATGTGCCGGCCGGTGCGCGCCGAGACGTTCACCCGGGGCGCCCAGGCGACCTGGCCCAGCTCGGTCTCGATCTCCCGCTCCAGGTAGTAGCGGCGCTCCTCGTCGAGGGTGTCCCACTTGTTGAAGGCCAGGACGATCGCGCGGCCCGCCTCGACGGCCATGGTGACGATCCGCTGGTCCTGCACCGAGATGTTCTCGGAGGCGTCCAGCAGGATGACCGCGACCTCCGCCTTCTCCACCGCGGCCGCCGTGCGCAGGGAGGCGTAGTAGTCGGCGCCCTGCTGGAGGTGGACCCGCTTGCGGATGCCGGCGGTGTCCACGAACTTCCAGGTCTTGCCGCCGAGTTCGATCATCTCGTCCACCGGGTCGCGGGTGGTGCCCGCCAGCTCGTTGACGACGACGCGCTCCTCGCCGGCGACCTTGTTCAGCAGCGAGGACTTGCCGACGTTCGGGCGGCCGATCAGGGCGATCCGGCGGGGGCCGCCGATCGCGGTGCCGAAGGACTGCTCGGGCGCGTCCGGCAGCACCTCCAGGACGGCGTCGAGCATGTCGCCGGTGCCCCGGCCGTGCAGCGCCGAGACCGGGTGGGGCTCGCCGAGGCCGAGGTTCCACAGATAGGCGGCGTCCGCCTCACCGCTCGGGCCGTCGACCTTGTTGGCGCACAGCACGACCGGCTTGCCGGCCTTGCGCAGCAGCCGGACGACCGCCTCGTCGGTGTCGGTCGCGCCGACCTTGGCGTCCACGACGAAGACGACCGCGTCGGCCGCCTCGATCGCGTACTCGGCCTGGGCCGCCACCGAGGCGTCGATGCCGAGGACGTCCTGCTCCCAGCCGCCGGTGTCGACGACCTTGAAGCGGCGCCCGGCCCACTCGGCCTCGTAGGTCACACGGTCGCGGGTGACGCCCGGCCGGTCCTCCACGACCGCCTCGCGGCGGCCGATCATCCGGTTCACCAGAGTCGACTTGCCGACATTGGGGCGGCCGACGACGGCGAGCACGGGCAGCGGACCGTGGCCCGCCGCCTCGATGGCGCCCTCGACGTCCTCGATGTCGAAGCCCTCTACCGCGGCGAGCTCCATGAACTCCGCGTACTCGGCGTCGCCGAGAGCCCCGTGCTCGTACTCGTGCTCGGCCGAGCCGTCGGGCTGGATGTCGTCGTTCATGAAGTCCGTACCTCGTCGTTCATTGGTGGTGATCGGTGGACCGGCCGCCCGGTGGGGGCTGATCCACTACTCAAGTGTCGCCTAGCGCCCGGTCAGGCGCCTGGCGTTTTCCAGGTGGCTGGTGAGCTGTTTGCGAATCCGCTCGGTCGCCGCGTCCAGCGCCGCACGCGTCCGCCGGCCGCTGCCGTCACCCGCTTCGAAGGGGTCCCCGAAGACCACGTCGACGCGGGAGCGCAGCGGGGGCAGTGCCTTTATCAACCTGCCGGGGCGCTCGGCGCTTCCCAGGACCGCCACCGGGACGATCGGCGCCCCGCTGCGGACCGCGAAGTAGGCCAGTCCGGCGCGCAGCGCGGCGAAGTCGCCCTCGCCCCGGGTGCCCTCCGGGAAGATGCCCAGCACTCCCCCGTCCGCCAGCACGCCGAGGGCCTGGGAGATCGCGCCCCGGTCGGCCGTGGCGCGGTCCACCTTCAGCTGGCCGATGCCGGTCAGGAAGGGGTCCAGCGGGCCGACGAAGGCCTCCTTCTTGATCAGGAAGTGCGTGGGGCGGGGCGCCACGCCCATCACCATCGGCCCGTCGATGTTGTGGGAGTGGTTCACGGCGAAGATGACCGGGCCGGTGGCCGGCACCTTCCAGGCGCCGAGCACCCGGGGCCGCCACAGGCCGTACATCAGCCCGACGCCGATGCGGCGGCCGACCTCCGCGCCCCGCTGCGAGGGCACCGGCACGAGCGTCACTTCCCGGCCCGCTTCTCCTCGACCAGGGTGACGACGCACTCGATGACCTGGGCGAGGGTCAGCTCGGTGGTGTCCACCTCGACGGCGTCGTCGGCCTTGGCGAGCGGCGAGGTCTTGCGGCTGGAGTCGGCCGCGTCCCGCTTGATCAGGGCCTCGCGGGTGGCGTGGACGTCGGCGCCCTTCAGCTCGCCGCTGCGGCGGGCCGCGCGGGCCTCCGGGGAGGCGGTGAGGAAGATCTTCAGGTCGGCGTCCGGCAGGACGGTCGTCCCGATGTCCCGGCCCTCCACGACGATGCCGTGCTCCGCGGCGGCGGCCAGCGAGCGCTGGAGCTCGGTGATCCGGGTGCGGACCTCGGGCACCGCGCTGACCGCGCTGACCTTGGAGGTGACCTCCTGGGTGCGGATCGGGCCGGACACGTCGACGCCGTCGACCGTGATGGTGGGGGCGGCCGGGTCGGTGCCCGAGACGATCTCCGGCTTGCCCGCGACGGCGGCGATGGCGGTCGGGTCCTCCAGGTCGATGCCGTTGGTCACCATCCACCAGGTGATCGCCCGGTACTGGGCGCCGGTGTCCAGGTAGCTGAGGCCGAGCTGCGCGGCGACGGCCTTCGACGTGCTCGACTTGCCCGTGCCGGAGGGACCGTCGATCGCGACGATCACGGGCCTGGCGGTCGGGGCGGCGCCGTTTTCCACGGGGGACACCTTCCTGGTGCGGTGCGGGCGGGGTGCGGGGAGCGAGAGCGCCCCGCACAAGGTTACTGGGTGCGGGTCACTCGTCCGGACGTACGCTGGCGGCGGGGCCCTGCGGCGGACGGGCGTACGCGGGCGGCCGCGCCCGGGGCGGGCGGGCCGTGTCGCGCGGACGCTACTGGCGCAGCGCCCAGCCCCGCTCCCGCAATGCCTCCTTCAGCGCCGTCTGGGCCTGGGGTTCGACCATGAGCTGCACCAGACCGGCCTGCTGCCCGGTGGCGTGCTCGATGCGCACGTCCTCGATGTTGACCCCGGCCCGGCCGGCGTCCGCGAAGATCCGGGCGAGCTGGCCGGGCTGGTCGTCGATGAGGACGACCACGGTCTCGTAGGCCCGCGGCGCGGAGCCGTGCTTGCCGGGTACCCGCACCTGGCCGGCGTTCCCGCGGCGCAGCAGGTCCTCGATGCCCGCGCTGCCCTCGCCGCGCCGGGCCGCGTCGGCGGACTCCAGGTCGCGCAGCGCCCGGACCGTCTCCGTCAGGTCGGCGGCGACCTCGGAGAGCAGGTCGGCGACCGGGCCCGGGTTGGCGGACAGGATGTCGATCCACATGCGCGGGTCGGAGGCGGCGATCCGGGTCACGTCCCGGATGCCCTGCCCGCACAGCCGTACGGCGGACTCCTCGGCGTGCTCCAGGCGCGCGGCCACCATGCTGGACACCAGGTGGGGCATGTGGGAGACGAGGGCCACGGCGCGGTCGTGGGCGTCGGCGTCCATGACCACCGGGACGGCCCGGCAGTGCGAGACCAGCTCCAGGGCGAGGTTCAGCACCTCGGTGTCGGTGTCCCGGGTGGGTGTGAGCACCCAGGGGCGGCCCTCGAAGAGGTCGGCGGTGGCGGCCAGCGGGCCGGACTTCTCCCGGCCGGACATCGGGTGGGTGCCGATGTAGGAGGTGAGGTCCAGGCCGAGCGCCTCGAGTTCGCGGCGCGGGCCGCCCTTGACGCTGGCCACGTCCAGGTAGCCGCGGGCCAGGCCGCGGCGCATGGCGTCGGCGAGCACCTTGGCGACGTGGGCGGGCGGGGCGGCGACGATCGCCAGGTCGACCGGGCCGTCGGGCGCCTCGTCGGTGCCGGCGCCGAGCGCGGCGGCCGTACGGGCCTGTCCGGGGTCGTGGTCGGCGAGGTGGACGGCGACGCCGCGCCGGGCCAGGGCCAGGGCGGCGGAGGTACCGATCAGGCCGGTTCCGATGACGAGGGCGGTTCTCACTGGGCGATGTCCTTGCGCAGGGCCGCGGCGGCGCCGAGGTAGACGTGGGCGAGGTCGGCGCGGGGCTTGTCCGACTCGATGTGCGCGAGGATCCGCACGACCCGGGGCATGGCACCCTCGATGTCGAGTTCCTGGGCACAGATCAGGGGGACGTCGACGATGCCGAGCCGGCGGGCGGCGGCGGCCGGGAAGTCGCTGTGCAGGTCGGGGGTGGCCGTGAACCAGATGCTGATCAGGTCGTCGGCGGTCAGTCCGTTCCTCTCCAGGACGGCGGTGAGCAGCGCACCGACCTGCTCCGCCATGTGACCGGCGTCGTCCCGTTCCAGTTGGACGGCTCCCCGGACCGCTCGTACCGCCACGGCGCTGCTCCTCGCTGACGTGCGTGTTTCGTTCTTGGTCCGTCCAGCGTAGTCAGCCGCGCGGTACGGGCGTGCGCCGTCCGCGCGCTGAGACGATGCGGAACGTCCGGTATCCATGGATATGTACGTCTGTACGGAGGTCTGACATGCCCCAGCCAGCGACACGGCGCACCGTTCTCGCCACGAGCGCCGGCGCGCTCGCCCTGGGCTGCGTGGGGTGCGGCGGCGACAGCGGCGCCTCCACGGCACCGCAACCGCCCACGGCTCCGGCGTCCCCGCCCTCCCCCGCCGCCGAGGGCGGCGCCGGGGAGACGTCCCCCGCCGCGCGGGAGGCCGCCCCGGCCGGCCAACCGCTGGCCCGCACCGACGACATCCCCGAGGGCGGCGGCAAGGTCTTCGAGGACCGGAAGATCGTGGTCACCCAGCCGGAGAAGGGCAGCTTCAAGGCGTTCTCGGCGGTCTGCACCCACCAGGGCTGCACGGTGAGCCAGGTGACGGACGGCACCATCCTGTGCCCGTGTCACAGCAGCCGGTTCCGCATCACCGACGGCTCGGTGACCGCCGGCCCGGCGACCAGGCCACTGGCCGAGGAGCAGGTCATGGTGCACGGAAATTCCGTCTACCTGACCTGAGCCGCCCGCGTACGCTCCGGGGATGCAGCCGCAGGACCTGATACGCGACCACACCGTCTACGCCTGTGTCATGGGCTCCCGCGCCTTCGGCCTGGCGACGGACGCCAGCGACACCGACCGGCGCGGGGTGTTCCTCGCCCCGACCCCGCTGTTCTGGCGGTTCGACAAGCCGCCGACGCATGTGGAGGGGCCGGGCGAGGAGCGCTTCTCCTGGGAGCTGGAGCGGTTCTGCGAGCTGGCGCTGCGCGGCAACCCGAACATCCTGGAGTGCCTGCACTCCCCGCTGGTGGAGCACGTGGACGACACCGGCCAGGAACTGCTGTCCCTGCGCGACGCCTTCCTGTCCCGGCAGGTCCACGACACCTTCACCCGGTACGCCCTCGGCCAGCGCAGGCGGCTCGACGCCGACGTGCGCACCACGGGCGCCCCGCGCTGGAAGCACGCGATGCACCTGCTGCGCCTGCTGACGTCCGCCCGGGACCTGCTGCGCACCGGCGAGCTGCGGATCGGCGTGGGCGAGCTGCGCGAGCCCTTGCTGGCGGTCCGGCGCGGGGAGGTGCCGTGGGCGCGGGTGGAGGCGTGGATGGCCCGGCTGGCGGGCGAGACGGAGCAGGCCCTGAGGGGCAGTCCGCTGCCGGCCGAGCCGGACCGGGCGCGCGTGGCCGCCTTCCTGTACCGGGTGCGCCGGGCCTCAGCCCTCCAGGCGGAGCCGGACCACGAGGTCGTGCAGGGCATCGTGGGCGGTGGCGGTGTCGGGCAGCGCTGAGCCGGCCTGCGCCTCGTCCAGCGCGGTGTGCAGCCGCTCCACGTCCGTCGCCACGCGGTCCCGGTCGACGTCGGCGCGGGCGTTCTCCCGCTCCCGCTTGGCGGCGATCAGCTCGGGCAGGTAGCCGGGCCCGCCCGCCAGGTCGAGGAGCGTGGGCAGATGCGCCTGGACCTCGCCGCTGCGCATGAGGTGGATGCCGGTGAGCAGCACCCGGAAGGTGTAGAGCAGCGGCTTGAGTTCGCCGGTCTTCTCGAACAGCCGCCACTGGGTCGCGGCGAACCCGCGGTAGTGGTGGGCGTGGTGGCTGGTGAGGACGCCGGGGACGAGCGCGGTCAGCTCCCGGTGGGCCTCACCGGTGTGCACGACCAGTGGGGAGAGCAGCTGCTCCAGCACATAGCCGTTGCGGCGGAGCATCAGGCGGGCGAACTTGCGCAGGTCGTGGGTGACGAGGTCCAGCTCGACGCCGTAGCGCACCCAGGACCGCGAGCGGGTCTCCTCCGGCTCGCGCAGGCCGACGAGGTCGGGGGCGGGGAGCAGGTGGACGCCTCTGAGGTCCACGTCGGAGTCCTGCGAGGGGAAGCCGTACAGGTGAGCTCCGGAGACGGTGGCGAACAGCAGGGGGGCGGGCTGTTCCGCGATCACCGGAGCCAGGTCTATGTCGAGGTCGTCGAGCATGGGCCTAAGCGTCCCAGAGGGTAGCCAGGGCCAACAGGTCGCCCCGGTACTCGATCCGCTCCGCCCAGTCGGCGGGCCAGGCCCCGGCGCCCAGCCAGGCGCCCGCGAAGGCGCCGGTGAGGCAGGCGATGGAGTCGGAGTCGCCGGCGGTGCAGGCGGCCCGGCGCAGGGCGGTGACGGGCTCCTCGGGGAAGAGCAGGAAGCACAGCAGCCCGGTGGCCAGGGCTTCCTCGGCGATCCAGCCCTCGCCGGTGGCCAGGCAGGGGTCGGTCTCCGGGGAGACGGTCCGTACGGCCTCCTGGAGCCGGCCGAGGATCTCCAGGCACTCGTCCCAGCCGCGCGCGATGAAGTGCTCGGGGCCGGGGTCCTGGGCGCGGGTCCACAAATCGCCGAGCCAGGTGTGGTCGTAGTGCGTGCGGTGTTCCAGGGCGTACGAGCGCAGCCGCCCGACGAGTCCGGCGGGGTCGGTGCCCTGGGCGAGCAGGTGGACGGCGTGGGCGGTGAGGTCGGAGGCGGCCAGCGCGGTGGGGTGGCCGTGGGTGAGCGCGGCCTGCAACTGGGCGGCGCCGGCGCGCTGTTCGCCGCTCAGACCGGGGGCGAGGCCGATCGGGGCGACCCGCATGTTGGCGCCGCAGCCCTTGGAGCCGGTCTGGCTGGCGTCCTGCCAGGTCCGGCCCTGGTCGGTGAGCAGCTCGCAGGCGCGCAGGCAGGTGCCGCCGGGGGCGCGGTTGTTCTCCGGCGAGCGGTACCACTCCACGAAGGCGGCGCGCAGGGGCCCCTCCAGCCCCTCAGGCGTCACGTCGCCGCGGTCCAGGGCGGTCCGCAGGGCGCGGCCGACCGCGAGGGTCATCTGCGTGTCGTCGGAGACGAGCGCGCGCCGCGGCAGCTCCAGTCCGCGCCAGGGCCCGAAGGCCGACTCGATCAGCGGCACGGTCTTGAACTCGGCCGGGTAGCCGAGGGCGTCCCCGAGGGCGAGTCCGAGAAGTGCTCCGGTCGCCGACTGCTTCGGCATGCGTCATCCCCCTTTATCGTCACCATGACAATAAAGGGGGACGGCGATCAAGCGCAAGGCGCGCTTAGAGATCGACTTCCTTCATCAGCATGCCGACCTCGGTGTTCGACAGGCGGCGCAGCCAGCCCGACTTCTGGTCGCCGAGGGTGATCGGGCCGAAGGCGGTGCGCACCAGCCGCTCGACCGGGAAGCCGGCCTCCGCCAGCATGCGGCGCACGATGTGCTTGCGGCCCTCGTGCAGGGTCACCTCGACCAGGTAGTTCTTGCCGGTCTGCTCGACCACGCGGAAGTGGTCGGCGCGGGCGTAGCCGTCCTCCAGCTGGATGCCGTCCTTCAGCCGCTTGCCCAGGTCGCGCGGGATCGGGCCGACGATGGCCGCGAGGTAGGTCTTCTTCACGCCGTAACGCGGGTGGGTGAGACGGTGCGCCAGCTCGCCGTGGTTGGTGAGCAGGATGACGCCCTCGGTCTCGGTGTCCAGCCGGCCGACGTGGAAGAGCCGGGTCTCGCGGTTGGTGACGTAGTCGCCGAGGCACTGCCGGCCCTCCGGGTCCTCCATGGTGGAGACCACGCCCGCGGGCTTGTTCAGCGAGAAGAACTGGTACGACTGGGTCGCCACGGTCAGGCCGTCGACCTTGACCTCGTCCTTCTCCGGGTCGACCCGCTTGCCCTGCTCGGTGACGATCTCGCCGTTCACCTCGACCCGGGCCTGCTCGATCAGCTCCTCGCAGGCCCGCCGGGAGCCGTAGCCGGCGCGCGCGAGGACCTTCTGCAGCCGCTCGCCCTCCTGCTCGGCGCCCGGGAAGGTCTTGGGCAGCTTGATGTCCTTCTTGCCCGCGTACCGCTCCCGGTTGCGCTCCTCGACCCGCGTCTCGTACTCGCGCGAGCGCGCCGGGGCCGTACGGCCGCCCTGCTGGGGCCGCTTCGGGCCGCCCTTGGCGCCGCCGCGCGCGGCACCGCCGCGGCCGGCCTTGGGGCCGTCCTTGGTGGCCCCGGGGCCCACGTCGTAGCGGCGCTCCTCGGGGCGGGGCTTGCGGGGCCGGCCCTGCCCCTGCTTCTGGTCCCTGTTGTTGCCGGCACCGCGGTAGTTACCGCGCCCGCCGCTCTTGCCGCTGCCGCTGCTTCGCATCAAGGTTTCCGTCTTAGTCGTCTGCGTCCTGACCGCCGGGCGCGTCGGGCGCGTCCGGGTCGAACGACGGGACCCCCTCCTGGGTCTCGGCCTCGATCGCCTCCGCCTCGGGGAGGAAGGGCGCGAGCTCCGGAAGCTCGTCCAGGCCGCGCAGGCCCATCCGCTCCAGGAAGTAGTTCGTCGTCCTGTACAGGATCGCACCTGTTTCGGGTTCCGTGCCCGCCTCCTCCACCAGACCGCGCTGGAGCAGGGTGCGCATCACGCCGTCGCAGTTCACCCCGCGCACGGCGGAGACCCGGCTGCGGCTGACCGGCTGGCGGTAGGCGACCACCGCCAGGGTCTCCAGCGCCGCCTGGGTGAGCCGTGCGGTCTGGCCGTCCAGGACCAGGCGCTCGACGGCGGGCGCGTAGGCGGCGCGGGTGTAGAAGCGCCAGCCGCCCGCGACGAACCGCAGCTCGAAGCCGCGGCCCTGCGCGGTGTACTCGTCGGCCAGCTCGCGCAGGGCGTCCGCGACCTGCCGGCGGGGCCGCTCCAGCAGCCGCGCCAGGTGCTCCTCGGTCGCGGGCTCGTCCACGACCATCAGCATCGCCTCCAGGGCGGGCTTGAGGTCGAGACCGGCGGGCTCGCTCATGCCTTCTCCTCCTCGGGCCGCTCCGGCGGGCGGTCGAACTCGTCGGTGACCAGCGGCGCCGGATCCGTCTCCCCGCCGGTCCAGCGCACGGTCAGCTCCCCCAGCGCGGTCTCCTGCTCCAGCGCGACGGCCTTCTCCCGGTACAGCTCCAGCAGCGCCAGGAACCGGGCCACGACGGTGAGGGTGTCCCCGGCGTCCTCGGTGAGCTCCCGGAAGCCGGCCTCGCCCCGCTCGCGCAGGAGCGCCACCACGATCCGGGCCTGCTCCCGCACGCTGACCAGCGGGGCGTGGATGTGGTCGACGTACACCTGCGGCCGGGGCTTGGGCTGCATGGCCTTGACGGCGAGCTTCGCGAAGCCCTCCGGGCCGATGCTGATGACGACCTCGGGCAGCAGCTCGGCGTGCCCGGGCTCCAGGCCGACGGTGCGGGGGTGGCGCCGGGCCTCCTCGTCGAGCCGCTCGTTGAAGATGTCGGCGATCTGCTTGTAGGCGCGGTACTGAAGCAACCGCGCGAACAGCAGGTCCCGGGCCTCCAGCAGGGCGAGGTCGGCCTCGTCCTCCACCTCGGCGGCGGGCAGCAGCCGGGCGGCCTTCAGGTCGAGCAGCGTGGCCGCGACGACGAGGAACTCCGTGGTCTGGTCCAGGTCCCAGTCCGGCCCCATGGCCCGGATGTGCGCCATGAACTCGTCGGTGACCTTGGACAGGGCGACCTCGGTGACGTCCAGCTTGTGCCGGGAGATCAGTTGGAGCAGCAGGTCGAAGGGGCCCTCGAAGTTGGCGAGGCGGACCTTGAAGACACCGTCGGGAGCGGACTCGGGCCCGGCCGCCCCGGTCTCCGGCGAGGCGGACTTCGGCTCCGGCTCCGGCTTCGGCTCCGTATACCCGGGTTCCGGCAGCTCCGCCTCAGCGGGCTCGGCAGGCAGGGCGACCGGCTCGGCGGGTGCGGCGGGCGGCTCGGCCGGCCCGGCACCCGGGCCCCGCCCCAGCACGCGCCGACGGCCGGCCGGTGCGCCGGGGGCAGGGGCTTCGTTCCAGGTCATAGCCCCCGCAGGCTATCGCTACCGCCCGCGCAGCCGGCGTACGAGGATGCTCGCGTCCCCGCGGGACTCCAGGTCGGCCAGGACCACGGCCACCGCCTCGCGGACGATCCGCCCGCGGTCCACCGCGAGCCCGTGCTCGCCGCGGAGCACCAGACGAGCGTGCTCCAGGTCCATCAGCTCTTCGGCCGAGACGTAGACGGTGATCTTCTCGTCGTGCCGCTCGCGCCCGCTGGGCCGCCGGGTCGCCGACCGCCCGCGCTTGCGGGGCTGCGCGGCGGCCGGGGCCTCCTGCGCCGCCTGACGGCGCACCGGGCGGCTGCGGGACTCGCCGGTCTCGGCGGGCCCGGCGTCCGCCGCCACGTGCTCCGCGCCCTCTCCGTCGCCGCCTCGCACGGGTACCGACGGCGGTACGTCCTCCCCGGCGGCCGTCTCGTCGCTCTCCCCGGCGGGAGCCGGCACCCGGGCCTCACCGCCCGCCGCGCGCCGGGGAGTGGACGGCTGGAGCGCCATCCCTCCTGTCGTACGGAAGAGTTCGTCGGCCCCGGGCAGACTCACTCGGCGTGACACCGGGCGAGCACCTCCCTGGCGAGCTGGCGGTAGGCGGCGGCACCGACGGAGTTGGAGGCGTACGTGGTGATCGGCTCACCGGCGACCGTGGTCTCCGGGAAGCGGACCGTGCGGCCGATGACCGTGTGGTACACGTGGTCGTCGAAGGCCTCGACCACGCGGGCCAGCACCTCGCGGCTGTGGACGGTGCGCGAGTCGTACATCGTGGCGAGGATGCCGTCGAGCTCCAGGTCGGGGTTGAGCCGCTCCTGGACCTTCTCGATGGTCTCGGTCAGCAGGGCCACACCGCGCAGCGCGAAGAACTCGCACTCCAGCGGCACGATCACCTTGTGCGCGGCCGTCAGGGCGTTGACGGTGAGCAGGCCGAGCGAGGGCTGGCAGTCGATCACGATGTAGTCGTAGTCGGGCAGCAGCGGCTTCAGGGCCCGCTGGAGCGTGGACTCGCGCGCGACCTCGGAGACCAGCTGGACCTCGGCGGCCGACAGGTCGATGTTGGAGGGCAGCAGGTCCATGTTGGGGACCGCGGTCTTCAGCAGGACCTCGTCCGCGGACATGCCCCGCTCCATGAGCAGGTTGTAGACGGTGAGGTCGAGCTCCATCGGGTTCACCCCGAGCCCTACCGACAGCGCGCCCTGCGGGTCGAAGTCCACGAGCAGCACGCGCCGGCCGTACTCCGCGAGCGCGGCGCCCAGGTTGATGGTCGACGTCGTCTTGCCGACGCCGCCCTTCTGGTTGCACATCGCGATGATCTTCGCGGGGCCGTGGTCGGTCAGCGGGCCCGGGATCGGGAAGTAGGGCAGCGGGCGCCCGGTCGGGCCGATGCGCTCACGGCGCTGACGGGCCGCGTCGGGCGCGAGCGTGGCCGCGTACTCCGGGTCCGGCTCGTACTCGGCGTCGGGGTCGTAGAAGTGCCCCTCGGGCAGTTCGTCGTAGTCGGCGAAGTGGTTGTGGGGCGCGCCACTTCCGTCGCCGGCCATGGCGTTCACGTGATGGCCATCCATGCTCTGGTGTGCTGTCCCGGCCGTCCGCGGACCGGAACTCTGGTGGGCTGCGAAGGTGCGCACAGCTACGGAGCCGACAGCCTCGAATCCCGCGGGGCCCTGGCCCCGGACCGGCATTCCTGGTTGACCACCCCCGGGAGAAAATGTCGACTCATTCACAAGTCGTCTTACCTCCTTGGTGACCAGGAAACTTCTAGACAAGGTCAGCGTGGCACCATGCCGACGGTTGGCGACTCTATGGCGTGTCGGCGGTCCGCAGCAACACAATCCGCCGGACCCGGCAGGATGTGTCGGCAATGAAACATGTCGCTGTCAAGGGCGTACGGCCGTCGCACAGCAGGTTTCCAGGGTGTGCGAATCGGTCGAAGCGTTACGTTCGAGGCGAGTTGACCGAGAGCCGCAAAGTGACCATACACACATCCGGCCGGACCTTGTCGGGCAAGGTCCGGCCGGGTGCGCGGGATTGACGAGACGTGTTGACGAATCGCCTTTTGGCGGGTGGTGACTTGACGACTCACCCGGTCGTGACCTGCTGACGCAGGTCAGCCGAGCAGCGACTCCAGCTCGACGTGGGGCAGGCCGTGGGCCTCCGCGACCTCCTTGTAAACCACCTTGCCGTCATGGGTGTTGAGACCCTTGGCGAGCGCGGCGTCGCGGCGCAGCGCCTCCACCCAGCCGTTGTTGGCCAGCGAGACGATGTACGGCAGCGTCGCGTTGGTGAGCGCGTTGGTGGAGGTGTTGGGCACGCCGCCCGGCATGTTGGCGACGCAGTAGAAGACCGAGTTGTGCACCTTGAAGGTCGGCTCGGCGTGCGTGGTGGGACGGGAGTCCTCGAAGCAGCCGCCCTGGTCGATCGCGATGTCGACAAGGACACTTCCGGGCTTCATCCGGGCCACCATCTCGTTGGTGACCAGCTTCGGGGCCTTGGCGCCCGGGATGAGGACCGCGCCGATGACGAGGTCGGCGTCGAGGACGGCCTTCTCCAGCTCGAAGGAGTTGGACATGACGGCCTTGACCTTCGTGCCGAAGATCTTGTCGGCCTCGCGCAGCTTGTTGATGTCGCGGTCGAGCAGGGTCACGTCGAAGCCCATGCCGATGGCGATCTGGGCGGCGTTCCAGCCGGAGACACCGCCGCCGATGACGACCGCCTTGGCCGGGGTCACGCCCGGGACGCCGCCCGGCAGCACGCCGCGGCCGCCGGCCGCGCGCATCAGGTGGTAGGCGCCGACCTGCGGGGCCAGCCGGCCCGCGACCTCGGACATCGGGGCGAGCAGCGGCAGCGCGCGGTTCGGCAGCTCGACGGTCTCGTAGGCGATGGCCGTGGTGCCGGAGGCCAGCAGCGCGTCGGTGCACTCCTTGGAGGCGGCCAGGTGCAGGTAGGTGAAGAGGGTCTGGTCCTTGCGGAGGCGGTGGTACTCCTCCGCGATCGGCTCCTTGACCTTCAGCAGCAGGTCGGCGCTCGCCCAGACCTCGTCCGCGGTGTCCAGGATGGCGGCACCGGCGGAGACGTACTCCTCGTCCGTGATCGAGGAGCCGAGGCCGGCGCCCCGCTCGACGACGACCTGGTGGCCGTTGCGCACCAGCTCGTGCACACCGGCGGGGGTGATGGCCACCCGGAACTCGTTGTTCTTGACCTCGCGGGGGATGCCGACCTTCACGTCGATCACGGTCCTTGGCTCAGAGGGTATGGGGGTGCATTACAGACGTACCCAGACATGCGGGGGCATACCGGGAGACACCGCAGGAGAGTGCGGCAGAGCCAGTCTAATGAAGGTGTTCGAGCTGTCTAGCCTTTCATTGCATCAATCTTCGCTGGATGCGGTGCGGATTTCGCAGGCGTTAGCGTCTTGTTCCGGCCTCGCGTCGTCCTCCGGCCGCTCCTCGGCCAGCATGCGCTCCGCCGCCGCCCGGTGCAGCCGGGCCGCCGCCGGGTCGCCGAGGCGGTCCAGGGTGTCGGCCAGCCGCAGCTGCACCGCGGCCTGGAGCCGGGCGTCCTCGGCCCGCCGGGCCCACTCGACTGCCTCCTGGCAGGTGCGCAGCGACTCCTCGGGCCGTCCCGCGTACTCCTGCACCCGGGCGATCTCGCTCAACGCCCGTGCGCTGGCGGCGACATCGCCGCTCCTGCGGTAGCCGGCCAGGGCGGCCCGCCAGTTGCGCAGCGCCTCGCCGTAGCGGCCGGCGTAGGTGTGGGCGGTGGCGATCCTGCCGTACAGCCGGGCGGCCTCCGGGACCTCGCCGCGGGCCAGCCGCTCGGCCAGCGCCCGGCCGAACCAGTCGGCGGCCCGGTCGTGATCGCCCAGTTCCTGGTGGGCGCCGCCTACGGATTCCATCGCGCGGCCCGTGGCGTACGGGTCATTGGCCTCCCGCCCGGCGTCCAGCGCAGCCCGGTAGCGGGCCAGCGCCTCCCGGGTGCGGCCGGTCTGCGCGTCCAGGTCGCCCAGGTTCAGCAGGGCCGCGGCCTTCTCCCTGGGCAGCCCGCGCCGCTCGGCGACGTCCAGCACCAGGCTGTGCACCCCGTACAGGTCGGCGGCGGCGGCCTGGGTGCCGACATGGGCCGCCAGGGCCCGCACCAGCTGGGACATCAGCCGGCGGGCGAGGGTGTCCAGCTCGCCGTCGGCCACCGCGAGGCGCACCGAAGCCAGCAGCGCGGGCCGCCGGATGCGCAGCCAGTCGGCGGCGGCCCGCGGGTTCGGGAAGCGCAGGGCGGGCGGCATGCCGTTCAGCTTCTCCCGGGCCTGCGGGCTGTCCGTCTCGGTGATCGCCCGGCAGGACTGGAGCAGCCGCACCGTCCGCTCCAGCATCCGGGCCCGGGCCAGCTGGAGCTCGGCGGGCCGCTCCTGGGCCTCGGCCAGGGCGCGCAGCAGCGGGTGCAGCCGGCCGGGGACCTCGTACTGGGGCAGCGGGGAGTCCACCGCGCGCAGCAGACCGAGGGCGGTGAGGTCGTCCAGGGTGGCGCGGGCGGCGTCGACCGAGCAGCCGGCCAGGGCGGAGGCGGTGTGCGGGTCGGCGAGGCCGGCCGGGGCGAGACAGAGCAGCCGCAGCAGCCGGGCGGCCGGTCCGGGCAGCTGGTCGTGGACGAGCCGGAAGACGCGGGACAGCGGGGTCGCCTCGGCGCCCTCCGTGCCCTCCTCGGTGGCCGCGTGCAGCCGCTTGGCCAGGTCGGAGACGGTGGCCTTGGGACGGGCCGCGAGCCAGCCGCCGGCCAGCACCAGGGCGGCCGGGTGGCCCTGGCACGCCTCCACCAGGCTCTCCGCGGCGCGCGGGTCGACGGTGACGCGGACGGCGCCGGCGTAGCCGGTGAGCAGGTCCACCGCGGACTTGGTGTCGAGGCCGCCCAGCGTGCAGGGGCGGACGTCGGCGATCCCGGTGAGCGGGCCCCGGGAGACGGCGACCACCAGGCAGTCCGGGGCCTCGGGCAGGAGCGCGTCGACCTGGTCGGCGCCGGCCGCGTCGTCCAGCAGCAGCACCGCCCGCCTGCCCGCGAGGGCCGCCCGCAGGGCCGCGGCGAGGTCGTCCTCGGCGGCTCCGGCGGGGGCGGGCAGGTCCAGCGCCTCCAGCAGCGCGCGGGCCGCCCGCTCGACAGGCACCGGGGTGCCGTCGGGCTCGCTGAGCCGGGCCCGCAGCACCCCGCCCGGGTAGCGGCCGGCGACCCGGCGGACGAGTTCCTCGGCGAGGCTGGTACGGCCGGAGCCGGGGCGGCCGGCGATGAGCAGGACGCGCGCGCGGGGCGCCTTGCGCCCGGAGAGGGTGTCCAGGCCGGCCCGCTCGATGTCGGCGCGCAGTTCCTTCAGCTCCCGGGCCCGGCCCAGGAAACGGTCCTTCGGGGCCGGGGGCGCGGACAGCTCCGCACCGTCTGGGTCCACCGCCTGTTCCGTCACGGGCCACACTCCCGTCCCACCGCACGCGCAAGCCCGCCGGTGTCTTCCGGTACGGGCGTTTGCAGAGCCTAGTTCACGCTCTGCGACGTACCCGGAGGAGCGCGGCGAACGCATCGCCCGATCGGATCAGGCGATGGTCACACCAGTGGTCCGGACGGGTCCGGTCAGCTCTCGAAGGGGCGCGCGGGCCAGGGCGCGTCGGCCGGGCGCAGGGCGTCCAGCCCGTCCCCGCCGCGGGCGGCGACCAGGGACAGCACGCCGACCACGAGACAGTTGTTGTGCACGTCCCCGGCCAGGATTCGGCGCACGAGTTCGTCGACCGGCACGCGCGCGTGCTCCATGTCGGTCTCCTCGTGCTCCGCCGCGAAGCGCTCCCCGTCGGCATCGGACAGCTCGCGGGCGAGGAAGATCCGCACGGCCTCGTCGCAGCCGCCGGGGGTGGTGTACACGTCGGTCAGCACCCGCCAGTCCTCGGCCTTGACGTGCGCCTCCTCGTACAGCTCTCGCTGGGCGGCGTGCAGCGGGTTCTCGCCGGGCACGTCCAGCAGGCCGGCCGGGATCTCCCACAGCTTGTGCCGCACGGGGTGGCGGTACTGGTTGATCAGCAGGACCCGGTCCTCCTCGTCCAGCGCGAGGACGGCGACCGAGCCGGGGTGGACCTGGTAGTCCCGGCTGACCACCGAGCCGTCGGGCATGACCACCTCGTCGGTGCGCACGGAGGTCTTGTTGCCCGTGAAGGGGGTCTCCGTGGACCGGATCTCCCACTCCGCACGGGTGTCCTTGATCGTCATGCCCTGTTCCTTCCGCATACGCACAGTGAAACCGGGGTGCCCACCTCCTACGAAGGTACGCACCCCGGCCACCGTACAACCGGCGTGTTACTTGGAGTTCTTCCGCTCGACGGCCGCCTTCACCAGACCGGCGAACAGCGGGTGCGGGCGGGTCGGCCGGGAGCGCAGCTCCGGGTGGGCCTGGGTGGCGACCAGGTACGGGTGGACATCGCGCGGGTACTCCACGTACTCCACGAGCTTGCCGTCGGGGGAGGTGCCGGAGAAGACGATGCCGGCCTTCTTCTCCAGTTCCGCGCGGTAGGCGTTGTTCACCTCGTAGCGGTGGCGGTGGCGCTCCTCGACGTACTCCTTGCCGTCGTAGACCTCGCGGACGATGGAGCCCTCGGCGAGCTTGGCCGGGTACATGCCGAGCCGCATCGTGCCGCCCATGTCGCCCTCGCCGGCGACGATGTCCATCTGCTCGGCCATGGTGGAGATCACCGGGTGGGCGGTGGCCGGGTCGAACTCGGTGGAGTTGGCGTCGGGGACGCCGGCCAGGTTGCGGGCGGCCTCGATCACGATGCACTGCAGGCCCAGGCACAGGCCGAGCAGCGGGATCTTGTTCTCGCGGGCGTACTTGATCGCGCCCACCTTGCCCAGCACGCCGCGGTCGCCGAAGCCGCCGGGGATGCAGATGCCGTCCACGCCCGCGAGCTGCGCCTTGGCGCCGGCCGGGGTCTTGCAGTCGTCGGAGGTGACCCACTTGATCTTCACCCGGGCGCGGTTGGCGAAGCCGCCCGCGCGCAGCGCCTCGGTGACCGACAGGTAGGCGTCGGGCAGGTCGATGTACTTGCCGACCAGGGCGAGAGTGACCTCGTGCTCGGGGTTGTGGACGCGGTCGAGCAGGTCGTCCCAGGTCGTCCAGTCCACGTCCCGGAACGGCAGGTCCAGCTTGCGCACCACGTAGGCGTCCAGGCCCTCGGTGTGCACGACCTTGGGGATGTCGTAGATCGAGCGGGCGTCGGGGCAGGCGACCACGGCGGCCTCGTCCACGTCGCACATCAGGGAGATCTTCCGCTTGATCGCGGTGGGGACCTCCCGGTCGCAGCGCAGCACGATCGCGTCGGGCTGGATGCCGATGTTGCGCAGCGCGGCCACCGAGTGCTGGGTGGGCTTGGTCTTCAGCTCGCCGGAGGGGCCGATGTAGGGCAGCAGCGAGATGTGCACCACGAAGACGTTGTCCCGGCCGACCTCGTGGCGGACCTGGCGGACGGTCTCCAGGAACGGCAGCGACTCGATGTCGCCGACCGTGCCGCCGACCTCGGTGATGACCACGTCGACCTCGTCGGTGGCCATGCGCCGGATGCGGTGCTTGATCTCGTTGGTGATGTGCGGGATGACCTGCACGGTGTCGCCCAGGTACTCGCCGCGCCGCTCCTTGGCGATCACGGTGGAGTACACCTGGCCCGTGGTGACGTTGGCGGAGCCGTCCAGGTCGCGGTCGAGGAAGCGCTCGTAGTGACCGATGTCCAGGTCGGTCTCGGCGCCGTCGTTGGTGACGAACACCTCACCGTGCTGGAAGGGGTTCATCGTGCCCGGGTCGACGTTCAGGTACGGGTCGAGCTTCTGCATCACGACACGCAGGCCCCGGGCCTTGAGCAGCATGCCCAGGCTGGAGGCGGTCAGACCCTTGCCGAGCGAGGAGGCGACACCCCCGGTGACGAAGATGTGCTTGGTCGTCGTGGATTTGGGCGGCATGGCCAAGAGGGGGCTCCCGTGGTCGCTGGCGGTGATGCGGTGCGGCTTCCGTCCCGGAGAGTTCCGGGGGTGCCGTCGCTGCGGTTCGGGGGGTTTTCTCCCACCGGTCCACGGGCTACCAGCGTATCAGCGCCTGAGCGAGATGGCTTCCGGCCACGCTCCGCGCCCGCCCGGGCACACCATGAGAACACCGGAGTCACTCTGGCAACTTTCGCACCCGTGCGGGCACACGGTTCTCACCCGGCGCTCACTCGTTCGGCCCATACGGGTTGTCCGGAGCGGCACCCGGATCATCTGCACGCGTCGTATCCTGCTCGGACACTCACTGCCGAGCCCGGCCGGTAACGACGGCACACCCCCGCCTGCACCAACCCGGAACAACGAGAGCGCGGCAGTTCGTTGAGCAAGGACTGTCGTGTTGCCTCAGGGCTCGGCGGGCTGCTTTGCTTCACCGCTCAACGACACACAACAACGACCCTTGACCGCACTAGCGACAGCCCCCTGCGCGGGGGTGTGACGTGGCCGTTCGACTGGAGTTGCACGTGGCCGGGCGCATCGAAGACTACGCACTCATCGGAGACATGCAGACCGCCGCACTGGTCTGCCGGGACGGCACGGTGGACTGGCTGTGCCTGCCCCGCTTCGACTCGCATGCCATCTTCGCCGGCCTGCTGGGCACCGAGGAGCACGGCTTCTGGCGGCTCGGCCCGGCGCACGCGGCGGACGCCAAGCCGCCCACGGCCGCCCGGCGCGGCTACCGCGGCGACTCGCTGATCCTGGAGACCGAGTGGGACACCCCGCGCGGCACCGTACGCGTGACCGATTTCATGCCCCCGCGTGACGGTGCCCCCCAGCTGATCCGGATCGTGGAGGGCGTCACCGGCCGGGTGCCGATGCGCTCCGCGCTGCGGATGCGGTTCTCCTACGGCCGGGTGGTGCCGTGGGTGCACAGGCACGAGGGCCGCACGGTGGCCGTCGCCGGACCCGACTCGGTGTGGTTCGACACGGAGGCCGAGACCTACGGCAAGGCGCTGACGACCTACGCCGACTTCACCGTGGCCCCGGGCGACCGCATCGCCTTCACCATCTCCTGGCAGCCCTCGCACAAGGAGCCGCCGCCGCTGCCGGAGCCGGAGACCTCGCTGGAGGCCACGGAGGACTTCTGGCGCGAGTGGGTCGAGCACTGTACGTACCACGGGCCCTACCGCGAGGCGGTGATCCGTTCGCTGATCACCCTCAAGGCGCTGACGTACGCCCCCACCGGCGGCATCGTCGCCGCCCCGACGACCTCCCTGCCCGAGGACATCGGGGGCGTGCGCAACTGGGACTACCGCTACACCTGGCTGCGGGACGCGGCGATCACCCTGTCCTCACTGCTGCGCACCGGCTACCGCGAGGAGGCCCGCGCCTGGCGCGAGTGGCTGCTGCGGGCGGTCGCCGGCGACCCGGAGAACCTCCAGATCATGTACGGCATCGCCGGCGAGCGGGAGCTGGGCGAGGCCGAGCTGGACTGGCTGCCGGGCTACGAGAATTCCGCCCCGGTCCGGGTCGGCAACGGCGCCGCGCACCAGCTCCAGCTGGACGTGTACGGCGAGGTCACCGAGGCCCTGCACCTGGGCCACATGACCGGTCTGGCCCGCAACGACTACGCCTCCCTGCTCCAGCTGAAGCTGATCCGCTACCTGGAGGACCACTGGCAGGAGCCGGACGAGGGCATCTGGGAGGTGCGCGGCCCGCGCCGGCACTTCGTGCACTCCAAGGTGATGGCCTGGGTCGCGGTGGACCGCACCATCAAGCTGATCGAGTCCGGGGACGCGGACGGCCCGCTGGAGCGCTGGCGCGAGCTGCGCGACGACATCCACCGGGACGTGTGCGAGAAGGGCTACGACAAGGAGCGCAACACCTTCACCCAGTCCTACGGCTCGAAGGAGCTGGACGCCTCGCTGCTGCTCATCCCGCAGATGGGCTTCCTGCCGCCGGACGACAAGCGGGTGATCGGCACCATCGAGGCGATCCAGCGCGAGCTGTCCACCCCGGACGGGTTCATCCTGCGCTACCCCACCGAGGGCGAGGACGCGGGCGTCGACGGCCTGCCCGGCGACGAGGGCGCCTTCCTGGCCTGCTCGTTCTGGATGGCGGACGACCTGGCGATGATCGGCCGGGTGGACGAGGCCCGCAAGCTGTTCGAGAAGCTCCTCGCGCTGCGCAACGACCTCGGGCTGCTCGCCGAGGAGTGGGACCCGCGGCTGAAGCGGCAGGTGGGGAACTTCCCGCAGGCGTTCAGCCACGTGCCGCTGATCGACACGGCACTGCGGCTGACCGCGTCCGGCGCGTACGGGGGGTGAAGGCCGTCGGTCGGCCGCGGGTCCGTCGTGGCCGGTCGCGCAGTTCCCCGCGCCCCTTCGGGGCGCTCCGCCTAGGCTGACGACGTGGCTTTCCGTTCCACGGCGCACTCGGCACTCGCCGCCCTCCGCTCGGATCTGGCCGGCGAGGTGTTCGCCCCGTGGGACCCCGGCTACGACGCGGCCCGCGCGGTGTTCGACGCGCGGGACGGCCGGCGGCCGGCGGTGATCGCCCGGTGCGCGGACGCCGCCGACGTGGTGCGGGCCGTCCGCTTCGGCCGGGAGCTGGACCTGCGCATCGCGGTGCGCGGCGGCGGCCACGGCGCTGCCGGCACGGCGGCGGCCGACGGCGCGCTGGTGGTGGACCTGAGCCGGATGCGCCGGGTGACCGTCGACCCGGTGGCCGGGGCGGCCCGGGTCGAGGGCGGTGCCACGACGGGCGACCTGGACCGGGCGGCCCTGCCGTACGGACTGGCGACCACCGGCGCGCGCTCCCGCACCACCGGTGTGGCCGGCTTCGTCCTGGGCGGCGGCACCGGCTGGCTGGACCGGCTCTTCGGGCCGGCCGTCGACAACCTCCTCGGCGTGGAACTGGTGACCGCCGATGCCGAGCGGGTGCGCGCGAGCGCCGACGAGCACCCCGAGCTGTTCTGGGCGCTGCACGGCGGGGGCGGCAACTTCGGTGTCGCCACCGCGCTCACCCTGCGGCTGCACGAGCTGCCGCGGTTCTCCCTCGCCCTGCTGCGCTACCCGCCCGGGTACGGAGCGGAGGTGGTCCGCGCCTTCCGGGAGGTCTTTTGTACCGCGCCGGACGAGCTGGGCGGCGCGGTGCTGTACCAGGCCGGGCCGCCCGCACCGGCGGGCGGCCCGCGGTGCGCGGCCGTGCTGACCCACGCCGGCGGCACGGACCGGCTGCGCGACCTCGCCGGGCCGCTGCGCGCGCTGCCGCACGCGGCCGGGCCGGCCGGCGACCTGCCGTACACAGCGGCGCAGCGCCTGCTCGACACCCCGCCCGGGCTGCGCCACCACCGGTCGGCCCGGTGTCTGACCGGGCTGCCGCAGGAGGCGGTGGACGCCTTCGGCGCGGGCGGGGAGGGCCTGCCGGCGGCGACCTGCTCCCGGTATCTGCTGTTCCCGCAGGACGGGGCGGTCGCCGCCGGGCCGCGCGGCTACCCGGTGGCCTGGCGTGACGCCCCGTGGACCGCGCACCCGTGCGCACTCTGGGCGGACCCGGCGGACGACGAGCGGGCGCTTCGCTGGGTCCGGGAGGCGTGCGCCGCCTTGGTGCCGTGGAGCACCGGGGCCGTGTGCCTGAACCTGATCGGCGACGAAGGCCCGGAGCGGGTCCGGGCAGGGCTGGGCGCGGGGAACCTCCTGCGGCTGGAGAAGGTGAAGCGGCGCTACGACCCGGACAACGTCTTCCGCTGCAACCACAACATCCGGCCCGTGTGAGGCCCCGGCCCCCGGTCAGCCCAGGGCGGCGATCACCTCCCGCGCCGCCCGCTCGCCCTCCCGCGCGCCGCCTTCCATGAACCCCTGGAAGTCGTAGGAGCAGTGCTCGCCGGCGAGGTGGATGCGGCCCTGGGCCGTGCCCTCGTAGCCCGCGTACCGGTGCAGGTACCCCACCGGCCAGTACGAATAGGCGCCCAGGGAGTACGGGTTGAGGTGCCAGGCCGACAGCTGGGCGCGTCCGGTCCAGGCGGCCGACGTGCCGGGGAAGAAGGCGTCGATGTCCTTCAGGTAGCGGGTGGCGAGGTCCTTGACGTAGGGGTCGCTCTCGTACGAGAAGGGGCCCGTCGGCGTCAGCGACCTGGCGCGGCTGCCGCCGCCGTACTGGATGAGGATGCCGCCGGTGCCGGGCTGGACCTTGGTGGTGTCCCAGGTCTGCTGCACGCCGAGGTCGGTGAAGCAGTCGCCCGCGGACACTCCGGGCCAGGGGCCAGTGCCGCGCCAGGGGCGGCCGGTGAACTGCATGTTGAGCTTGGTGCAGTGGCCCATGCGGGCGTCGCGCAGCAGGCTGGTCATGCGGGGGTCGAAGCCGGCTCCGCTCAGGTCCAGCCGTTGGAGGACCGGCAGGGGCACGCACAGGATGGTGTGGTCGGCGGTGACCGTGCGGGTGCTGCCCGCCTCGGTGAAGGTGAGGGTCTGGGTGCCGTCGGCGCCGGCCCGCACCGCCTGGAGGGACCAGCCGTGCCGGATGGTTCCGTCGGGCAGGGCGCCGGCTATGGCCCGCGGGAGCCGGTCGTTGCCGCCGACGATGTGGTACCGCTCGTCGGACAGGCCCCAGACGTTGAAGTGGCCCGGGTTGGGCTGGTAGCCCATGAGCAGGACGAGGGCGAGCGAGGACTGCTCGGTGGTGTCGGCGCCGTACTCGACGGCGTAGGCGACGTCGAAGAAGCGGCCGAGCGGGGAGGCGTGGCCGCCCGGCACCCGCGTCTCGACCCACTCGTACAGGGACAGGTTGTCCAGGGCGGTGCCGGCCGGGGTGGTCCGGTCCCAGGTGACCTCGCCGGCGGCCTGGAGGTCCGCGCGCAAGGCCTGGTAGACGGCCTTGAAGTCCTCGTCGGCCCGGTCGCGCGGGTAGTAGGCGCCGTCGAACCAGAGGACCTCTTCCGCGCCCCGGGGACCGCCGCCGGCGAAGTCCTCGACCGGCAGGGAGAAGCGGCGGCACAGTTCCAGCATCTTTTTGTGCCCGGTGTCGATCAGCTCGCCGCCGATCTCCGAGGTCTGTCCCCAGGCCCAGTGGTCGCGCTGGGTGTACATCCGGCCGCCGACGCGGGAGGGGTGGGCCTCGTAGAGGGTGCAGGCGTATCCCGCGTCGCGCAGGGTGAGGGCCGCGGTCAGTCCGGCGATCCCCGCGCCGACGACGGCGACGCGGGGCGCGGACGCGGCGGCGGCCGGTGCCGGGCCGGTCACGGCGGCCGTCGCGGCAGCCGTCACCGCGGCCGTGCCGGCGGCGCCCTTGAGGAAGGTGCGCCGGCGCACGGCCCGTGCCTCGGCGACGGGCAGACCGAGCCGCCGGGCGGCGGCGTGGTCGGCGGTGAGGGTGCGAAGGACGTGCATGAGCCGTGTTCGGGACACGGTGCCTCCTCAGGCGTTGGCGGGGGCTTGCTCTACGTCGTCGTCCGTGCGCTCGGCCGCGTCCTCCAGGACGATCCGGCCGATGACCTCGTACCGTTCCGGCCTGCGGGCCCGCAGGTACAGGCCGAGCCCGAGGCCGCCGAAGAAGACCACCCCGACGATCCACGGGATGGCCTCGAAGAAGAGCGAGCCGGCCGCCGTACCGGCCGCGGTGTCCATGTTGACCACCAGCAGCACCACGACGGCGGCCATGCCGAGGCCGCCGAGCAGCGGCGCGGTCAGGGTGCGGAACCAGTGCCGGTCCTCGGGGTGGTTGCGGCGGAAATAGCCGATGACGGCGAAGGAGCAGAGCGTCTGCACGATGAGGATCGCCATCGTGCCGAGGATCGCCAGCAGCGTGTACAGGTGGATGTACGGGTCCTGCCCGGTCGCCCAGAACGCGCCGACGATGACGACGGCGATGACGGACTGGGCGAAGGAGGCGAGGTACGGCGACCCGTGGCGCGGGTGGGTGCGGCCGAGGGCGGGGTGCAGGAAGCCCTCGCGGCCGATGGCGTACAGATAGCGGGCCGCGCACTGGTGGAAGGCCATGCCGCAGGCGAACGAGCCGGTGATCAGCAGCCACTGGAAGGCGTCCACCGCCCAGGCGCCGATGAAGCCGCGCGCCGGGTCGAAGAACAGGTCGAGGGGGCTCGCGCCGGCGGAGACCCGTACCGCGCCGTCGAGGCCGTTGCCGGCGATGGTCATCCAGGAGACGTAGATGTAGAACAGGCCGACGCCGATGACCGAGATCAGGGTCGCGCGCGGGATGACGCGCTTGGGGTCGCGGGACTCCTCGCCGTACATCGCCGTCGACTCGAAGCCGACCCACGACCAGAACGCGAAGAACAGGCCGAGGCCCGCGGAGGTGCCGGTGAAGGCGTTCTTGGGGTTGACCGGCGCGACGGGGATGCCGTCCGGACCGCCGCCGCGCAGCAGTACGGCGGTGGCGACCGCGAAGAGCACCGCGATCTCGGCGACGAGCAGCACGCCGAGCGCCTTGGCGGTCAGGTTGATGTCGAAGTACGACAGCACGGCCGTCACCAGCAGCATCGCGGCCGCGTAGGCGGCCCACGGCAGGTCGGCGCCGAGCTGGTCGCGGACGGTGGTCCGGGCGAAGTAGGAGAAGACGCCGACGATGGACGCCTCGAAGACCACGTAGGCGAGCACGGCGAGCATGCCGGAGGCCATGCCCGCGATGCGCCCCAGGCCGTGCGAGATGTAGCCGTAGAAGGCGCCGGCCGCGGTGATGCGGCGGGCCATGGCGACGTAGCCGACGGAGAAGACCGCCAGCACCAGCGTCGCGAAGAGATAGCCGGCCGGCGCTCCGGTGCCGTTGCCGAAGCCGACGGCGATCGGCAGGTTGCCGGTCATCGCGGTGATCGGCGCGGCGGTGGCCACCGCCATGAACACCACGCCCACCAGTCCTACGGAGTCCGCCTTGAGGCGCTGTACCTCTCGCGTGGGTTTCTCTGTCATTCCCGCCCCTCATGTGGTGCTCGCGCAACGAAATCCGAAGGTCAAACGGCGGTTCTTGTACGGGTTGCGACAGTGTGCCGGGACGGTGACGTACACCACAACAGGCAGTCGGTCGGGTAATCGCGGGCCGGGGGCGACGCAGTGTCGCCCGCGCGGGGCCGGTGACCGCCGCCGTGATCGCTCGGAGATGTCACCGAAACGTGTGCACGGGTAGCGTCCGCTGCATGGACAGCCGTACGGACCACCGACTCGACACCCAGGGCGCCGGCATCACCGTGCAGCGGGCACTGGAGCTGCCCGGACTGCGCAGCGGACTGCCGGAGATCCTGGCGGGCGCCGACCGGCTCGGCCGCACCGTGCGCTGGGTGCACGCGGGCGAGGTCCCGAACATCGCCTCGCTGCTCAAGGGCGGCGAACTGCTGCTCACCACGGGCTACGGCCTGGGCACCCGGCCGGCCGAGCAGCGGGCGTTCGTGCGGACCCTGGCCGAGCGGGGCATCGCCGCGCTGGTGGTGGAGCTGGGCCCGCGCTTCGGCCGGCTGCCGGCGGCGCTGGTGGACACGGCGCGGGCGGCCGGTCTGCCGCTGGTCCAGCTGCACCGCGAGGTGCCGTTCGTGACGGTGACCGAGGAGATCCACACCGAGATCGTCAACGGCCACTACGCGCTGCTCCAGCGCGCCGAGGAGGTGCACCGGCGCTGCACCGAGGCGTTGCTGGGCGGCGGCGGGGTGCCGCAGGTGCTGTGCATCCTGGCCGACTTCAGCGGCAACCCGGTGTTCCTGGAGACGGCGGACGGCCGGCTGCTGTACGCCGCCGGGGCCGGGCCGGAGGGCGCCGATCCGCTCCAGGTGTGGGAGGGGCTGCGCGGCCCGCACAAGGAGGCCCCGCCGCCGGCCGGCACGGTGCTGGTGGACGTGCCCGGCGGCGGCCCCGGCACGGCGGGCTCGGTACGCGCCCGGCTGGTCCTGCTGCCGGTCCGCGCGACGCCGGCCCCGGTGCACCGGATCGCCGCCGAGCGGGCCGCGGGCATCCTGGCCGTGGTGCTGATGCAGGCCCGGCAGGAGGAGGAGCTGGCGGCGCGCGGGCGCGGGGACTTCCTCACCGATCTCGCCGAGGGCCGGATCGCGGCGGAGGACGCCCCGGCGCAGGCCCGGGTGCTCGGCTTCAAGCCGGGCGACAGCCCGCTGCTGCCGGTGGTGATGCGGATCGGGGACACGCTCTCGCCCGGTGGCGGCTGGGCGGTGCTCGCCCGGGCGGTCTCCGAGGAGCTGGCCGCGGTGGGGGTGCCGGTGCTGCTGGGCGTACGGCCGGTGGAGGGCCGGGTCCTGGTGCTGGTCGGGCTGCGCTCGGAGGCGGAACGGACGGCGGTCGCGGACCGGGTCGCGGCGGCGCTGCGGGCCGGGGTGGAGCGGGCCGGGATGCGGCGGCCGGGCTCGCCGCCGCCGGTGGTGGTGGTCGGGGTGGCCGGCGGCTGGGCGGCGGCCTCGGCGGGGCTGCGGCACGCGGCGGAGACGGCGACGGCCGCCCAGGGCCTGACCGACCGGCCCTGGTACGACGCCCGGCGCCTAGACATCGACCTGCTGCTGTGGCGGCTGCGCGACCACCCGGACCTCGCGGCCTTCGTGGACCGGGCGATCGGTCCGCTGCGCGAGCACGACGGGCGCTCCCGGCCGCCGCTGCTGCCGACGCTGGAGACCTACCTCGCGCACGCGGGCCGCAAGGCGGAGACGGCCCGCGAGCTGCACCTCAACCGTCAGACGCTGTACAACCGCCTGGCCCGCATCGGCGAGTTGCTGGGCACCGACCTGGACGACCCGCAGACGGTCCTGGCCCTGAGCCTGGCCCTGCGGGCCCGCCGGCACGTTCCCTAGCGGCCTCCAGGGTCCTGTCGTCGAACTCCCGCCGTCCGCCCGTAGCGGGCCGCGCGGCGTCAGGTGCGTGCTCCGGGGGTCCCCCGGCCGGAGGCTGGGAGTGCCGGGCCCTTCCCCTCGTACTGGGCGTACTTGGATCTGGGCCCGGTGCGGCGAGTGGGGGTGCCCCCTGCTCGAAGAGCTTGGGGGAGCGTGCGTGGCGTCGCGCGGCAGGCGGGAGTGTGACGACAGGGCCTAGGCCAGTGGCCTGGGCTGGGTCAGCTCGTCGTAGACGCTGAGGACCTGGGCGACGGTCTCGTCCTCGGTCGGCCAGGTCGCGCACTGCCGGGCCGCGCGCTCGCGCAGCCGGGCGCGCCGCCCGGGGTCGGCGAGCAGTTCGAGGACCGTCTCCGCGAGGGCCACCGGATCGCCGTACGGGACGAGTTCGGCCGCGTCGCCGACGAGGTCGGGGATGCCGCCGACCCGGGTCGCGACGAGCGGCACGCGCGCGTGCAGCGCCTCCTGGGCGAGGACGGACCGCGATTCCCATCTGCTGGTGATCAGGGCCAGGTCGGCGGCGGCCAGCAGGTCGGGTACGTCGTCGCGGCGGCCGACGAGCCGCACCGGCAGCTCCTCGTCCTCGATCCGCCGCTGGAGCACCGGCCGCAGCGGCCCCTCCCCCGCGATCACCACCAGCGGCACCGGGTCCCGCTCCCGCCACCGGCGGGCCGCGTCGAGCAGGACGTCGTAGCCGCGGTGGCGGTCCAGGGAGCCGACCGCGAGCAGCAACGGGCGGCCGATCGCGCCGAGTTCGGCGCGGACCTTGGACCGTTGCCGGTCGGGGTCGTCGTGGTCGGCCGCCTCGTCGGGGCCGTCGGGACGGCGCCGGCCGGGCAGGGCGACCGGGGCGAGCCGGGCGTCCCGCGCGCCGGTCCGCCGGGCGCGGTCGACCAGGTCGGGGCTGGTGCCGAGGACGACGGCCGCGGTGCGCGTCACCCGCCGTTCCAGCATGCGCAGCAGCTGGGCCCGCGGTCCCTCCGCGTGGGCGCGGTCGTGCCAGGTGACCACCAGCGGGGTGGTGCGCCCGCCGAGCGCGAGCACGGACCGGAAGGAGGCGTGCAGCCCGTGGGCGTGCACCAGGTCGGCGTGGGCGCAGGCGGTGCGGAGGGCGGCCACGGAGACGGGGTCGCTGCTGCGCGGTACGTGGACGTGGTCGGCGCCGGTGCCGCTGAAGTCGTAGGCCCGGTCGGCCTCGGTGGGGGCGCACACCGTGACCCGTACGCCCCGCGCGACCAGTCCCTCGGCCAGGGAGCGCACATGCGCGCTGCTGGCGGCGTTGGCTCCGCCGAGCACCTGCACGGTGCGCAGCGGCGGCCGGCCGTGCGGTGCGTTGCTGCTCAGCGGGCTCACGGGGCCAAGGCTCCTGGTTCGTGGACGGTCACGAGAAGGCGCGTGGGGCGGTCACGGGAAAACGTACAGAAGGTTGGGGGCTCAGGGGGGCGGAAGAGCGCAGCCCGCGCGCCTCCCCGGCGGACCGTCGGGGCCCGCTGTCCGCCCGCGTTCCCCGCCAAGCATGCCAGGGCACACGGGCGTTCAGGGAAGTTCCGGGAGGGCGCATCGTGCGGCGGGCCGGGGCAATGCGCCGGAGCACATCACCCACATGGGTGAGGGAGAGCCTGCCCCGCACGGGCGGTACGCGCGGACATACGGCGAGGTCAGCCGGGCAGGGTACGCGCCAGGGCGCTCACCCGGTCCCCGCAGCAGGCAGCGGCGACCAGCGCCACGGCGTGCGCGAGCAGTCCCGCGCGCCGGTTTCCCGCCACCACGGCCGCCCCCAGCGCGGCGCCGAGCGCGTGTGCCCCCGTGTCCCCGAGCATCACCCGCTGCCTCGCGTCGTCGGGCAGCACGGCCGCCGCGGCGCCCATCGCCCCGGCGGCCAGCCGCGCCCCGGGCCCCTGGCGCAGCAGCCCGGGGGCCCCGAGCGCGAGCACGGCGCCGGCGGCCCGGCCCGGCCGTACGTCGAGCAGGTTCACGAGATGGGCGCTCCCGGCGATGACGACCCCGGCGAGCAGCTTGTCGGCCGGCCGCTCCTTCAGCACGGCGCCCGCGGCCAGCCCCGCCGCCGAGATCCCGAACAGTTTCACGGCCCCGCTGGTGATCTCCCCGTGCCGCAGCGCCCGCAGATGGGCCCGGAACCCGCGCCGGTGGTCCCCGGCGACGTCGTCGTACGCCCCGCACACCCCGGCGGCCAGCACCGCGGCCCCGGCCGCGGGGTGCACCCGCGCGGCGGCGATCCCGGCCCCCACCGCCACGGCGGGCCCGGCGTACAGCCCGACGGACCGCCCGGCGTGGTTGGTCCGCTCCCAGCGCGCGCGTCCGCCGGGCGGGGCGGCGCGCAGCACGGCCTGCCCGGTCCGGGTGAGCGCGGCGGCGAGGAGCAGGGGACGGCACGTTCGCTTGACGATCATGCCGCCCACCTTAGAAAACGGCTCAGGACCGGGCCGCACCCGGGAAACGTCCCGGGACTCCCCGGCCGCCCCCGCTACACCTCCGCCCTCGCCGTGGCCAGCAGTTCCTCCGCGTGGGCGCGGGCCGCTTCGGAGTTCTCCTGGCCGGCCAGCATGCGGGACAGCTCGCGGACGCGTTCCTCGCCCTCCAGGACCTTGACACCGGAGCGGGTCACGGAGCCGTCGTTGGTCTTCTCCACCAGCAGCTGACGGTCGGCGAACGCGGCGACCTGGGGCAGGTGGGTGACCACGACGACCTGCGCGGTCTTGGCGAGCTTCGCCAGGCGCCGGCCGATCTCGACCGCGGCTTTGCCGCCGACCCCGGCGTCCACCTCGTCGAACAGGTACGTCGGGACCGGGTCGGTGCCCGCGAAGACCACCTCCACCGCGAGCATCACCCGGGACAGCTCACCGCCCGAGGCGCCCTTGGCGATGGGCCGCGCCGGGGCGCCCGGGTGCGGGGCGAGCAGCAGCTCGACCTCGTCCACGCCCGACGGGCCGTAGGCGACCGTGCGCCCGCCGACCTCGACGCCCTCGGGGTCGTCGGTCTGCCGGATGTCGAAGGACACGCGCGCGTGGGGCATCGCCAGCGAGGCCAGCTCGGCGGTGACGGCCGCGGCGAACCGCTGGGCGGCCTCGGTCCGCGCGTCGGTCAGCCGCTGCGCGAGGACGCCCAGTTCGCCCCGCAGCGCGTCGCGCTCGGCGGTCAGCTCGGTGATCCGCTCGTCGTCGCCGTCCAGCTCGGTGAGCCGGGCGGCGCCCTGCTCGGCCCAGGCGAGGACCGCGTCGATGTCCTCGCCGTACTTGCGGGTCAGCGCGGTCAGTGCGGCCCGGCGTTCCTCCACGGCGGCCAGCCGCAGCGGGTCGGCGTCGAGATCGTCGGCGTATCCGGCCAGCTCACCGGCCACGTCGGTGAGCAGGATGCCGATCTCCCCGATCCGGTCGGCGAGCGCGGCCAGCGCCGGGTCGTGGGCCCGTACGGCCTCCAGGGCGCGGTGGGCGCCCGCGACGAGGGTCGAGGCGTCGATCCCCTCGGGGTCCTCCGGGTTGCCCGCGAGAGCGGCGTGCGCGGCCGTCGCGGCGGACGACAGCGCCTCGGCGTGCCCGAGCCGCCCGGCCTCCTCGGCCAGCTCGGCGTCCTCGCCGGGCCGGGGCTCCACGGCGGCGATCTCGTCGAGCCCGTAGCGCAGCATGTCGGCTTCCTGCGCCCGCTCCCGCGCGCGCGTGGTGATCTCCTCAAGCTCGGCGGAGACGGCCCGCAGCCGCCGGTAGGCCCCGGTGTACTCGGCGAGCGGCACGGCGACGGCGTCGCCCGCGTACCGGTCGAGCGCCTGCCGTTGCCGGGACAGCTTCAGCAGCCCCTGCTGGTCGGTCTGCCCGTGCACGGCCACCAGGTCGTCGGCCAGCTCGGCGAGCAGCCCGACGGGGACGCTGCGCCCGCCCAGATGCGCCCGCGAGCGGCCCTCGGCGGAGACGGTACGGCTGATCAGCAGGGCGCCGTCGTCCAGTTCGGCCCCGGCCTCCTCGGCGCGTGCGACGGCGGCGGCTCCGGGGGGTACGGCGACCCGCCCCTCCACGACCGCCTTCTCCGCCCCGATCCGCACGAGCGCCGGGTCGGCCCGGCCACCGAGCAGCAGCCCCAGGCTGGTGACCACCATGGTCTTGCCCGCACCCGTCTCACCGGTGACCGCGGTGAACCCCGGTGACAGTTCGACGACGGCATCGTCGATGACCCCGAGCGACCGTATCCGCATCTCCTCCAACACGGAACAGACCATACGAGGTCCGGGGCGGCCAGCGCACATGGCCCGCCTGTGTCACTCCGAGGAGTGGTGCGGCGCTCCCCGCCACCCCGTGGTCGGCAGGGCGAACTTCGCCACGAGCCGGTCGGTGAACGACGAGTGGTGCAACCGGGCCAGCCGCACCGGCACCGCCCCCCGGCGCACCTCCACCCGCGCCCCGGGCGGCAGCTCGACCGTGCGCCGGCCGTCGCACCACAGCACGCCCGGCGGGATGTGCGGCAGCACCTCCACCGCGAGCACCGAGTCCGGGGAGGTGACCAGCGGCTTGGCGAACAGCGCGTGCGCGCTGATCGGCACCATCAGCAGCGCCTCCACCTCCGGCCAGACCACCGGGCCACCGGCGGAGAAGGCGTAGGCGGTGGACCCGGTGGGCGTGGACAGGATCACCCCGTCGCAGCCGAACTCCGACACCGGCCGCCCGTCGATCTCCAGCACGACCTCAAGCAGTTTCTCCGCGCCGGCCTTCTGCACGGCCGCCTCGTTCAGCGCCCAGTCGGTGTGCACGATGTCGCCGTTGCGGTGCACGACGACGTCGACGGTCATCCGCTCCTCGACCTCGTAGGACCGGGCCACCACGCGGTCCACCACCCGGTCCAGGTCGTCCCGCTCGGCCTCCGCGAGGAAGCCGACGCGCCCCAGGTTGACGCCGAGCATCGGCACCCCGGAGGCCCGCGCGAACTCGGCCCCGCGCAGCAGCGTGCCGTCGCCGCCCAGCACGATCAGCAGCTCACAGCCGTCCAGGCACTGCGCGGTGGCCTCCTTGACGAGGTGCACCTCGTCCGGGAGCGGCAGGTCGCACGCCTCCTCCTCCAGCACCCGCACCCCGATGCCATGCCGCAGCAGGCCCTTGACGACGAGTTCCGCGCTGCGGATCGCCGCGGGCCGCCCGGTGTGGGCGAGCAGGAAAACGGTACGCCCATGGTTCTGTGTCAACGCGGCCCCTCCGCCACTGCACGGTCGACGTCGGCCGGGTCCACCCGGGGTGCCCCCGCCCGCAGCCAGAGAAAGTACTCGACGTTCCCCGAGGGCCCGGGCAGCGGGCTGGCGGTGACCGACCGCACCCCGAGGCCCAGCTCCCACGCCTGCTCGGCCACTTTCCGCACGGCCTCGGCCCGCAGCTCGGGACTGCGCACGACACCGCCGCTGCCCAGCCGCTCCTTGCCCACCTCGAACTGCGGCTTGACCATCATCACCAGATCGGCGTCCGGCGTCGCGCACCCCTTCAGGGCGGGCAGCACCAGTCCGAGCGGGATGAAGGACAGATCCCCCACGACCAGCTCCACCGGCTCCCCGTCGATCGCCTTCAGCGTCAACTCGCGTACGTTCGTACGGTCCTTGACGGTGACGCGTGCATCCTGCCGCAGGGACCAGGCGAGCTGCCCGTAGCCTACGTCCACGGCGACGACATGGGCGGCGCCCGCGCGCAGCAGGACATCGGTGAAGCCACCGGTGGACGCTCCGGCGTCCAGCGCGCGCCGGCCCTCGACCACGAGCCCCTGCGGCACGAAGGCCGCGAGCGCGCCGGCCAGTTTGTGCCCGCCCCGGGAGACGTAGTCGGGATCGCTGTCGTCGGCCTGGACGACGATGGCGGCGGCGGTCTCCACCTGCGTGGCCGGCTTGGTCGCCACGGTCTTGCCGACGGTGACCCGCCCGGCGGCGATCAGCTGGCTGGCGTGCTCGCGCGAACGGGCGAGCTTCCGGCGGACCAGCTCCGCGTCGAGACGGCGGCGTGCGACTCCTGCCACGTTCGGTTCAGCTCCTGCTCTGGTTACGGTCTGCTGGGGTACGGCGTCGGGGGCGCCGGAGGTTCCGGGCGGGCGTCGAGCGCGGTGAGCGCGTCGCGCAGCCCCCGGAGTACATCCTCGTACACCTCCGCGTGTCCGTCGGTGGCGAGGTGGTCGGCGTCGGCCAGCCGCTCCAGGCACGCGTCGACGCCCGCGTCGCCGGTCGGCGTGCGCGGGATGCCCAGGGGGGCCGGGGCGGCGGGCTCGGACGCCCGGTCGGGTTCGGCCGGCGCCGCCGTACCGGCCTCGGACACGGTCTCGCTCATGCCCCGACGCTACCCCGAACCGCTGCGGTACCGTCGGGGGCGATGGCCACGATCGAGGAGTGCCGCGCCGCACTGGGGAAGCTTTCGGACAGCATGCGGGGGGCCGAGGGCGAGGTCCGCGCGGCCGCCGCGCTGGAGCGCTCGGTGAGCTGCCACATCACCGACCTGGACGTCACCTTCGCCGGCCGGATGACGGGCGGGCGGATCGAGGTGGACGCCACCCTCCCCGGCCCGCCGCGGGAGAAGGCGCAGATCAGGCTCGCCCTGGCCGGGGACGACCTGGTGGCCCTGGTGGACGGCGAACTGAACTTCGCGACCGCCTGGGGCTCGGGCCGGGTACGGCTGGAGGCGAGCCTGCTGGATCTGTTCCGGCTCAGGAAGCTGCTGTGAGCCGTGCCTTGCGGGCGGCGGGCACGACCAGCGGGGTGCCCGTCTCCGGGTCGTCGATCACCTGACAGCGCAGTCCGAACACCTCTTCCACCAGCTCGGCGGTGACGATGTCGCCCGGCGCGCCCTCGGCGATCACCTTCCCGCCGCGCAGGGCGATGAGGTGGGTGGCGTAGCGGGCGGCGTGGTTGAGGTCGTGCAGCACCGCCACCAGCGTCCGGCCCTGCTCCTCGTGGAGTTCGGCGCACAGGTCGAGGACGTCGATCTGGTGCTGGATGTCCAGGTAGGTGGTCGGCTCGTCCAGGAGCAGCAGCGGGGTCTGCTGGGCGAGCGCCATGGCGATCCACACCCGCTGCCGCTGCCCGCCGGACAGCTCGTCGACGTACCGGTCGGCCAGCTCGGCCACGCCGGTCTGCCGCATCGACTCCCGCACGACCCGCTCGTCCTCGGCCGACCACTGGCGCAGCAGGCCCTGGTGCGGGTAGCGGCCCCGGCCGACCAGGTCGGCGACCGTGATGCCGTCGGGCGCGACGGCCGTCTGGGGCAGCAGGCCGAGGGTGCGGGCGACCTTCTTCGCGGGCATCGACTGGATGGCCTGTCCGTCCAGCAGCACCCGGCCCTCGCTGGGCTTGAGCATCCGCGACAGCGCCCGCAGCAGCGTCGACTTGCCGCACGCGTTCGGGCCGACGATCACCGTGAAGGAGTGATCGGGGATCTCCACCGACAGCTGCTCGGCGATGACACGCTGGTCGTAGGCGAGGGTGACGTTCTCGGCGGACAGGCGGTTCACAGTGCTCCTCGGATTGTTCGTCGGGCCGGCGGGGGTCATATCCGGCCCGCCCGGCGCTCGGTGACCAGCAGCCACAGCAGGTAGGCGCCGCCGAGCACGCCGGTGACCACGCCGACGGGCAGCTGGTCGGCGCCGAAGGCGCGCTGGGAGGCCCAGTCGGCGGCGACCAGCAGGGTCGCGCCCATGCACAGCGACGGCACCAGGTTGGGCCCCGGCGAGCGGGTCAGCCGGCGGGCGAGCTGCGGCGCGGTCAGCGCGACGAAGCTGACGGGGCCGGCGGCGGCCGTGGCGGCGGCGGTGAGCAGGACGGCGCTGACCATGAGCAGCAGCCGCACCCACTGCACGCGCACACCGAGCGCGTGGGAGATGTCGTCGCCCATCTCCATCATCCGCAAGCCCCGGGCGTTGACGAGGACCAGCGGGACGAGGACGACGCACAGCGCGAGCAGCGGCCAGACCTGGGCCCAGTCCCGGCCGTTGAGCGAACCCGTCATCCACACCACCGCGCGGGCGGCGTCGACCAGGTCGGCCTTGGTGAGCAGATAGCCGTTGACGGCCGTCATGACCGCGTTGACGCCGATGCCGACCAGCACCATCCGGTAGCCGTGCACGCCCTGCTTCCAGGCGAGCAGATAGACGGCGAGACCGGTCGCGAGACCGCCGGCCAGCGCGCCGGCGGTCACCTGCGAGGCGCTGCCGGACAGCAGCACGATCACGGTCAGCGCGCCGGCCGTGGAGCCCTGCGACAGGCCCAGCACGTCCGGGCTGCCCAGCGGGTTGCGGGAGATCGACTGGAACAGGGCGCCGCCGAGGCCGAGACAGGCGCCGACCAGCAGGCCGACGAGGACCCGGGGCAGGCGCAGTTCGTTGACGATGAAGTCCTGGTAGGCGGTGCCGTTCCCGGCGAGCGTGCGCAGCACGTCGGCCGCCGGGATCCGCGCGTCGCCGGTCCCGATCAGGGCGACGCCGGCGGCGCAGGCGGCGACCAGCAGCAGCACGACGACGGTCAGGGCACGCGGGTCCAGGCGCACGGAGAGCCCGCCGGGGGTGCGCACGGCACGGCTCCTGGAGTGGGTCTTCACAGCTGGGCCGTCCTCCGCCGTCGTACGAGAAAGATGAAGACCGGGCCGCCGATGAGCGCGGTGACGATGCCGACCTGGAGCTCGGCGGGCCGGGCCACGACCCGGCCGAGGACATCGGCGCCGAGCAGCAGCACGGGCGCCAGAACCATGGCGTAGGGCAGGATCCAGCGCAGGTCGGGGCCGGTGAAGGAGCGCACGACGTGCGGCACCATCAGGCCGACGAACATGATCGGGCCGCAGGCGGCGGTCGCGGCACCGCACAGCACCACGGCGGACAGCATGGCCAGCGCGCGGGTGCGGTCGAGGTTGGCGCCGAGGGCGCGGGCGGTGTCGTCACCCATCTCCACCGCGTTCAGCGGCCGGGCCAGCGCCAGCGCCAGCACCATGCCGACCGCGAGGAACGGCAGCACCTGCACGATGGTCGCGTCGGTGGCCGAGACCAGCGAACCCACCGTCCAGAAGCGCATCTTGCCCAGGGCCGCGCCGTCCGTGATCATCACGGCCTGGAGATAGCCGTACAGGGCCGCGGTGATCGCCGTACCGGCGAGCGCGAGCCGCACCGGGGTGGCGCCCCGGCTGCCGCCGAGGAACCACACCAGCCCGCCGACCGCCGCCGCGCCCAGGAACGCGAACCACACGTAGCCGGTCAGGCTGGTGACGCCGAGAAAGGTCATGGCCGTGACGACGGCGGCGGAGGCGCCCGCGTTGATGCCGAGCAGTCCGGGGTCGGCCAGCGGGTTGCGGGTCAGCGCCTGGAGCACCGCGCCGGAGAGGCCGAGCGCGGCACCGACCAGCAGACCGAGTACCGTGCGCGAGAGCCGTTCGCCCACGACCACGTCGCCGTACGTGCCCGTGTCGTGGAACAGGCCGTGCCAGACCTGGGCCGGTGACAGCCCTTTCGCTCCGATCGCGATGCTCGCCAGGGCGACGAGCACCAGGAGCACGGCCGAGAGCAGGAGCCCAAGGGCCCTGGCCACATGGCGGGTTGGGGGCGCGGGGGCGTGCTCCGCGCGCTGTTCCGGAGGACTGTCGACCAACACGGGGTTAGGTTAGCCTACCCTGCGCTCCTTCTCGATCCCCGGTACGTGCCCGGTCCCGCTGGTCCCGTGCGACCCCGTCGCCCCTCCTGCCGGGAGTGACCACCACCGACCGCCACGGCCGCAGGGTGACCACCCCGACCGCACGGCCGCAGGGTGACCACCCCAGCCGAACCCGTCAAAGCCCCAGCCGGGCCAGCGCCTTCCCGCCGTCCAGCGCGCAGGAACCCTCGCCCGCCGCCGTCCAGGCCGCCGCGCACAGCGCCCGCAGCCCGTCCAGCGCCTCGCCGTCGCCCGTCAGCTCCAGCCGGTCGGCCCCGGCCGTCGCCGTCCAGCCGCCACAGCGGAAGCCGGCCCCGTCCCCGGTGACCTCCGGCTGCCCGGTGAGCAGCCCGCGCAGATCCGCGTCCACATAGGTCGGCCTGTGGTGAGGCGGCGCGGCCAGCAGCTGCGCCCCGTCGGTGACTCCGGTGAGCACCAGCAGCGAGTCGACCCCGCCGTTGAACGCGCCCTCGATGTCGGTGTCCAGCCGGTCCCCGACCACCAGCGGGCGCTCGGCACCGGTCCGGATGATCGTCTCGCGGTGCATCGGGGGCAGCGGCTTGCCCGCGACCTGCGGCTCGGCGCCGGTCGCGATCCGTACCACCTCCACGGCCGCCCCGTTCCCCGGAGCGATGCCCCGCCCGCTGGGAATCGTCAGGTCGGTGTTGGACGCGAACCACGGCACGCCCCGCCGGACGGCGTACGACGCCTCCGCGAACCGGCCCCACGGCAGGTCCGGCCCGCCGTAGCCCTGGACGACCGCCGCCGGGTCGTCGTCCGCCGACTCCACCGGCACCAGGCCGCGCTCGCGCAGCGCCACCCTGAGCCCATCGCCGCCGATCACCAGCACCCGCGCCCCGGCCGGCACCTGCTCGCTGATCAGCCGGGCGACGGCCTGCGCGGAGGTGATCACGTCGTCCGCGCCGGTCGGTATGCCCAGCTCCGTCAGGTGCCCGGCCACCGTGTCCGGGGTGCGCAGCGCGTTGTTGGTGACGTACGCCAGCCGCATGCCGCCCGAGCGGGCCACCGCCAGCGAGTCGACCGCGTGCGCGATCGCGCTGCCGCCCGCGTAGACCACCCCATCCAGGTCGAGCAGCGCCGTGTCGTACGCCTCGCTCAGGGGCTGCCCACTGCCCTCGGGCCTGGTCCTGACGCCTTGGCTCATGTCCGTATCGCTCCTCGTAGACTCGCCTTTCCCCCGATCATCCCGCATGCCACCGGCACACGTACGATGCCGGGATGAAGACAGCAGGTCACTCGGAGGCAACGACGCGCCGCGGCCTGGAACTCACCCCGTTCCGCGGCCTGCGTTACGACCCCGACCGGGTCGGCAGCCTCGCCTCCGTCACTTCCCCTCCCTACGACGTCGTCGTACGGCCCGACGGCCTGCACCATCTCCAGTCGGCCGACCCGCACAACATCGTCCGGCTGATCCTGCCGCAGGCCGGCACGCCCAGCGCCCGCACCGAGCAGGCCGCCGACACCCTGCGCCGCTGGCTGGCCGAGGGCATCCTCGTCGCCGACCCGGATCCGGGCCTGTACGTGTACGAGCAGCGCGACGGCGAGGGCATGCTCCAGCGCGGGATCATCGGCACGCTGCGGGTCACGGAGCCCGCCGAGGGCGTGGTGCTGCCGCACGAGGACGTCATGCCGCCCGTGGTCGCCGACCGCGCCGCCCTGATGCGCGCGACCCGCGCGAACCTGGAACCGCTGCTGCTGACCTACCGGGGGGACGGCGCCATGGCCCCCGGTACGGCGGCCGGGGCGGGCACCGGTACGGCGGCCGAGGCGGGCACCGGTACGGCGGCCGAGGTGATCGAGCGCACGGCGAGCCGCCCGCCGCTGCTGGCCACCACCACCGAGGACGGCTTCCGGCACCGCCTGTGGTCCATCACCGACCCCGTCGACCTGGCCCGCGTCCAGGGGGACCTGGCCGGCCGCCAGGCACTGATCGCCGACGGCCACCACCGCTGGGCCACCTACCGGCGGCTGCGCCTGGAACACCCCTCCCCCAGCCCCTGGGACTACGGCCTGGTCCTGCTGGTCGACACCGTCCGCTATCCGCTGCGGGTCCGCGCCATCCACCGGCTGCTGCACGGGCTGCCGGTCGCGGACGCGCTCCGGGCGGTGAAGGGCCTGTTCCGGGTACGACGGCTCGACGCGCCCCTGCCGGAGGCCCTGGCCGCCCTGGCGGACGCGTCCTGCGCGGGCAACGCGTTCCTGCTGGCCGGTGACGGCGCCTTCCACCTGCTCGACCGTCCGGACCCGCGGCTGCTGGCCCGGACGGTCCCGGCGGACCGGCCGGCCGCCTGGCGCTCGCTGGACGCCACGGTGCTGCACGCCACGCTGCTGGAGCACGTCTGGCGCATCCCCGAGGACTCCCCGGCGCACGTCGCGTACATCCACGACACGGCGGCGACGGTCGAGAAGGCGGAACGCGACGGCGGTACGGCCGTCCTGATGCACCCGGTCCGCGAGGAGGTCGTACGCGACCTGGCCCGGCAGGGGGTGACGATGCCCCGCAAGTCGACGTCGTTCGGCCCGAAGCCGGCGTCGGGGCTGGTGCTGCGCGCGCTGGAGATCTGAGCCGAGGGCAGGACCTGAAAAGGGGGGCGGGCTCCATGGGAACCCGCCCCCCTTTCAGGTGACTGCCGGCGTCAGTGCTTGTCGCCGTCCTCCGGGGAGGCGTCCGCGGACCCGGCCGCTTCCCCGGACCCGGCCGCTTCCCCGGGCTCGTCCGCTTCCCCGGGCTCGTCCGCGGCGTCCTCGGCCAGGGCGTCGACGAACTCCACGCCGTCCAGCTCGGCGAGCCGGTCGGAGGCGTCCGTGCTGCCGTCCCGGTCGGCCTCGACGGCCTTGGCGAACCACTCCCGGGCCTCGCGCTCCCGGCCGGCGGCCAGCAGGGCGTCGGCGTAGGCGTAGCGCAGGCGCGCGGTCCAGGGCTGCACCGAGTTGGAGGCCAGCTCCGGGCTCTGGAGCGTCACGATGGCCGCGTCCAGCTGGCCCATGTCACGCCGGGCGCCGGCGGCGACGAGCCGCATCTCGACCTGCCCGGCCTTGTCCAGCTTGTGCACCTCCGAGGCGCCGGCCATGTCGAGCGCCTTCTCCGGCCGGCCGAGCCCGCGCTCGCAGTCGGCCATCAGCGGCCACAGCTCGACGGTGCCGGTCATCCGCCGGGCGGCCCGGAACTCGGCGAGGGCCTCGCTGTACTTCTGGGTCGCGTACGCGGCGAACCCGGCGGCCTCGCGCACGGCGGCCACCCGGGACGCCAGGCGCAGGGCGACCTTGGAGTAGCCGTAGGCGCCCTCGGGGTCCTCGTCGATGAGCCGGGCGACCATCACCAGGTTCTTGGCGACGTCCTCCGCGAGCGTCTTGGGCAGGCTCTGCAGCTCCTGCCGGACGTCCTTGTCAATCTCGTCGCCGGTGACGTCCTCCGGGATCGGCAGCCGCTTGATCGGCTCCCGGTCCCTGTCCCGGTCCCGCTCGTCGCGGAACCGGCCACCGCCACGGCGGTCGTCCCGTCCGTCACGTCCCCGGAAGCCGCCGCCCGGCCGGCCACCGCGGTCGTCCCTGCGGGGCCCACGGCCGCCGCGGTCGTCCCGTCCCCGGAAACCACCGCGCTCCCCACGGCTGTCGTCCCGACGGAAGCCACCACGGTCGTCACGGCGGTCATCGCGCCGGTCGTCACGGCGGAAGCCACTGCGGTCGTCGTCACGGCGGTACGACGGACGGTCACCCCGGTCGTCCCGCCGGTCGTCACGGCGGTCGTCCCGCCGGTCGTCGCGACGGAACCCGCGGTCTCCCCGGTCGTCCCGTCGGTCATCGCGCCGGTCATCGCGGCGGTCGTCACGGCGGAAGCCGCCGCGCTCACCGCGGTCACGGTCGTCCCGCTGGAACGCCGGACGTCCGCCCCGGTCGCCCTCGCGACGGAACCCACCACCACGACGGTCATCACGCCGGTCGTCACGACGGTCATCGCGGCGATCGTCGCGCCGGAAGCCGCCGCGCTCACCGCGCTCACGGTCGTCCCGCCGGTCGTCGCGACGGTCGTCACGGCGCCCGAAACCACCACGGTGGTCGTCGCGACGGTCGTCACGGCGGAAGCCACCGCGGTCGTCGTCACGGCGGTACGACGGACGGTCACCCCGGTCGTCCCGCCGGTCGTCGCGGCGGTCGTCGCGACGGAACCCGCGGTCTCCCCGGTCGTCCCGTCGGTCATCGCGCCGGTCATCGCGGCGGTCGTCACGGCGGAAGCCGCCGCGCTCACCACGGTCACGGTCGTCCCGCTGGAACCCCGGACGCCCGCCCCGGTCGCCCTCGCGACGGAACCCACCACCACGACGGTCATCACGCCGGTCGTCACGACGGTCATCGCGGCGATCGTCGCGCCGGCCGTAGCCGCCACGGTCGTAGCCGCCCCGGTCACTGCCGCGACGCTCGCTGTCCCGGCGGTCGTTGTCTCGCCGGAAGCCGCCGCGGTCACCCCGGTCACCACTGTCCCGTCGCCGCTGGTCGCGCTCCGGACGGTCGCCGGGAGAGTTGGTGGACATGGTGACTCCTGTCTGTGGTACCGCAAGCATTGTAAAAACAAAAGGACCCCTGGTCCCAGCTGAACGCTGGTGACCAGGGGTCCTCCAAAGATTGTTCGGCGGCGTCCTACTCTCCCACAGGGTCCCCCCTGCAGTACCATCGGCGCTGTGAGGCTTAGCTTCCGGGTTCGGAATGTAACCGGGCGTTTCCCTCACGCTATGACCACCGAAACCCTAATGGTTTCGAGCGAACAAGCACACTCTTTACTTGTGTTCTCGGTTCAGCTCTGAGCCGGCAACCGTTCGTTGCCTCAGAACATACACAGTGGACGCGAGCATCAATGGACAAGCCCTCGGCCTATTAGTACCGGTCACCTCCACACGTTACCGTGCTTCCAGATCCGGCCTATCAACCCAGTCGTCTACTGGGAGCCTTACCCCATCAAGTGGGTGGGAGTCCTCATCTCGAAGCAGGCTTCCCGCTTAGATGCTTTCAGCGGTTATCCCTCCCGAACGTAGCCAACCAGCCATGCCCTTGGCAGAACAACTGGCACACCAGAGGTTCGTCCGTCCCGGTCCTCTCGTACTAGGGACAGCCCTTCTCAAGACTCCTACGCGCACAGCGGATAGGGACCGAACTGTCTCACGACGTTCTAAACCCAGCTCGCGTACCGCTTTAATGGGCGAACAGCCCAACCCTTGGGACCGACTCCAGCCCCAGGATGCGACGAGCCGACATCGAGGTGCCAAACCATCCCGTCGATATGGACTCTTGGGGAAGATCAGCCTGTTATCCCCGGGGTACCTTTTATCCGTTGAGCGACGGCGCTTCCACAAGCCACCGCCGGATCACTAGTCCCGACTTTCGTCCCTGCTCGACCCGTCGGTCTCACAGTCAAGCTCCCTTGTGCACTTACACTCAACACCTGATTGCCAACCAGGCTGAGGGAACCTTTGGGCGCCTCCGTTACCCTTTAGGAGGCAACCGCCCCAGTTAAACTACCCATCAGACACTGTCCCTGATCCGGATCACGGACCCAGGTTAGACATCCAGCACGACCAGACTGGTATTTCAACGACGACTCCACCCACACTGGCGTGCGAGCTTCACAGTCTCCCAGCTATCCTACACAAGCCGAACCGAACACCAATATCAAACTGTAGTAAAGGTCCCGGGGTCTTTCCGTCCTGCTGCGCGAAACGAGCATCTTTACTCGTAGTGCAATTTCACCGGGCCTATGGTTGAGACAGTCGAGAAGTCGTTACGCCATTCGTGCAGGTCGGAACTTACCCGACAAGGAATTTCGCTACCTTAGGATGGTTATAGTTACCACCGCCGTTTACTGGCGCTTAAGTTCTCAGCTTCGCCCACCCGAAAGTGAGCTAACCGGTCCCCTTAACGTTCCAGCACCGGGCAGGCGTCAGTCCGTATACATCGCCTTACGGCTTCGCACGGACCTGTGTTTTTAGTAAACAGTCGCTTCTCGCTGGTCTCTGCGGCCACCCCCAGCTCACGGCGCAAAGCCGATCACCAGACGTGGCCCCCCTTCTCCCGAAGTTACGGGGGCATTTTGCCGAGTTCCTTAACCATAGTTCACCCGAACGCCTCGGTATTCTCTACCTGACCACCTGAGTCGGTTTAGGGTACGGGCCGCCATGAAACTCGCTAGAGGCTTTTCTCGACAGCATAGGATCATCCACTTCACCACAATCGGCTCGGCATCAGGTCTCAGCCACATGCAAGGCGGATTTGCCTACCTTGCGGCCTACACCCTTACCCCGGGACAACCACCGCCCGGGATGGACTACCTTCCTGCGTCACCCCATCACTCACCTACTACCAACTTGGGTCAGCGGCTCCACCACTCCCCTTTGCCCGAAGGCTCCAGGGCGGCTTCACGGCCTTAGCATCACTGGATTCGATGTTTGACGCTTCACAGCGGGTACCGGAATATCAACCGGTTATCCATCGACTACGCCTGTCGGCCTCGCCTTAGGTCCCGACTTACCCTGGGCAGATCAGCTTGACCCAGGAACCCTTAGTCAATCGGCGCAAACGTTTCTCACGTTTGTATCGCTACTCATGCCTGCATTCTCACTCGTCAACCGTCCACGACTACCTTCCAGTGCCGCTTCACCCGGCAGACGACGCTCCCCTACCCATCACAGCGGGCGTTGGCCCTCATGCTGCAATGACACGACTTCGGCGGTACGCTTGAGCCCCGCTACATTGTCGGCGCGGAATCACTAGACCAGTGAGCTATTACGCACTCTTTCAAGGGTGGCTGCTTCTAAGCCAACCTCCTGGTTGTCTCTGCGACTCCACATCCTTTCCCACTTAGCGTACGCTTAGGGGCCTTAGTCGATGCTCTGGGCTGTTTCCCTCTCGACCATGGAGCTTATCCCCCACAGTCTCACTGCCGCGCTCTCACTTACCGGCATTCGGAGTTTGGCTAAGGTCAGTAACCCGGTAGGGCCCATCGCCTATCCAGTGCTCTACCTCCGGCAAGAAACACACGACGCTGCACCTAAATGCATTTCGGGGAGAACCAGCTATCACGGAGTTTGATTGGCCTTTCACCCCTAACCACAGGTCATCCCCCAGGTTTTCAACCCTGGTGGGTTCGGTCCTCCACGAAGTCTTACCTCCGCTTCAACCTGCCCATGGCTAGATCACTCCGCTTCGGGTCTTGAGCGTGCTACTAAAACGCCCTATTCGGACTCGCTTTCGCTACGGCTTCCCCACCCGGGTTAACCTCGCAACACACCGCAAACTCGCAGGCTCATTCTTCAAAAGGCACGCAGTCACGAGACACCAGCAAGCTGATGTCCGACGCTCCCACGGCTTGTAGGCACACGGTTTCAGGTACTATTTCACTCCGCTCCCGCGGTACTTTTCACCATTCCCTCACGGTACTATCCGCTATCGGTCACCAGGGAATATTTAGGCTTAGCGGGTGGTCCCGCCAGATTCACACGGGATTTCTCGGGCCCCGTGCTACTTGGGTGTCTCTCAAACGAGCCGCTGACGTTTCGACTACGGGGGTCTTACCCTCTACGCCGGACCTTTCGCATGTCCTTCGCCTACATCAACGGTTTCTGACTCGTCCCACGGCCGGCAGACCGTAGAAGAGAGATCCCACAACCCCCACGACGCAACCCCTGCCGGGTCTCACACGTCGAAGGTTTGGCCTCATCCGGTTTCGCTCGCCACTACTCCCGGAATCACGGTTGTTTTCTCTTCCTGCGGGTACTGAGATGTTTCACTTCCCCGCGTTCCCTCCACACTGCCTATGTGTTCAGCAGCGGGTGACAGCCCATGACGACTGCCGGGTTTCCCCATTCGGAAACCCCCGGATCAAAGCCTGGTTGACGACTCCCCGGGGACTATCGCGGCCTCCCACGTCCTTCATCGGTTCCTGGTGCCAAGGCATCCACCGTGCGCCCTTAAAAACTTGGCCACAGATGCTCGCGTCCACTGTGCAGTTCTCAAACAACGACCAGCCACCCATCACCCCCGGACGAATCCGAAGTTCACTGGGGCCGGCAACTGAGGAAAGTTCATTCCCTCAGACACCCAACAGCGTGCCCGACACCCTCACCACCCAGCCGTTCCGTTCCACGCCGAAGCAGTACTAAGAAGACCAGAAGATCAAGTGTGCCGAGTAGTCAACGTTCCACCCATGAGCTGACCACCGTCGAACATTCGCCGACGTAGTGGCTCTGGCTGCCTTGCGGCAGCTAGATGCTCCTTAGAAAGGAGGTGATCCAGCCGCACCTTCCGGTACGGCTACCTTGTTACGACTTCGTCCCAATCGCCAGTCCCACCTTCGACAGCTCCCTCCCACAAGGGGTTGGGCCACCGGCTTCGGGTGTTACCGACTTTCGTGACGTGACGGGCGGTGTGTACAAGGCCCGGGAACGTATTCACCGCAGCAATGCTGATCTGCGATTACTAGCGACTCCGACTTCATGGGGTCGAGTTGCAGACCCCAATCCGAACTGAGACCGGCTTTTTGAGATTCGCTCCACCTCACGGTATCGCAGCTCTTTGTACCGGCCATTGTAGCACGTGTGCAGCCCAAGACATAAGGGGCATGATGACTTGACGTCGTCCCCACCTTCCTCCGAGTTGACCCCGGCGGTCTCCCGTGAGTCCCCAGCACCACAAGGGCCTGCTGGCAACACGGGACAAGGGTTGCGCTCGTTGCGGGACTTAACCCAACATCTCACGACACGAGCTGACGACAGCCATGCACCACCTGTACACCGACCACAAGGGGGGCACCATCTCTGATGCTTTCCGGTGTATGTCAAGCCTTGGTAAGGTTCTTCGCGTTGCGTCGAATTAAGCCACATGCTCCGCCGCTTGTGCGGGCCCCCGTCAATTCCTTTGAGTTTTAGCCTTGCGGCCGTACTCCCCAGGCGGGGCACTTAATGCGTTAGCTGCGGCACGGACAACGTGGAATGTTGCCCACACCTAGTGCCCACCGTTTACGGCGTGGACTACCAGGGTATCTAATCCTGTTCGCTCCCCACGCTTTCGCTCCTCAGCGTCAGTATCGGCCCAGAGATCCGCCTTCGCCACCGGTGTTCCTCCTGATATCTGCGCATTTCACCGCTACACCAGGAATTCCGATCTCCCCTACCGAACTCTAGCCTGCCCGTATCGACTGCAGACCCGGGGTTAAGCCCCGGGCTTTCACAACCGACGCGACAAGCCGCCTACGAGCTCTTTACGCCCAATAATTCCGGACAACGCTTGCGCCCTACGTATTACCGCGGCTGCTGGCACGTAGTTAGCCGGCGCTTCTTCTGCAGGTACCGTCACTCTCGCTTCTTCCCTGCTGAAAGAGGTTTACAACCCGAAGGCCGTCATCCCTCACGCGGCGTCGCTGCATCAGGCTTTCGCCCATTGTGCAATATTCCCCACTGCTGCCTCCCGTAGGAGTCTGGGCCGTGTCTCAGTCCCAGTGTGGCCGGTCGCCCTCTCAGGCCGGCTACCCGTCGTCGCCTTGGTGAGCCGTTACCTCACCAACAAGCTGATAGGCCGCGGGCTCATCCTGCACCGCCGGAGCTTTACAACCCGGGAGATGCCTCCCAGGCTCATATCCGGTATTAGACCCCGTTTCCAGGGCTTGTCCCAGAGTGCAGGGCAGATTGCCCACGTGTTACTCACCCGTTCGCCACTAATCCCCTCCCGAAGGAGGTTCATCGTTCGACTTGCATGTGTTAAGCACGCCGCCAGCGTTCGTCCTGAGCCAGGATCAAACTCTCCGTGAATGTTTACCGGTAATCCGGTGTACACATCACGAGAGCGGTGCGAGAGGAGGAATAGTCCCCTCGCACACAGCGTCCTCGCTGTGTTTTTTCAAAGGAACCTCGTCCCAGCGGATGCTGGAGACGGGGTATCAACATATCTGGCGTTGACTTTTGGCACGCTGTTGAGTTCTCAAGGAACGGTCGCTTCCTTTGTACTCACCCTCTCGGGCTTTCCTCCGGGCGCTTCCCTTCGGTCTTGCGTTTCCGACTCTATCAGATCTTTTCTCGATCCGATTTCCTCGGTGCTTTCCAGGTTCCCGCTCTCGCGTTTCCCTTTCCGGCGGTTCCGACTCTATCAGATCCTTTCGGTTCCGATTCCCGGTCGGCGGGATTTGCCCAGGGGCTTTCGGCTTTCGCCGTCCGCCCTTTCGACATTCACTACGTTAGCCGATTCCTTCCGGGGCTCATAATCGAGTCCCGCGGGTTCGAATTCGGGCACACGAGGGCGCTCGAAACGACCCTGTCGAAGGGCTTGTGCTAGGTAGTGGGTTGGCCGCTCCGGCTGCAGGCGATCGCCGTACCCGGTTCAGCGGCTCGGAATACGTTACGCACTCCGACCGGCCGCGTCAACCTCGGCGGCGCCTGGGCACATGCGCCCGGTAGGGGCTGACGGTGGGATCGTCCGCCACCCAGTAGCGCCACGGGTGGAGGTCGCCGTCGCCGCCCACGCCGGCGACACCGGTGCGGGGACCGCTGCGTACCTGGTCGGAGGGGACCGGCGTGCCGGTCAGTACCCGCAGCGGGGTCTCGTCCGGGGTGCACGCGTCCGTGCCGTCCAGTGCCCGGTCGATCCCCAGGGCGGTGGCCAGCCGGGCGGGACCCTTGGCCAGTTCCTTGTCGTTGCGGGCCGAAAGGCGTCGCTTGCGGGCCAGCTCGGCGCCCTCCACCACCTCGCCGGCGCGCAGCAGCACGGCGCTCGCCCGGCCCTCGGGTCCGCAGACCAGGTTCATGCAGTGCCACATGCCGTAGGTGAAGTAGACGTAGACGTGTCCGGGCGGGCCGAACATCACGGCGTTGCGGGCGGTGCGGCCGCGGTAGGCGTGGGAGCCGGGGTCGTTCGGGCCGTCGTAGGCCTCCACCTCGGTGAGGCGGAGGGCGATCGGGCCGTCGGGTGTGCTGCGGACCAGGATGCGGCCGAGGAGGTCCGGGGCGACCTCCAGGACCGGGCGGTCGAAGAAGGTGCGGGGCAGTGGCGTACGGTCCGGGGGCGCGATCATGCCCTCCGAGGGTAGTCCAGAGGGCGTACCGGCCCGGCGGAACCGGTCGTGGGCGGATCGCGTTCGTACCGGTCGAGGATTCTTCGTAATAGGGAGTGCCATGGCGTTCAAGAAGCTGCTTGCGAGCCTGGGGGCCGGCGGCGCGTCGGTCGAGACGGTGCTGACCGAGGTCAACGTGGTGCCGGGCGGTGTCGTCCAGGGTGAGGTGCGGATCCAGGGCGGTTCCGTGAACCAGGCCATCGAGGGGCTGTCCGTCGGTCTCCAGGCCAAGGTCGAGGTGGAGAACGGCGACCAGGAGTACAAGCAGGACATCGAGTTCACGAAGGTGCGGCTCGGCGGTGCCTTCGAGCTCCAGGCAGGTGCCGTGCACGCGGTGCCGTTCGGGCTGGAGATCCCCTGGGAGACGCCCGTCACCATGATCGACGGGCAGTCGCTGCACGGGATGCACATCGGCGTGACCACCGAGCTGGCGATCGCGCGGGCCGTGGACTCCGGCGACCTGGACCCGATCAACGTGCATCCGCTGCCGGCGCAGAAGGCCATCCTGGACGCCTTCATCCAGCTGGGCTTCCGCTTCAAGAACGCGGACATGGAACGCGGCCACATCCGGGGTACGCGGCAGAAGCTGCCGTTCTACCAGGAGATCGAGTTCCTCCCGCCGGCGCAGTACCGGGGCCTGAACCAGGTCGAGCTGAGCTTCGTGGCGGACGAGCACGCGATGGACGTCGTGCTGGAGATGGACAAGAAGCCGGGTCTGTTCAGCGAGGGCTCGGACACCTACCGGTCCTTCCAGGTGGGCCTGAACGACTGGCAGGGGACCGACTGGGCGGCTTACCTCAACCAGTGGCTGTCCGAGGTCGGCAGCAAGCGCAACTGGTTCTAGGCTCGGAGCTGCTGGTTCCAGATCATCGATCAGGAGGTACCGAGGTGACCGAGCTCAAGCGGCGGCCGCTCCCCCATGACTTCCATCCGCCCGTGCCGTCGTTCACGGTGACGAGCGAGGACGTCCGGGAGGGTGCCACGCTGGGAAGCGCCCAGGTGTACGCGGAGGGCAACACCTCGCCGCAGCTGCGCTGGGAGGGCTTTCCCCCGGAGACCAAGAGCTTCGCCGTGACCTGCTACGACCCGGACGCGCCGACCGGCAGCGGGTTCTGGCACTGGGTCCTGTTCGACATCCCGGCCTCGGTGACCGAGTTGCCCGCGGGTGCGGGCGGCGGCAAGTTCGAGGGGCTGCCCGAGGGTGCCGTGCACGCGCGGAACGACTACGGGACGAAGGACTTCGGCGGTGCCGCTCCGCCTCCCGGGGACGGCCCGCACCGGTACGTCTTCACGGTGTACGCGGTGGACCAGGAGAAGCTGGGTCCGGACGCGGACGCCTCGCCGGCCGTGGTCGGCTTCAACCTCCGGTTCCACACGCTCGCGCGCGCCCAGCTGATCGGCGAGTACGAGAACCCCGCGCAGGGCTGAGCGCCGTAACGCGATCCAGTCCAGCGTTCACTGAACGTTTGCCCGCCTCCGGTCTTGGAAGTGATCGGAGGCGGGCATTTTTTATTGCGTTGTCCATCTCGGCGTGCCCGTCCAGAGTTGATCCAAGCCCGCCGGGGGTGGGCAGGCGCATACGGGAGGTGGGCTGGATGCGTGACACGTTGGTCCTGAACGCGAGTTTCGAGCCGCTGTCGACGGTGTCCCTGAACCGAGCCGTGGTCCTGGTGCTCCAGGACAAGGCCGTGGTCGAACAGGCCCACCCCGAACTGCGGATGCGCGGTGCGGATGTCGACATCCCGGTGCCCCGGGTGATCCGGCTGTGCCGGTACGTGCGGGTGCCGTTCCGAAGACGAGCCCCGTGGTCGCGGCGGGGGGTGCTGGTGCGGGACCGGCACCGGTGCGCGTACTGCGGGCGCCGGGCCACGACCGTGGACCATGTGGTGCCGCGAGCGCAAGGCGGGCAGGACACGTGGCTGAACACGGTGGCCGCGTGTGCGGAGGACAATCACCGCAAGGCGAACCGGACTCCGGAGGAGGCCGGGATGACGCTGCTGCGGCAGCCGTTCGAACCCACGCCGGCCGACGCGATGCTGCTCTCGCTGGGGCAGGAAGAGATCGCCGCGCTTCCCGAGTGGCTCGCCAGGGACGCGGCCTAGGCGTCTGCCGGGTTCTTCCGGGAGTGTGGCCGCCCGTCGTCGTGGCGTGCTCGCGCGGGTTCCCGCGCCCCTCGCGGGGCGCGGGGTGGACGCGGCTCAGTCGATCGGAGGCTTCTCCCGGCGTTCCGTACCGCCGTTGCTGCCGTTGTTGCCCGAACCGCCGCCGAGGGACCCGAAGTTGCCGACGGCCCCGGAGAGGCCCTTGAGGGCGTCGCCGATTTCGCTGGGGACGATCCAGAGCTTGTTGGCGTCGCCCTCGGCGATCTTGGGGAGCATCTGGAGGTACTGGTAGGAGAGCAGCTTCTGGTCCGGGTCGCCGGCGTGGATGGCCTCGAAGACCGTGCGGACGGCCTGGGCCTCGCCCTCGGCGCGCAGGGCCGCGGCCTTGGCCTCACCCTCGGCGCGCAGGATCTGGGACTGCTTCTCGCCCTCGGCGCGCAGGATCTCCGACTGCCGGACACCTTCGGCCTGGAGGATCGCGGCGCGCTTGTCCCGGTCGGCGCGCATCTGCTTCTCCATCGAGTCCTGGATGGAGGTGGGCGGTTCGATGGCCTTCAGCTCCACGCGGTTGACGCGGATGCCCCACTTGCCGGTGGCCTCGTCCAGGACGCCGCGCAGGGCGGCGTTGATCTCCTCGCGGGAGGTCAGGGTCCGTTCGAGGTCCATGCCGCCGATGATGTTGCGCAGGGTGGTGACGGTGAGCTGCTCGATCGCCTGGATGTAGCTGGCGACCTCGTAGGTGGCGGCCCGGGCGTCGGTGACCTGGTAGTAGATGACCGTGTCGATGTTCACGACCAGGTTGTCCTGGGTGATCACCGGCTGCGGCGGGAACGGGACGACCTGTTCCCGCAGGTCGATGCGGTTGCGGATGGTGTCGATGAACGGGACGACGATGTTGAGGCCCGCGTTCAGCGTCCGTGTGTAGCGGCCGAAGCGCTCGACGATGGCGGCGCTGGCCTGTGGGATGACTTGGATCGTCTTGATCAGGGCGATGAAGACCAACACCACCAGGATGATCAGGACGATGATGACCGGTTCCATCGTCGCTCCCCGTACCCTTCTCCGCCTCGGCGCCTTCGGCAGATCTCATGTCTGTTGAGGATCTTGCTGGTCGAGTCTGTCAGACCGTCGCGCAACTCGTGAGCCGTTCCCGGTGAGTTGTCCTCACAGGACGATCGCGGTGGCCCCTTCGATGTCCACGACGTCCACCTCCTGACCCGCCTCGTAGGTCCGGCCGGTGTCGAGGGCGCGGGCCGACCAGACCTCTCCGGCGAGCTTGATCCGGCCGCCGGACGCGTCGACCCGTTCCAGGACGACGGCTTGTCTGCCCTTCAACGCCTCGACGCCGGTGGCGAGTTGTGGTCGCTGTCTGCTGTGCCGGGCGGCGATGGGCCGGACGACGGCGATGAGGGCGACGGAGACGACGACGAACGCCAGGACCTGGATGACGGCGTCGAAGCCGAGGGCCGAGACGACCGCCGCCGCGACGGCTCCCACCGCGAGCATGCCGAACTCGGGCATGGCGGTGACCACGAGCGGGATTCCGAGCGCCGCCGCGCCGACGAGCCACCACACCCATGCGTCGATGTTCACATGGTCATGGTAGGGCCGCGGTCGGGCGGCGGACAGGGCGCGCAGGGGGGAGCGGCGGGGTCAGGACAGAGGCAGACCCTGGGCGGTCCAGCGGTCGCCGACCTGCTCCACGACGAGCGGGAGGCCGAAGCACAGGGAGAGGTTGCGGGAGGTCAGTTCCAGCTCGACGGGGCCGGCGGCGAGGACCTTGCCCTGGCGGATCATGAGGACGTGGGTGAAGCCGGGGGCGATCTCCTCGACGTGGTGCGTGACCATGATCATCGAGGGGGCGATGGGGTCGCGGGCGAGCCGGCCGAGGCGGCGCACCAGGTCCTCGCGCCCGCCGAGGTCGAGACCGGCGGCGGGCTCGTCCAGCAGGAGCAGCTCGGGGTCGGTCATCAGGGCGCGGGCGATCAGGGTGCGCTTGCGCTCGCCCTCGGAGAGGGTGCCGAACTTCCGGTCCAGGTAGTCGCTCATGCCGAGGCGGTCGAGGAAGGCGCGGGCGCGCTGCTCGTCGACGTCCTCGTACTGCTCCTGCCAGCCGGCGGTCATGCCGTAGGCGGCGGTGAGGACGGTCTGCAGGACGGTCTGGCGCTTGGGGAGCTTGTCGGCCATGGCCATGCCGGCCATGCCGATGCGGGGGCGCAGCTCGAAGACGTCGGTGCCGGGCTTGCCGAGGGTCTCGCCGAGGATGGTGGCGGTGCCCTTGCTGGGGTAGAGGTAGCTGGAGGCGACGTTCAGGAGGGTGGTCTTGCCCGCGCCGTTGGGGCCGAGGATGACCCAGCGCTCGCCCTCCTTCACCGACCAGGAGACCTGGTCCACCAGAGCCCGGCCCTCGCGGACCACGGATACGTCCTCAAGCTCCAGAACATCGCTCATGAGCGCGTTGTCTCCCCTTGCAGTGTGGCCGGTCTCGGCTGTCGCGTACGCCTGTGACGGGGTCTCGCGCCGGTGGGCGCAGCCCTTATGAAATCTACGCCACGAGTGCCCCGCTCCATTCCATCGGTCCGGTCCTTAGGGTGGGGGCATGCTCTCGGAACCGCGTTCAGGACGCCTCGCAGCTTGGGGCAATGCCCTTTTGGCCGGACTTGTCCCTCCGGACGACGCCGCCCTCGCCATCGTGGGCGAGGACACGGTGCACCGGGTGGACGGGCTGCCCGGTGAGCCGGCGCCGGTCGGGCTGACGCTCGCGCTGGGGCGGCTGCGCGCGCTGGGGGTGACCGGGCTGCGGGTGGCGCTGCCGGCGCCGGGGCATCCGCTGGGGCTGAGCGGCCCGCCGGAGTTCAACACGCGGGCGCTGGAGGCCGGGGAGGCGGTGGTCTGTCACGGCGCCGCGTTCGGGCTGGTGCCGGAGGTGTACGAGGCCGGGCCCGAGGGCGATGTGCACGCCGAGGTGGTCTGGCGGGTGCTGCCGGTGCGCGAGGCGCCGCCGGCCGACGTGCCGTCGCTCGGTGAGGCCGAGCGCGAGCTGGCGGAGGCGCTGCGGGAGGCGACCGAGGTGCTGTCGAAGCTGGACGTCGCCGGGTCGGGGCCGGTGGCGGAGGCGGCGATCGACGCGTACCGGGCGCGGGCCGAGCGGGGCCGGGAAGTGCTGGCGCCGGGGTATCCGCCGCGTGCGGTGCGGGTGCTGGAGCTGGCGCAGCGGGTGGGGCTGCTGGTGTCCCTGGCGTACGGCAACGGGCACGGGGGCGCGGTCAGCTCCGCCGAGATGCGGGCGCGGTCCGAGGCGCTGAGGCCGGTGGAACGTACGGCCCGGCGGGCCCAGGTGGCGGCGTACAACGCGTATGTGGAGGAGCGGGAGCGCGGGGGGCGGTGACCGGCTGCGGGGGCTCGGTTACGGGCGTCGGTGCCGGCGGCTCGTGAGGGGCCGGCAGGCAGGGGGGCGCCGTGTATGGCTCGGGGTTCGGGTACGGGAACGGCGAGGCCTCCCGGTGGGGCCGGGAGACCTGGGGTGCTGTCCGGGTGCGGGTCAGCTGTTGACGCCGAGGTTACCGAAGGCCGGGTTCAGTACGCCGATGACGTTCACGCTGTTGCCGACCGCGTTCACCGGGACGTGCACCGGCACCTGGACGACGTTGCCCGAGACGGCACCCGGGGACCCGGCGGCCCGGCCGGCGGCGCCGCTGTCGGCGGAGGCGATCCCCGCGCCGGCGGCCACCAGGCCACCCGCCACCATCGTCACGGCCGCTGCCTTCTTCAGGTTCTTCACTGTCTACCCCTCCTGGGTGTCCACCGCGGCGATCACCGCGGCACGCACTGGAGAACGGCGAGGATCACCGGAGGATGCGCCGTCCGGGTGACATTCCCACGACGGTATGAATCTCAGTCCGGTCCGTGACGCTCCGTGTTGCCGTGGCGCGGGCCCGGCCGGGGCGGGTCAGCCGGCCACGCCGTGGCGTACGGCCCACAGCGCGGCCTGGGTGCGGTCGGCCAGGTCGAGCTTCATCAGGATGTTCGAGACGTGCGTCTTGACGGTCTTCTCGGACAGGACGAGGGCGCGGGCTATCTCCCGGTTGGAGCGGCCGTCCGCGATCAGGCCGAGCACCTCGCGCTCCCGCTCGGTGAGCGAGCCTCCCCTGCCCTGTCCGCCGCCCGCCTCCTCCCGGGCGAGCAGGGCGTCGGCGACCTCGGGCTGGAGCAGGACGTGCCCGGCGTGCACGGAGCGGATGGCACCGGCGAGGGCGTCGGGGTCCACGTCCTTGTAGACGTAGCCGGCGGCGCCCGCGCGCAGGGCCGGGACGACCGTGCGCTGCTCGGTGAAGCTCGTGACGATCAGCACGCGCGCGGGGTTGCCGAGTTCGCGCAGTCTGCGCAGCGCGTCGATGCCGTCCATACCCGGCATCTTGACGTCCAGGAGGACGACGTCGGGCCGCAGTTCCTCGGCGCGGGCGACTCCCTCGGCGCCGTCGGCGGCCTCGCCGACGACCTCTATGTCGTCCTGCACCTCAAGGAAGGTGCGCAGGCCCCGGCGGACGACCTGGTGGTCGTCGACCAGCAGCACCTTGATCGGTTCACCCACCGGGGACCTCCATCTCGATCGTGGTGCCCTTGCCGGGCGCCGATTCCACGGTCAGCGAGCCGCCGACCCCGCCGGCCCGGTCCCGCATGGAGACCAGGCCGAGGTGGCGGCCGGCGCGGCGGACCGCCGTGGGGTCGAAGCCGCCGCCGTCGTCGGTGACGCGCAGGACGGCGCCGCAGCCGCGCCGCTGCACGCTGACGTCCACGTGTGCCGCGCCGGAGTGCCGCAGGGCGTTGTGCAAAGCCTCCTGGGCGACCCGGAGCATGGCCTCCTCCTGGGCCGCGGGCAGGGCGCGCAGGCCGGCGCCGGTGAAGGTGACGCGGGCGGTGTGGGCGCGGTCGAGGACCTGTATCTGGGTGCGCAGGGTGGCGACGAGGCCGTCCTCCTCCAGCGCGGCGGGCCGCAACTCCACGACAGCGGCGCGCAGTTCGTCGGCGGCCTCGGCGGCGAGCGAGGCCACCTGGTGCAGTTCGCCCTTGGCGCGGGCGGGGTCGCGGTCGACGAGCGCCGCCGCGGCCTGGGCCGTCAGGCGCAGCGAGAACAGCTTCTGGCTGACCGCGTCGTGCAGTTCGTGGGCGAGGCGGGAGCGCTCCTCGGCGATGGTCAGTTCGCGGCTGCGCTCGTAGAGCCGGGCGTTGGTGAGGGCGATGGCGGCGTGCTGGGCGAGGATGGAGAGCAGTTCCTCGTCGTCCTGGGTGAAGCCGCAGCTTCCCTCCGGCTTGGGGCAGCGCTTGTTCGCGAGGAAGAGCGCCCCGATGACCTCCTCGCCGTCCCTGATCGGCAGGCCCAGGAAGTCGGCCAGGTCGGGGTGGGCGTCCGGCCAGCCCTCGAAGCGGGGGTCCTTGCGCACGTCGGCGAGGCGCTCGGCCTTCGCCTCGTGCAGCATCGCGGCGAGGATGCCGTGCTGGCGCGGGAGCGGGCCGATGGCACGCCACTGCTCCTCGCTGACGCCGTCGACGACGAACTGGGCGAAGCCGCCGTGGTCGTCGGGGACGCCGAGGGCGGCGTACTGCGCGTCGAGCAGTTCGCGGGCGGAGGCGACGATCGTCTTGAGCACGTCGCGCACCTCCAGATGCCTGCTCATGGCCAGCAGCGCGGAGCTGACCGCGGCGAGGCCGGACCGGGGGCCTTGACTCATGTCCTCACGGTACCGGCGGGGTCCGACACCCCGGATCGGGCCGGTGACGGCGGGGCCTGGTCCCCTGGTCCTAGGGCGGTCGGCGGAGCCGGGGGCGCAGGTGGTGGACGCCGTACGTACATACGTGACGTACGCGCGCGCGAGGGGCCGGGCTCTGCCTCGGGGACGAGGCCGGCGGCGGCCGTCTCATACCTGGGGAGGAGGAGCCTCACGGTGGGCGTTGCGATGGCAACTCGCTGTGAGGAGGACCGGTATTCCATGTGAGCCCGCGCATAGGGTCTACATCACGTACGAAGGCACATAGGAGATGCACCCGTCCGCATGAACGGGATCGACGGTCCCGTCTGTCCTATTTTGCCCTTCCCTGATCCACTACCCGGGATCGTATGTCACGCCTTTGCCTGGGCATTTTGCGGCCGCTAAGAATTGCCTCGTCGCTCAGCGCCGCGGGTTCCCACCGCGGCGTTCGTGCGGGAGGAGCCGATTCCCCCGGCGGACGCAGGAGCGACCTCCGCGCTATCGAAGAGGTCCATCAGCCATGCCCAAGAACATGCTCAGCCGTGCCCATAGTCGTCCGCTGACCAAGCAGCGCAGGATCGCCGCCGTCGCGGGTGTCGCCGCGTTCGGCACCGCCGCCGTCGCCCTCTCGGCCACCGTCGGTCACGACGGCACCGTCACCACGGGTGCCCCGGCCGCGGCCGCGCAGGTCTCCTCCGGCCTCGTGCTGAAAAACGTCCAGGGCACCGTCACCGGCCGGGAGGCCGCCGACAACGTCAAGCTGGACACTCTCGCGGCGCGCAAGAAGGCCGCCGACGCCGCTGCCGCCGCCAAGGCTGCCAAGGCCGCCGAGCAGAAGCAGGCCGCCGCCCGCAAGGCCGTGCGGCAGCACTCCGCCGTCCAGGCCGCCACCCGCTCCACCCAGCGTCTGGACATCCAGCCGGTCGCCGCCAAGACGTACGCCAACAACCTCGACGGCTGGATCCGGCAGGCCCTGTCCATCATGAAGGCCAAGGGCATCCCGGGCAGCTACAGCGGCCTGCACCGCAACATCATGCGGGAGTCCTCCGGCAACCCCCTCGCCATCAACAACTGGGACATCAACGCCGTCAACGGCATCCCGTCGAAGGGCCTGCTCCAGGTCATCCCGCCGACCTTCAGCGCCTACCACGTCCCCGGCACGTCCTGGAACATCTACGACCCGGTCGCCAACATCACCGCCGCCGCCAACTACGCGGCCGACCGGTACGGCTCGATCGACAACGTCAACAGCGCGTACTGAGGCCTGGCGCGGGACCTCAGCCACGTAACGCCGAAGGGCGGCACCCCGGATCACGGGGTGCCGCCCTTCGGCGTTAGCGCGGGCGTGTACGGGCGCGGTTACTTGCGCATGACCTCCGGCTCGTGACGGCGCAGGAAGCGGGAGACGAAGAAGCCGCAGACCGCGCCGAGCGCGAGCAGGACGAGCATGTCCAGGCCCCAGGCCGAGGCGGCGTGGTCCCACAGCGGGTCGGTGCTGCCCGGGTCGTCGGTGTTCGGGGCGATGGCGTTGAAGTCCAGCGTGGTGCCTGCCGCGGCCACCGCCCAGCGGGACGGCATCAGGTACGAGAACTCGTTCACGCCGAGCGTGCCGTGCAGGGTGAACAGGCAGCCGGTGAAGACGACCTGGACGATCGCGAACATCACCAGCAGCGGCATGGTCTTCTCGGCGGTCTTCACCAGCGAGGAGATGACCAGGCCGACCATCATCGAGGTGAAGCCCAGCGCCATGATCGGCAGGCACAGCTCGACCAGCGTGGAGCCGCCGAGCACCAGCCCCTCGCCGGGGATCTCGCGGCTGGTGAAGCCGATGAGGCCGACCAGCAGGCCCTGGAACATGGTGACGGCGCCGAGCACGACCACCTTGGACATCAGGTACGCCGAGCGGGACAGGCCGGTCGCGCGCTCCCGCTCGTAGATCACCCGCTCCTTGATCAGCTCCCGGACCGAGTTGGCGGCGCCCGCGAAGCACGCGCCGACGGCGAGGATCAGCAGGACGGTGGTGGCGGTGCCGTTCGGGGCGGGCAGGTGGGTCTTGGGGTTGACCGGGTTGGGCAGCAGCCCGCGGTCGGGCTGGATCAGCAGGCTGACCGCGCCGATGACCGCCGGCAGCAGCACCGTCAGCGCCAGGAAGCCCTTGTCGGAGGCGATGACCGCGACATAGCGCCGGACCAGGGTCATCAGCTGCGAGCCCCAGCTCTGCGGCTTGGGCGGCCGCAGCGCCTGCGGTACGGGTACGGGGCCGGTCTGCGGGGCCACGGCGTCGATCTCCGCCGCGTACATCTGGTAGTGCTGCGAGCCCTTCCAGCGGCCCGCCCAGTCGTAGTCGCGGTAGTTCTCGAAGGCGGAGAAGACATCGGCCCAGCTGTCGTAACCGAAGAAGTTCAGCGCCTCCTCGGGCGGGCCGAAGTAGGCGACCGCGCCGCCCGGGGCCATCACCAGGAGCTTGTCGCACAGCGCCAGCTCGGCCACCGAGTGGGTGACGACGAGGACCGTGCGGCCGTCGTCGGCGAGGCCGCGCAGCAGCTGCATGACGTCCCGGTCCATGCCCGGGTCGAGGCCGGAGGTGGGCTCGTCCAGGAAGATCAGCGACGGCTTGGTGAGCAGCTCCAGGGCGACCGAGACGCGCTTGCGCTGGCCGCCGGAGAGCGAGGTGACCTTCTTGTCCTTGTGGATGTCGAGCTTCAGCTCGCGCAGCACCTCGTCGATGCGGGCGTCGCGCTCCCGCGCCGTGGTGTCGGCGGGGAAGCGCAGCTTGGCCGCGTACTTCAGGGCCTTCTTCACGGTCAGCTCGCGGTGCAGGATGTCGTCCTGCGGCACCAGGCCGATGCGCTGGCGCAGCTCGGCGAACTGCTTGTACAGGTTCCGGTTGTCGTACAGCACCTCGCCCTGGTTGGCGGGCCGGTAGCCGGTGAGCGCCTTGAGCAGGGTGGACTTGCCGGAGCCGGACGGGCCGATCACGGCGATCAGCGACTTCTCGGGGACGCCGAAGGACACGTCCTTGAGGATCTGCTTGCCGCCGTCGACCGTGACGGTCAGGTGGCGGGCCGAGAAGGAGACCTCACCGGTGTCGACGAACTCCTCCAGCCGGTCGCCGACGATCCGGAAGGTGGAGTGGCCGACGCCGACGATGTCGGCCGGGCCCAGCTGTACGGAGCCGCCCTTGGGGATCGGCTGGCCGTTGACATAGGTGCCGTTGTGCGAGCCGAGGTCGCGGATCTCGAAGCGGCCGTCGGGCGTGGCGTGGAACTCGGCGTGGTGCCGGGAGACCTGGAGGTCGGAGACGACCAGGTCGTTCTCCAGGGCACGGCCGATGCGCATCACGCGGCCGAGCGCGAACTGGTGGAACGTGGTCGGGCTGCGGTCGCCGTAGACCGGCGGCGCCCCCGCGTCACCACCGGGCGTCTGCTGCGCGTACTGCCCGGCGGGCCCGGCCTGCTGCCAGCCCGCGTGCGGGGCCTGGTGGGGCGCGCCCTGCTGGGGCATGGCCTGCTGGGGCATGGCCTGCTGGTGGGCGGGGGCCTGCTGGGGCACGGCCTGGTGGGCGGGCGCCTGGTGGGCGGGGGCCTGCTGGGGCATGGCCTGCTGGGACCAGTCGGGGGCGGCGGGGCTCTGGGGCGCGTACGGTGCCGCCGCCTGCGCCTGCGGCTGTGCGTACGGTTGCGGCCGCGGCTCCTGAGCCGGGCCGCCGACCGGTACGGCGGTCGCCGAGAGGTTCACCCGCGGGCCGTCGGTGGCGTTGCCGAGGTGCAGCGACGAGCCGGGGGCTATCTCCGTGTACCGGACGCGCTGACCGTGCACGTACGTGCCGTTGGTGCTGCCGTGGTCCTCGATGACCCAGGTGTGGCCGTTGAAGCTGACCGTGGCGTGCCGCCAGGAGACCCTGGCGTCGTCGAAGACGATGTCACCCTGCGGATCACGGCCGAGGGTGTAAGGCCTGGACGGGTCGAGCGTCCAGGTCCGTCCGTTTGATTCCAGTACGAGTTCCGGCACTCCATGCCCCACTGAGTTGTCCCCCGAATTGCCCCCGTGGCGGGGAGTCTAGGGATGTCGAACATCGTGGGGAACTATTCCAGGCGCGGCCCCCTGACCGAAACCCGGGCCTTGCCAAGCGGTCCCGGGCGCCGTCTACTTCGCCCTGGTGACGGGGGGGTGAAACCGGGCCGGACGGTGGCAATCGCCGCGAGGGGGCGGACGGGGCCGCCGGTGTCGCGGAGATACGTCGGGAGCCCGCGCCGAGCGGGACCGCCCGGGCGGGATGAGCGGGCTCGCCGAAGAGCACCGAGACCCGCACGGCCGTCGGGATCACGCCACCGGGCGCGCCGGGCCGGCGCCCTGTGCCGGGAGGGCCCGTGGCGGTGCGGGTGGGAACGGGCCGCGGATCGCCGTTCGCCGGCCGGCGTGGCACGCTCGGGGTGGGGCGAGGCGGTGTCCTGGTCCCCCGCCTCGCCGGTCGGCCGGCCGGCCGCAAGGTCTGCGACACCGGGGCGTCGGCCATTGTTCCGTGTCCGTCAGGCGGACCTCGGCGGCGGGAGGCACTGGGTGCCGGATACGGTGGTGACACCATGAGCGCTTCGCAGACCTCCGCTTCGCAGACCTCCGAGGTCCCCACCCTCCTTGTCAAGATCTTCGGCAAGGACCAGCCGGGCATCACGGCGGGTCTCTTCGACACCCTCGCCGCCTACCTCGTCGACGTCGTCGACATCGAGCAGGTCGTCACCCGGGGCCGGCTGGTGCTGTGCGTCCTGGTGACCCAGCCGCCGGCCGGTCTGGAGGGCGACCTGCGGGCCACCGTGCACAGCTGGGCCGAGTCGATGAAGATGCAGGCCGAGATCATCTCCGGACACGGCGACAACCGTCCGCGCGGCCTCGGGCGCTCCCTGGTGACCGTGCTGGGCCACCCGCTCACCGCCGAGTCCACGGCCGCGATCGCCGGCCGGATCGCGAAGGCCGGCGGCAACATCGACCGTATCTTCCGGCTCGCCAAGTACCCCGTGACGGCGGTGGAGTTCGCCGTCTCCGGCGTGGAGACCGAGCCGCTGCGCACCGCCCTGGCCTCCGACGCCGCGGCACTGGGTGTCGACATCGCCGTGGTCTCGGCGGGCCTGCACCGGCGCGCCCAGCGGCTGGTGGTCATGGACGTGGACTCGACCCTGATCCAGGACGAGGTCATCGAGCTGTTCGCCGCGCACGCCGGCTGCGAGGACGAGGTCGCCGAGGTGACGGCCGCGGCGATGCGCGGGGAGCTGGACTTCGAGCAGTCGCTGCACGCGCGCGTGGCGCTGCTGAAGGGGCTGGACGCGTCGGTGGTGGAGAAGGTGCGCGGGCAGGTCCGGCTGACGCCGGGCGCGCGCACCCTGATCCGCACCCTGAAGCGGCTCGGCTACCAGGTGGGGGTCGTCTCCGGCGGCTTCACCCAGGTCACCGACGATCTCAAGGAGCGGCTGGGCCTGGACTTCGCGCAGGCCAACACGCTGGAGATCATCGACGGCAAGCTGACCGGCCGGGTCGTCGGCGAGATCGTGGACCGGGCCGGCAAGGCGCGGCTGCTGCGCCGGTTCGCCGCGGAGGCCGGGGTGCCGCTGTCGCAGACGGTGGCGATCGGTGACGGCGCGAACGACCTGGACATGCTGAACGCGGCGGGGCTGGGCGTGGCCTTCAACGCCAAGCCGGTGGTACGGGAGGCGGCGCACACGGCGGTGAACTTCCCCTTCCTGGACACGGTCCTCTACCTCCTCGGCATCACCCGGGAAGAGGTCGAGGCGGCGGACACGCACGACGAGGGCTGAGGCGGGCGGGACCGGGCCGGGCGAGGCCGGGCGAGGCCGGGCCGGGAAGTGCCGGTCCGGATGGTGCCGGGCTGGGCGGTACCGAGCCGGGTGGTGCGGGGCCGCGCCGGTCTGCGGGCGGCCGTCGGCGATCCGTCCACCGAGGGGCGACCACCGGCGGATCGGCCACCGGTGGGATCGCCATCGGTGGAGTCGGTCGCGGGGATGCGGCCACCCTGGTCGCGCCGGCGGGAGGACCCGGCACCCCGCCCGGGTTCCGGGCCCTCCCGTCTACGGCGTGCCGGGGCGGCGGTGGGTCACTCGGAGGGGGCCCAGTAGTCCGTGAGCGTGGCCACGCCGGGCTCGACGCCCTTCCAGTGGCCGTCGTAGGAGAGCAGGGCGAAGCCGGCGGCGGGGAAGCCACGGCGGTTCATCCTGGCGCGCGCGTCACCCTCGGCCGAACCGGCCAGGATGTCGGCCAGGCCGTGCACGCCCGGGTTGTGGCCGATGAGGATCACGTTCCGCACCTCGTCGGGCAGCTCGTTCAGCACGGCGATCAGCTCGCCCGGCGATGCCTCGTAGATCCGCTCCTCGTAGACGGTCTTCGGCCGGTGCGGCAGTTCCTGGACGGCGAGCTTCCAGGTCTCGCGAGTGCGGATCGCGGTGGAGCACAGGGCCAGGTCGAAGGTGATGCCGGTATCGGCCAGCTTGCGTCCGGCGACAGGGGCGTCCATGCGGCCTCGCTCGGCGAGTGGGCGCTCGTGGTCGGGAACCTGGGGCCAGTCGGCTTTCGCATGCCGGAAGAGGACGATCCTGCGGGGTTCTGCGACGCTCATGAGATCCAGCTTCGCATGAAACGGGCCACCCGGCGCAGGGAGTTGACATGCGGGTTCACCGCGCGAGGGGTCTTGCCGTCAGCGCGCGACGAGCTGCTGGACGCGTTCCAGCAACCGTGCGAGCGCCTGGTCGCCGCCGGCCGCCTGGGCGTCCGACGGGTTGAGTATCAGCGCGAGCAGCGCGAGGAAGGCGAGGACGGGCAGGGCGAGCGCCCACCAGGGCAGTCGGGTGCCGGCGCCGCCCGTGGTAGCCGGGTGGGGCCGGGAGTGGGTGCGGGCCGGCATGGTCGCCTCCGTGAGTGGGTCTTCGAGGGTGCCGTGACCGCCTCGCGGGGTCACATCTCGAAGCTACGGAATCCAGGGCCGCCAACCCATCCGGATTCCCACCCAGTTGACCCTGACCCTGGCCCCCTAGGGGAGGGTGGGGCCAGCACCACCCTCCGCCCGGATGAAGCCGACATAACCCGCAGAATCGATAGGACCAGATAGAACCGACAAGTCCGGACAGAGCCGACAGGCCCTCCGCCCCCGGAGGAACCGTAAGCCGGAAGGCCGGGGCAACCGGACCCGTCAGGCGGTCCCGTCGGGCCAGGCGATCCTCTCGGACCACCGGACACCCCGCCGGTGCCAGGCGATCCTCCCGAATCGCCAGGTGCCCCGCCGGAGGCAGGTGATTCCCGGAATCACGGGACGCCCCCGCCGCACCCAGGCAGTCCGGCAGGACCACGTGGTCACGGCAGGTCGGGCGTCCTCCCCGGCGTCACGGGGACGCGATGATCGCCACCACGGCGATGATCACGAAGATGGCGAGGAACGAGCCGAAGACGAGCAGCATCTTCTTCTGGCCGTTCTGCGGGTTCGGGTCGAGCACAGGCTGCATGCGTCCAGTCTCGCACCCCGTCTCCCCCGGGACGGCGCCGGGGGCACCCCCGGTCGGGTCAGTTCGTCGCCTCGTCCTCGACCGTGCGGTCGCGGCCGGCGATGAAGCCCACCACCATCTGCGGCACCATCAGCGCCGCCATCAGGGCGATCGGCAGTCCCCAGCCGCCGCTCTGCTGGTAGAGCACGCCGACCAGCAGCGGGCCGGGGATGGAGATCAGGTAGCCCGTGCTCTGGGCGAACGCGGACAGCTGGGCCACGCCCGGTCCGCTGCGGGCGCGCATGCCGACCATGGTCAGGGCGAGCGGGAAGGCGCAGTTGGAGACGCCGAGCAGCAGGGCCCAGGCCCAGGCGCCGCCGGACGGCGCGAGGTACAGGCCGGCGTATCCGGCGAGCCCGCAGACACCCAGCACCAGGACGATCGGCCCCTGGTGGGGCAGGCGCGTGGCGACCCTGGGAATGATGAAGGCCAGCGGCACGCCCATCACCATGGTGACGGCGAGCAGCACACCGGCGGTGCCGGCCGAGACACCGGCGTCCCGGAAGATCTGCGGCATCCAGCCCATCGTGATGTAGGCGGCCGTGGCCTGGAGGCCGAAGAAGACGGCGAGCGACCAGGCGGTGCGGCTGCGGGTGATGCGCAGCGGGGCCTGCTGTTCCGCGGGCTCGGGCGCCGTCTCCTCCGTCTGGGCGCCGGCCGGGCCGCGGTCGCGGATCAGCGGCAGCCAGGGCAGGACGGCGGCGGCGGCGATGGTCGCCCACACCACGAGGCCGGACTTCCAGTTGCCGCCCATGGCGTCGGTGAGCGGGACGGTCAGCGCGGCGGCGAGGGAGGTACCGGCGGCGAGGGCCATCGAGTACAGGCCGGTCATGGAACCGACCCGGTCGGGGAACCAGCGCTTGACGATGACCGGCATCAGGACGTTGCTGACGGCGATGCCCATCAGGGCGAGCGCGCTGGCGGCCAGGAATCCGGCCGTGTTGCCGACGTACGGCCGTATGACGAGGCCGACGGCGATGGCGGCCATGCCGGCGCACACCACGGCGGCCGGCCCGAAGCGGCGGGCCAGACGGGGTGCCATCACACCGAAGACGGCGAAGCACAGCGGGGGCACGGATGTGAGCAGTCCGGCCACGCTGCCGCTCATGCCGAGCCCGTCGCGGACCTCTTCGAGGAGGGCGCCGAGGCTGGTGATGGCCGGCCGGAGGTTCAGGGCGGCCAGCATGATGCCCACGACGACCAGCCGGGTGGCCCACGCGCGCGTGCGGCCCGCGCCGGGGGTCGTCTCTGGGGTGTTCGTCGCGGCGGCAGCACCGCGTTGGGTCGGTGTCATCGCCGTACGGGTGTCCACTGTCCGGATTTCCTCACTAGCCATAAGACCCATCATAGAATCATAGGATGATTACCTGTCCATCCCCGGAGCGTCCGCGCCCGGTCCCCTCGTGCGAAGGTGTGCCATGCCCTTGAGCCACCCGCGCCGTTCGGCGCTGTCCGAGCAGGTCATCGCCGAACTGCGCAACCAGATCACCTCCGGCGAGTGGCCGGTCGGCTCCCGTATCCCGACCGAGCCCGAACTGGTCGAGCAGCTCGGTGTCGCCCGCAACACCGTCCGCGAGGCCGTCCGCGCGCTCGCGCACAACGGGCTGCTGGACATCCGCCAGGGCTCGGGCACGTACGTCGTGGCCACGAGCGAGCTGGCCGGCGTGATGCACCGCCGCTTCGCCGACGCCGACCCCCGGCACATCGCCGAGCTGCGCTCCACGCTGGAGTCGGGCGCGGCCAAGCTGGCCGCCGAACGGCGCACCGAGAAGGACCTCAAGCAGCTGGACGCGCTGCTGGTCCGGCGCGAGCAGGCGTGGGAGACGGGCGACACGGAGTCCTTCGTGGCGGCCGACGCCACCTTCCACCTCGCGGTGGTGGCCGCCTCCCACAACGACGTGATGACGGCGATGTACGCGGATCTCGGCGAGGTGCTGCGCGACTGGCTGCGCGCGGACGTCGGGGCGGAGCTGACCCCGGAGACCCACATGGACCACGCGCGCCTGGTGGACGCGATCCGCGCGGGGGACGCCGAGGCGGCGGCCGGGGAGGCCGCGAGCTATCCGTTCCTGTGCAATCCGGGGCGGTTCAGCGCGCCTTCTGGTGGCTGATCCACACCGAGCGGATCTCCTTCCAGCACCGGCCGGTGAGCCGTACGGTCATGGCCGGCCAGGCGTCCGCCGGGGCGCTGTCGGTGTCGATGTCCCACCAGCGGGCGCACTCGATGTGCAGCCGTACGCGGTCGATGTCCACATAGGGGTTGTGGCAGTGGGCCACCACCTGGGAGCCGCGTACGGCCGTACGGCAGGAGGCGCCGAACCGGACCGGCGAGGGTGACGCGCCGGCCTCCACGCGCGCGTGCGCGTGCACGGGCGCGTCGTACGGCAGCGCGGCGTACGGCAGCGACAGCACGAGGGCCAGGGCCACCGGCAGCGGGGCCAGGCTGCGGGACAGGCGCACGAGCGGGACCTCCTCGGCCGGGCTGCGGAGGGGCGTGCGAGCGAACGCGTCGTCCGGGGACGTACCCCCAGGGTGCGCCGATGGCCCGGCGGCGGCCCGGCCGGTGGGCCGGACGGATGACACCCGGCACGCGCGCCCGGCCCTACGGCGACACCCCGCTCCCCGCGCGCGGCGGGAAACGGGGCGTCGTAAGGTTCAGCAGGGCCTCGTATGGCTCGGGCGGGGCCTCGTGAGGTGGGTCAGGCGCCGATGGCGTGCAGGCCGCCGTCGACGTGGATGATCTCGCCCGTGGTCTTCGGGAACCAGTCGCTCAGCAGGGCGACGATGCCGCGGCCGGCCGGCTCCGGGTCCTTCAGGTCCCACTCCAGCGGGGAGCGGGTGTCCCACACGGAGGCCAGGTCGCTGAAGCCCGGGATGGACTTGGCCGCCATGGAGCCGATCGGGCCCGCCGAGATCAGGTTGCAGCGGATGTTCTGCTTGCCCAGGTCGCGCGCCATGTAGCGGTTGACGGCCTCCAGGGCGGCCTTGGCCGGGCCCATCCAGTCGTACTGCGGCCAGGCGTACTGCGCGTCGAAGGTGAGGCCGACGACCGAGCCGCCGTTCTGCATCAGCGGCAGGCAGGCCATGGTCAGCGACTTCAGGGAGAACGCCGAGACGTGCATGGCGGTGGCGACGGACTCGAACGGCGTGTTGAGGAAGTTGCCGCCGAGCGCGTCCTGCGGCGCGAAGCCGATGGAGTGCACGACGCCGTCCAGGCCGCCCAGCTCCTCGCCTACGACGTCCGCCAGCCGCCCGAGGTGCTCGTCGTTGGTGACGTCCAGCTCGATGACCTTGGTCGGCTTCGGCAGCTTCTTGGCGATGCGCTCGGTCAGCGTGGGCCGCGGGAACGCGGTCAGGATGATCTCGGCGCCCTGCTCCTGGGCCAGCTTGGCGGCGTGGAAGGCGATGGAGGACTCCATCAGCACACCGGTGATCAGGACGCGCTTGCCCTCGAGGATTCCGCTCATGGTGATCAGTGACCCATTCCCAGTCCGCCGTCAACCGGGATGACGGCTCCAGTGATGTACGAGGCGTCGTCGGACGCGAGGAAGCGCACGGCGGCGGCGATCTCCTCCGGCCGCGCGTACCGGCCGAGCGGCACCTGGGCGACGATGTTCTGGCGCTGCTCGTCGCTGAGCACCTTGGTCATGTCGGTGTCGACGAAACCGGGCGCGACGACGTTGAAGGTGATGTTGCGCGAGCCCAGCTCCCGGGCCAGGGAACGCGCGAAGCCGACCAGCGCGGCCTTGGAGGCGGCGTAGTTCGCCTGTCCCGCCGAGCCGAGCAGGCCGACCACGGACGAGATGAGGACGACGCGGCCCTTCTTGGCCCGCAGCATGCCGCGGTTGGCGCGCTTGACGACGCGGAAGGTGCCGGTGAGGTTGGTGTCGATGACCGAGGTGAAGTCGTCCTCGGACATGCGCATCAGGAGCTGGTCCTTGGTGACGCCGGCGTTGGCGACCAGGACCTCGACCGGTCCGTGCCGGTCCTCGATCTCCTTGTAGGCCTGCTCCACCTGCTCCGGGTCGGTGATGTCGCACTTGACGGCCAGGAAGCCGGCCGGCGGCTCACCCGAGCGGTACGTGATCGCGACCTTGTCGCCGGCGTCGGCGAAAGCGCGGGCGATGGCGAGGCCGATGCCTCGGTTGCCTCCGGTGACGAGAACCGAGCGGCTCAACGGATCACCCTTTCGATAGCGGTCTTACTTATCCGCCCGGACTCCTGGGCGGCAGGTGGCTTCACCGGAAACCTATCGGTACCACCGCGCCCACGGGCAATCGGGCACCGACAGTGGCTCATGCCGCACACTGTGGGGTCCCTACAGTCGGCACACCACCAGAGAGCTTCGCACTCGGTCCGCCGTACCGGGTGGAAGCGCGGCCGCCCCGGCCCGGCGGGTGCCCGAGGTGTCTCTCAGCGGGACCGGGCCGGACACCCGGCCCCGCCGCCGTCGGCCGCCGGCGGCACCTCGTACTCCGCCCACACCGTCTTGCCCGGCCCCAGCCGCTCCCCGACGCCCCAGCGGGCGGCGACGGCCGCCACGAGGAGCAGTCCCCTGCCGCCCTCGGCGTCCAGGGGGCGGCTCGGAGCCGCCGCCCCAGGGGGCTCGGGCCGCCCGGGGTGGGTGTCGGACACCTCGACGCGTACGACACCGGCGGCGCGGTCGTAACTCAGGCGCAGCTCGAAGTCGCGGCCCGGGACGCGGCCGTGGAGCACGGCGTTGGCGGCGAGTTCGGCGACGACGAGGGTGACGGCGTCGGAAGCCGGGCCGCCGTACGGCATGCCCCAGAGGTGGAGACGGTGCGCGGCGAGCCTGCGGGCGAGGCGGGCCCCTCGGCGGGTGGCGGAGAAGCGCTGCACGAACACACTTACGGTTACGGCCACTTGGGCCTCTGGCGCTGACATGAGGCCAGCGTTCTGCTCTCGTCCGCGCCGCCAACAGGTACGACGCCCATACAGTCGCGGCTGTATCAGTGCACACTCTGGACTGGGTGGGTAACTCCCCGTGACCCTGGGTGGGCGGGCGGGGTTTCGGTGAGGGCACGGAGACGTGAGCACAGGAGGCACGCGGCCATGACGGTGGACCACGGCGGAGGCACTGCGAACAACACTGAAGCCGAACTTTCCGACAGTCTCAAGACCTTCGGCGCGGTTCTGAAGGCGCTGCGGGAGGAAGCCGGGCTGACCCAGGAGGAGTTCGCGCCGCGAGTACGGTACTCGGCCGCGTACGTCGCCAAGATCGAGCAGGGAAAACGGTTCCCTCCGGCGGATCTGCCGGCACGGGCGGGTGAGGTGCTGGGGCCGGTCGGGGCGAAGGTCCTTACTGCGGCGGCGAAGAGTCTGACGAGGCGGGCAGGGCTGGCGTCGTGGTTCCAACAGTGGGCGGGGATCGAGGAGGAGGCGATCTCCCTATACGCGTATGAGTGTCGGGCGGTTCCGGGGTTGCTACAGCCGGAGAAGTACGCACGAGCGGTATTTGAGCGTCAACTCCCGCCGCACACCAAGGAGCAGATCGATCAGAAGGTCGCGGCGCGTCTGGAGCGGCAGATGCTACTGACCGAGCGACCGAACACCGCCTTTGCGTTCATCATCGAGCAGGCCATTCTGGAACGCGGGGTCGGTGGCCGCACGGTCACCAGGACTGTCATCGACCATCTGCTGAGTGTGGGCGAACGGACTAACGTCGAGATCCAGATCATGCCCCTGCGCCAGGAAGGTCACTGTGGGTCCGACGGTCAGCTGTACATGGCCGAGACACCCGGACACCAATGGTTCGGTTACACCGAGGGACACCGGTCGAGCAGTCTGATCTCTGATCCCGGTGAAGTGAGCGTCCTCCATCAGCGCTATGGCAAGCTGCGTTCCCAGGCCCTGGACTGCCGGGCTACGGTGGACGTCTTGGAACAGATGCGAGGAGCGCTATGAGCACCACCCCCGAGCTGGACTGGTTCAAGAGCAGTTACAGCGGCGGAGACGGGGACAACTGCGTGGAGGTCGCCCTGCGTCCCGAGGCCGTCCGCATCCGCGATTCCAAGGACAAGGACATCCGCCCCCTCACCGTCACCCCGGCCACCTGGACGGCTTTCACCACGCTCCTGGGCCGCTGAGTTCGCATCGCTTGCGCGTCGACGGGCGGGTACGAGTCAATCTCGTGCCCGCCCGTCGGTCTGTGCCCTCGCGGCCAGGAATTTTCCCGGGAGTGTGACCGGCGCGGCATGATTCACTGCCAGCGAAGGTCACCACAAGGCAAGCGCCCGAAGGGTTCTCACCGATGCCCCACGAAATCGATCATTCTTTCCTGGCGCTCCCCCTACGCGCCCTCGCCGACGCCGCGCTGGCACGCGCGCGGGCGCTGGGTGCCGAGCACGCGGACTTCCGGTTCGAGCGGGTGCGCAGCGCCTCCTGGCGGCTGCGGGACGCGCGGCTCGCCGGATCGTCGGACACCACCGACCTCGGGTACGCGGTCCGGGTGGTGCACGGCGGCACCTGGGGCTTCGCCTCCGGTGTGGACCTGACCATGGACGCCGCCGCCCGGGTCGCCTCGCAGGCGGTGGCCATGGCCAAGCTGTCCGCGCAGGTGATCAAGGCCGCCGGGTCGGAGGAACACGTGGAGCTGGCCGACGAGCCGGTGCACGCGGACAAGACGTGGATCTCGTCGTACGAGATCGATCCGTTTACGGTGCCGGACGAGGAGAAGTCGGCGCTGCTGGCGGAGTGGAGCGACCGGCTGCTGAGCGCGGACGGCGTCGACCACGTAGACGCCTCGCTGCTCACCGTCCACGAGAACAAGTTCTACGCGGACACCGCCGGGACGGTGACCACCCAGCAGCGGGTACGGCTGCACCCGCAGCTGACGGCCGTCTCGGTCGACGAGGCGAGCGGCGAGTTCGACTCCATGCGCACCCTCGCCCCGCCGGTGGGGCGCGGCTGGGAGTACCTGACCGGGACGGGCTGGGACTGGGACGACGAGCTGGCCCGGATTCCGGAGCTGCTCGCCGAGAAGATGCGGGCGCCGAGCGTGGAACCGGGCGTGTACGACCTGGTGGTGGACCCCTCCAACCTGTGGCTGACCATCCACGAGTCCATCGGCCACGCCACCGAGCTGGACCGCGCCCTCGGCTACGAGGCCGCCTACGCCGGCACCTCCTTCGCCACCTTCGACCAGCTCGGCACGTTGCGGTACGGCTCCGAGCTGATGAACGTCACCGGTGACCGCACCGCCGAGCACGGCCTGGCCACCATCGGCTACGACGACGAGGGCGTGGCGGCGCAGTCCTGGGACCTGGTGAAGGACGGCACGCTGGTCGGCTACCAGCTGGACCGGCGGACAGCGCGACTGACCGGGTTCGAGCGGTCCAACGGCTGCGCGTACGCCGACTCCCCCGCGCACGTGCCGGTACAGCGCATGGCCAACGTGTCGCTGCGGCCGGACCCCGCCGGGCTGTCCACTCAGGATCTGATCGGGGGCGTGGACCGGGGCATCTATGTCGTCGGCGACCGGTCCTGGTCGATCGACATGCAACGGTACAATTTTCAATTTACCGGCCAGCGCTTCTTCAAGATCGAGAACGGGCGGATCACCGGGCAGCTGAAGGACGTCGCCTACCAGGCCACGACCACCGACTTCTGGGGCTCGATGGCCGCCGTGGGCGGACCGCAGACGTACGTCCTCGGCGGCGCCTTCAACTGCGGCAAGGCCCAGCCGGGCCAGGTCGCCGCCGTGTCCCACGGCTGCCCCTCGGCCCTCTTCAAGGGCGTCACCATTCTGAACACCACGCAGGAGGCCGGCCGATGAGCGTCCGTACCCACAAGCCGCACGAGGTCGTCGAGCAGGCGCTGGCGCTGTCCCGGGCGGACGGCTGTGTCGTCATCGCCGACGAGCACTCCACCGCCAACCTGCGCTGGGCGGGCAACGCGCTCACCACCAACGGGGTGACCCGCGGCCGTACGCTCACCGTGATCGCGACCGTGGACGGTGCCGAGGGCACCGCCTCCGGTGTGGTGTCCCGGTCGGCGGTCACCGCCGAGGAGCTGGAGCCGCTGGTGCGGGCCGCCGAGGCCGCCGCGCGCGGTGCCGGTCCCGCCGAGGACGCGCAGCCGCTGGTCGGCGGGGTGCCCCAGTCCCCCGACTTCACGGACGCGCCCGCCGAGACCTCCTCCGCGGTGTTCGCCGACTTCGCGCCGGCGCTCGGCGAGGCGTTCGCCCGCGCGCGTGCGGGCGGCCGGGAACTGTACGGTTTCGCCAACCACGAGCTGGTGTCGACCTATGTGGGCACGTCCACCGGGCTGCGCCTGCGGCACGACCAGCCCACCGGCACGCTGGAGCTGAACGCCAAGTCCCCGGACCGCACCCGCTCGGCGTGGACCGGCCGCTCCACCCGGGACTTCAAGGACGTCGACCCCGGCGCGCTCGACGCCGAGCTGGCCGTACGGCTCGGCTGGGCCGAGCGCCGCGTCGAGCTGCCCGCGGGCCGCTACGAGACGCTGCTGCCGCCGACCGCGGTCGCGGACCTGCTGATCTACCAGCTGTGGTCGGCCTCCGGCCGGGACGCGGTCGAGGGGCGGACGGTGTTCTCCAAGCCGGGCGGCGGCACCCGGATCGGGGAGCGCCTGACGGAGCTGCCGCTCACCCTGCGCAGCGACCCGAACGAGCCGGGGCTGGAGTGCCCGCCCTTCGTGATCACCCACTCCTCCGGCGGCGACGAGTCCGTGTTCGACAACGGGCTGCCCACGCACGCCACGGAGTGGATCGGCCAGGGCGTGCTGAAGCACCTGACGACGACCCGGCACAGCGCGGCCCTGACCGGGCTCCCGGTCGCCCCCGTGCTCGGCAACCTGATCCTGGACGGCGGCGCGCGCTCGCTGGAGGAGATGGTCGAGGACACCGAACGCGGGCTGCTGCTGACCTGCCTGTGGTACATCCGCGAGGTCGATCCGGCGACCCTGCTGCTCACGGGCCTGACCCGGGACGGCGTCTACCTGGTGGAGAACGGCGAGGTGACCGGGCAGGTGAACAACTTCCGGTTCAACGAGTCGCCGGTGGACCTGCTGGGCCGGGCCATCGAGGCCGGGCGGACGGAGAAGACGCTGCCGCGCGAGTGGAGCGACTGGTTCACCCGCGCCGCGATGCCCGCGCTGCGCATCCCGGATTTCAACATGAGCTCTGTCAGTCGGGGCGTATAACCTCGTAGGCGTTCGTGGCCGGGTGTCACCCGGCCGCCGGAAGATCATCAAGGAGACACGAGAACCGTGACGGACATCGTCGACGAGCTGAAGTGGCGCGGGCTGTTCGCCCTGTCCACCGACGAGGACGCATTGCGCAAGGCGCTCGCGGACGGTCCCGTCACGTTCTATTGCGGTTTCGACCCGACGGCGCCCTCCCTGCACGTGGGGCACCTGGTGCAGGTGCTCACCGTGCGCCGGCTCCAGCAGGCCGGGCACCGTCCGCTGGCGCTCGTCGGCGGTGCCACGGGCCTGATCGGCGACCCGCGCCCGACGGCCGAGCGCACGCTGAACGACCCGGAGACGGTGGCCGGCTGGGTGGACCGGCTGCGCGCCCAGATCGAACCGTTCCTGTCCTTCGAGGGCGAGAACGCGGCGATCATGGTCAACAACCTGGACTGGACCGCGGGCCTGTCCGCGATCGAGTTCCTGCGGGACATCGGCAAGCACTTCCGCGTCAACAAGATGCTGACGAAGGACTCCGTGGCCCGCCGCCTGGAGTCCGACCAGGGCATCAGCTACACCGAGTTCAGCTACCAGATCCTCCAGGGCATGGACTTCCTCCAGCTCTACCGGCGCTACGGCTGCACGCTCCAGCAGGGCGGCAGCGACCAGTGGGGCAACCTCACGGCCGGGCTGGACCTGATCCACCGGCTGGAGCCGGACGCCTCGGTGCACGCCCTGGCCACCCCGCTGATGACCAAGGCGGACGGCACCAAGTTCGGCAAGACCGAGGGCGGCGCCGTCTGGCTCGACCCGGAGCTGACGACCCCGTACGCGTTCTACCAGTTCTGGCTGAACGTGGACGACCGGGACATCTCCCGGTACATGCGCATCCTGTCCTTCAAGTCCCGCGAGGAGCTGGAGGAGCTGGAGCGGCAGACCGAGGAGCGTCCGCAGGCCCGGGCGGCGCAGCGGGCGCTGGCCGAGGAGCTGACCACGCTGGTGCACGGCGCCGGCCAGACGGCCGCGGTGATCGCCGCGTCCAAGGCGCTGTTCGGCCAGGGCGAGCTGGCGGAGCTGGACGAGCGGACGCTGGCCGCGGCGCTGTCGGAGGTGCCGCACGCCCGGGTCTCGGAGCTGGCCCCGGTGGTCGACCTGCTCGCCGAGGTCGGCCTGGTGCCCAGCAAGTCCGCGGGCCGGCGGACGGTGAAGGAGGGCGGGGCCTACGTGAACAACGTCAAGGTCACCGCGGAGGACGCGGTGCCCGCCCGGGAGGACCTGCTCCACGGCCGGTGGCTGGTGCTGCGGCGCGGGAAGAAGAACCTGGCCGCGGTGGAGGTCGTCTCCGCGTGACGCCGTGCGGTGTGGGGGCGCGGGGGAACCCGCGCCCCCACACCCGGGCCCGCTGCCTGCCCTACGCCCGGGCCCGGTGCTTCCTCTTGCCCAGCGTCGCCATGTAGAGGGCGTCGACGGCCGCGACGATGATGATCGCCGCCACCAACTGGAAGATGTGCCGGCTCCAGTCGATGCCCTTGGTCTCCGCCACGCCGACCGCGCGGGCGACCGCGTTGCCCACGATGGCGCCGAGGATGCCGCAGATGGTGGTCAGCCAGAGTGGACTGTGCTGCTTGCCCGGAATGACCGCCTTGGCGATGATGCCCAGCACGAATCCCAAGATGATCGCCCACAACCAGCCCATGGCTGCCTCCTCGTACGGCTCGACGTGAGCATTACCGCCAGTGTGGGGCGGTGGGCCGTACGGCGCATGTCGGCTTACCCCGTACGCGCCGGGGCCGGGGGCGTCGCCGCAGGCAGGGGGCGACCCGGCCTCGATCGCGGCGCGGGGGCGGCGTAACGTGGGGGGTGGCCCGGCCGGGATTCCCGCCGGACGCGGACGAGGGTGCGGGCCGGGACGGGTCCGATGCGGGCGGATGGTGAATGGTGATGCGGAAACAGCACGGCGGTGGCGGCCAGGTGTTCCGGATCACCGGCGCGCGGACCGGACTCGCCGAGGACGTCCGGGGCCGACAGCGGCGGTATGTGATCTCGATGTCGGTCCGTACCGTGTCGGTGATCCTCGCGGCCTCGCTGTGGAACGTGGAGCGGTACGTCGCGATCGTGGCGCTCGTGCTCGGCGCGGTGCTGCCCTACATCGCCGTGGTGGTCGCCAACGCGGGCCGCGAACGGCCGCCGTCGCTGCCGTCGACGTTCGTCACCACGCCGCTGCGTCCGATGATCGCGGCCCCGCCGGCCGAGGACCAACGGGCGGAATCCGTACGGGACTCCGCGCCGCGCGACGTGCCGACGAACCAGGCGGCCGGGGCGGGCGGCGAGCGCCCGGACCCGGTCTGAGCACGGCGGACGCGGGGACCGCCGGGGCTGCCACCTGGGAGCTCAAGAAAACCTCAGATCAATCTAGCTGTTCCGGTCCCGGGCGACGGGGTTGCCGTGACATACTGCGTAGGCGCTCCGCATCCCCCGTCGGAGCGACGGACCGACGCCGGGCAGCTCCCCCCGTGGCTGCCCGGCGTCGCCTTGTTTTCCGCCCTTTCGTTTTCCGACCCTCGACGAGACGAACCGAGACGAAACCGTGAGTGACGTAACCCCGATCTGCTCGGCCAAGGGCTGCCGCACGGCCGCCGTGTGGGTGCTGGCGTGGAACAACCCCAAGGTCCACACGCCGGAGCGGCGCAAGACGTGGCTGGCCTGCGAGGAGCACCGCGAGCATCTGTCGCAGTTCCTCGGGGTGCGGGGGTTCCTGAAGGACGTCGTGCGGTTCGAGGAGTGGCGGGCCGCCGAGGAGGCCGGGGCGTAGCGCCGGGGCATCGCGCCCGGTTCAGCCGCCGATCGCCGACATGGGCCGGTCCGGCTGGACGAACGACGGGTCGTCCAGGCCCGCTCCGGCCTTCTTGCCCCACATCGCCAGCTTCCAGACGCGGGCGATCTCCTCGTCCGGGGCGCCCGAGCGCAGGGCCGCGCGCAGGTCGGTCTCCTCGGTGGCGAACAGGCAGGTGCGTATCTGGCCGTCGGCGGTCAGGCGGGTGCGGTCGCAGGCCGCGCAGAACGGCCGGGTCACCGAGGCGATCACGCCGACCCGGTGCGGGCCGCCGTCCACCAGCCAGCGCTCCGCGGGGGCGGAGCCGCGCGCGTCGGCGCCCTCGGGAGTGAGGTCGAAACGGGTGCGCAGGGAGGCGAGGATGTCCCCGGCGGTGACCATGCCCTCGCGCTTCCAGCCGTGCTGGGCGTCCAGCGGCATCTGCTCGATGAACCGCAGTTCGTAGTCGTGCTCGATCGCCCAGGCGAGCAGGTCCGGGGCCTCGTCGTCGTTCAGGCCCGGCATCAGGACCGAGTTGACCTTGACGGGGGTCAGGCCGGCCTCGCGGGCGGCGGCCAGGCCGTCCAGGACGTCCTGGTGGCGGTCGCGGCGGGTGAGGGTCTTGAAGACGTCCGGGCGGAGGGTGTCCAGGGAGACGTTGACCCGGTCGAGGCCCGCCGCCTTCAGGGCGGTCGCGGTGCGGACCAGGCCGATGCCGTTGGTGGTCAGGGACATCCGGGGGCGCGGGGCGAGGGCGGCGACGCGCTCCACGATGCCGACCAGGCCGGGGCGGAGCAGGGGCTCGCCGCCGGTGAAGCGGACTTCCTCGATGCCGAGGGTGCGCACCGCGATGTCGATGAGGCGGACGATCTCGTCGTCCGTGAGCAGGTCGGGCTTGGCCAGCCACTGCAGGCCCTCCTCGGGCATGCAGTAGGTGCAGCGCAGATTGCACCGGTCGGTCAGCGAGACGCGCAGGTCGGTAGCAACCCGGCCGTAGGTGTCGATGAGCACGTGGGCCCCTCCCTCTCCCGGTCACCCATTCTCGGTCGCGGATGCCCCGTCCGTCACCTGCGAGCGTACGTGACCCCGCTGACATCGACAGCGGCCCGATCCCACGAGGTACGGCGCGACCGCGTCGTAGGACCGTACAGTCCCGGCCGACGCGGTCGTCCCGCATGCCGCGTCAGTGGGCTCCGGTGCCGGTCAGGGACCGCACCTCCAGTTCCGCGTACTTCGCGGCGTCCGGGGTCTCCTTCGACAGCAGGGTGCCCACCACGCCGAGCAGGAAGCCGACCGGGATGGAGATGAGGCCGGGGTTCTCCAGGGGGAACCAGTGGAAGTCGACGCCGGGGAACATCGAGGTCGGCTTGCCGGAGACCACCGGGGAGAACAGCACCAGGCCGACCGCGGTGACCAGGCCGCCGTAGATCGACCACAGGGCGCCGGCGGTGGTGAACCGCTTCCAGAACAGGCTGTAGAGGATGGTCGGCAGGTTGGCGGAGGCGGCGACCGCGAAGGCGAGGGCGACCAGCCCGGCCACGTTCAGATCGCGGGCCAGGGCGCCGAGGACGATGGAGACCGCGCCGATGCCGACGGTCGCCCAGCGGGCCGCGCGCACCTCCTGCTGCTCGGTGGCCCGGCCCTTCTTGAGGACGTTGGCGTAGATGTCGTGCGCGAACGAGGACGACGAGGCCAGGGTGAGGCCGGCGACGACCGCGAGGATCGTGGCGAAGGCGACCGCGGAGATGGTGGCGAGCAGGATGGCTCCCCAGTTGGAGTCCACACCGCCCAGGTGCAGCGCGAGCAGCGGGGCGGCCGTGTTGCCCGCCTTGTTGGAGGCGATGATCTCGCCCGGTTTGATCAGCGCGGCGGCGCCGAAGCCGAGGGCGAGGGTCATCAGGTAGAAGACACCGATCAGGCCGATGGCCCACAGGACGGACTTGCGGGCGGCCTTGGCGGTGGGGACGGTGTAGAAGCGGATCAGGATGTGCGGCAGGCCGGCCGTGCCCAGGACCAGGGCGATGCCGAGGGAGAGGAAGTCCAGCTTGCTGGTGCCGGTGGCGCCGTACCGCAGGCCGGGCTCCAGGAAGGCGCTGCCCTTGCCGCTGTTGTCGGCGGCCCTGCCGAGCAGTTCGGAGATGTTGAAGTCGAACTTCAGCAGGACGAGGAAGGTCAGCAGCACGGCGCCGGCGATGAGCAGCACCGCCTTGACCATCTGGACCCAGGTGGTGCCCTTCATGCCGCCGATGGTGACGTACACGATCATCAGCAGGCCGACCAGGGCGACGATGCCGATCTTGCCGCCGTCGCTGGTGATGCCGAGGAGCAGGGAGACCAGCACGCCGGCGCCGGCCATCTGGGCCAGCAGGTAGAAGATCGACACGACGATGGTGGAGGTGCCGGCCGCGGTGCGCACGGGGCGCTGGCGCATGCGGTAGGCGAGTACGTCGCCCATCGTGTAGCGGCCCGAGTTGCGCAGCGGTTCGGCGACCAGCAGGAGGGCGACGAGCCAGGCGACGAGGAAGCCGATGGAGTACAGGAAGCCGTCGTAGCCGAAGAGGGCGATGGCGCCGGCGATGCCGAGGAAGGACGCGGCGGACATGTAGTCACCGGAGACGGCGAGGCCGTTCTGGAAGCCGGTGAACTGCCGTCCGCCCGCGTAGAAGTCGGCGGCGTCCTTGGTCTGCCGGCCCGCCCAGACGGTGATGACGAGGGTCGCGACGACGAACACCGCGAACAGGGTGATGATCAGCGTCCGGTGCTCGCTCGCCTCGCCGGCGGCCAGCAGCGTGTGCGGTACGGCGCTCATGCTCCGCCCTCCATCCGGGACTTGATGGCCTCGGCCCGGGGGTCGAGCCGGGTGGCGGCGCGGCGGGCGTACCACCAGGCGATCAGGAACGTGGTGAGGAACTGGGCGAGGCCCAGGACGAGGGCGACGTTGATGTGGCCGGCCACCTTGATGCCCATGAAGTCGCCCGCGTAGTTGGACAGCAGGACGTACAGCAGGTACCAGGCGGCGAAGGCGATCGTCAGGGGGAAGGCGAAGGAGCGGTGGGCGCGGCGCAGTTCACCGAACTCCGCGCTCTGCTGCACCTCGGTGAACTCCTCGGCGGAGGGAAGGCGGGTCGGGGTCTGCGCGGGTGGCGGTGTCTCGGTAGCCACGGAGTCTCCTCGCGTCACGGACGTGCGCTTGTTCATCTCACAGGGACGGGACCACATTACAAGGAGTCATCACTCGACTCCATCGGGTGATTCCCGTAGGGGGCCTGACCTTTCGGCCCTCCCGTCCACGGTCACGGCGCCGCCCGGGGAGCGGTTCAAGTCCCCCTGGGCCTTTCGGGGATCAGCGCCGGGGGATAGCTTCGGCCCAGCACCGTCTCGTCATGTACCTGCCCGGACCGTCACCGTGTTCCGGGCGGTTCCGTATCCGGATGATGTGGAGATCCCATGGCTCATCTGTGCTCCAGACGCCGACTGGCGCTCGCCGTACCGGCCGTGCTGTCGCTGACCGCCACGCTCGGCTTCCTGCCGTCGGCGGCCTCCGCGGCGGCCCCGACGGCCCCGGCGGCGACGGCGGAGCGGGCGGCGGACGGCCCCACCCTGTCGTACGTGGTGAACACGCGGACGGACCGTTCCACGATCGAGTCGGTGCGGCGGGAGATCGCCCGCAACGGCGGTACAGTCGTGGCGAGTTACGACCGGATCGGGGTGATCGTGGCGCACTCGGCGAACCCCGGGTTCGCCCAGGCGGTCCGTGCCGTGCGCGGTGTCGCCTCGGCGGGGGCCACGCGCAACGCGCCGCTGCCCGCCCAGTCCACCACCGACGTGGGCACGCCGAAGGCGCTGAGCGCGGCGGAGGCCGCCGGTGTCCGGGCCGCCGCCGGCCAGGACCCGCTGGAGCCCCTCCAGTGGGACCTGCCGGCCATCAAGGCGGACAAGGCGCACGAGAAGACCCTGGGCAGCCCGGACGTCACGGTCGCCGTCATCGACACGGGCGTCGACGACACCCACCCGGACATCGCGCCCAACTTCGACCGGGCGGCCTCCGTCAACTGCGTGTCGGGCAAGCCGGACACGACGGACGGCGCCTGGCGGCCGGGCGCCTCGGAGAGCCCGCACGGCACGCACGTGGCCGGTGAGATCGCGGCGGCGAAGAACGGCGTGGGGATGACGGGCGTGGCGCCGGGGGTGAAGGTCGCCGGCATCAAGGTGTCCACCCCGGGCGGCTACTTCTACACCGAGGCCGTGGTCTGCGGCTTCGTATGGGCGGCCGAACACCACGTCGACGTGACCAACAACAGCTATTACACCGACCCGTGGTACTTCAACTGCACCACCGACCCGGACCAGAAGGCGCTCGTGGACGCCATCACCCGGGCCACGCGCTACGCGGAGGGCAAGGGCACGGTCAACGTCGCGGCGGCGGGCAACGAGAACTACGACCTCGCGTCCCACGCGATCACCGACGAGGACTCGCCGAACGACGGCACCCCGTCGGACCGGGTGATCGACCCGCACGAGTGCTTTGACATACCGACCCAGCTGCCGGGTGTCGTCACGACCGCGGCGACCGGCGCCAAGGGGCTGAAGTCGTCCTTCTCCAACTACGGTCTCGGCGTGGCCGACATCGCCGCGCCCGGCGGCGACTACTACCAGCCGCCGCAGGCCCCGGCGACCAGCGGCCTCATCCTGGGCACGCTGCCGGGCGGCAAGTGGGGCTACATGGCCGGAACGTCCATGGCGACCCCGCACGTCGCCGGTGTCGCCGCATTGATCAAGTCAACCCACCCGCACGCCCCGGCGGCCGCCGTGAAGGCGCTGCTGTACGCGGAGGCCACCGCCACGCCCTGCACCGACCCGTACGACATCGACGGTGACGGCAAGGTGGACGCGGTGTGCGAGGGGACGAAGAACCGCAACGGCTTCTACGGCTGGGGCGTGGCGGACGCGCTGGCCGCGGTGACCAGGTAGACGCCGCCCGGAGGTACCTGTGGGCTCCACGCAGCATATTGATTGAATCAATAATGCATAGTGCAGTCATGACTGCACTCATGTACGCGTGGTCCGCGCTGGGCGGCGATCCCGCCCGGCTCTCCCGGCTCACCGCCGTCCCGCGGGAGGGCGTGCTCACGGCGCGCCTTCCCGTGCGGGAGCTGGCCCGGGCGTGCGTCGGCGCCTGCGGGCTGGCCGCGGCGGAGCTGGCGGCCCGCCGGGCCGGGCTCGCCGAGGTCCCGGACGTCCGGGTCGACGACGGCGCGGTGGCGGCGGCCTTCCACAGCGAGCGGCTGCTGCGGGTGGACGGCCGGGCGCCGGTCTCCTTCGCGCCCCTGTCCCGGTTCTGGCGGACGGCCGACGGCTGGGTGCGCACGCACGCCAACTACCCGCACCACCGGGCCCGGCTGCTCGGCGCGCTGGGGCTGCCCGAGGACGCCCCGGCGGAGCGGGTCGCCGGGCTGCTCGCCGGGCGCGCGGCCGTGGAGGTGGAGGAGACCGTCGGCGGCGCGGGCGGTCTCGCCGTGGCCCTGCGCACGCCGGAGCGGTGGCGGGCCCACGAGCAGGCGGCCGAGGTCGCCGCGCGCCCGCTGGTCGAGCGCGAGCGGCTGGACACGGCGCCCCCGCGCAAGTTCCCGCCGCTCGACCCGGACGCCGCCGCCGTCCTGCCCGCCGCCGGACTGCGCGTCCTGGACCTGACCCGGGTCCTGGCCGGCCCGGTCGCCACCCGCACCCTCGCCCTGCTCGGCGCGGACGTGCTGCGCCTGGACGCCCCCTGGCTGCCGGAACTGCCGGACCAGCACGCCGACACGGGCTTCGGCAAGCGGTCCGCCACGCTGGACCTCGGCGCCGACCGGGATGTCCTGGAGGACCTGCTGAGCACGGCGGACGTCGTGGTGACCGGCTACCGGCCGGGCGCCCTGGACCGGTTCGGGCTCTGCCCCGAGGCGCTGAGCGCGCGTCACCCCGGCCTGGTCGTGGCGCAGGTGTCGGCCTGGGGCGCGTACGGGCCCTGGCACGGGCGGCGCGGCTTCGACAGCCTGGTGCAGGTCGCCACCGGCATCGCGGTCACCGAGGGCACGGCCGGTGAACCCGGCGCGCTGCCCGCGCAGGCCCTGGACCACGGCACCGGCTATCTGCTGGCGGCGGCCGTGCTGCGGGAGCTGACCGAGCAGTCGTACGACGGCGGGAGCCGGCTGGTGCGGCTCGCGCTGGCCCGGACCGCGCACTGGCTGACCTCCGGCATCCGCCCGGAACCGGCCGGCGGGGAGCCGTACCCGGGCCCGGACGCCTGGCTGGCGGAGACCGGCGGCGCGCTCGGCCGGCTGCGGTACGCCCGCCCGGCCGTGTCCTTCACGGGCGGCCCCGCCGACTGGGCCCGGCCCCCGGTGCCGTGGGGCTCGTCCCCGGCCTGCTGGACCGCCGCCACGGTCGCCCGCGGGTGACGGACGCGGTCAACGGTGATGTGATCAATGATGACGCCGTCAAGGATCGACGCGCTCAACGGTCGACGCGCTCAACGGTCGATGCGGTCGCTCGGTGTAGTCACGGTCACCGGTCGACACGGTCAACAGTCGTGGGTGACCAGTGCCTTCAGGGCGGTGCGCTCTCGGGTGACGGGCGCACCGCACGGTACGTCGTGCCCGCGGCGGTCGGCGCGGCCAGGCTCCCGCCGCGCTCACACCCCGGCCGCCCCCAGCAGGCTGCCCGCCGCGTAGGTCACCGCCATCGCCAGTGCCCCGCCGGCCACGTTGCGCGGGATCGCGCGCCGGGGGTCGGCCGCGCCGAGCCGGGCGCTGCTCCAGCCGGTGAGGACCAGGGCGGCGAGGACGCAGCACACGGTGACGGGGAGCCGCGCGCCGGCCGGGGGCAGCACGATGGCCAGCAGCGGGAGCAACGCGCCGACGGTGAAGGCCAGGAAGCTCGCCCAGGCCGCGTGCCAGGGGTTGGTCAGCTCGTCGGGGTCGATGCCCAGCTCCACGCGCGCGTGGGCCCTCAGCGCGTCCCGCGCGGTGAGCTGTTCGGCGGCCTCGCGGGCCACCTCCCGGGACAGGCCGCGCGAGGCCAGCAGGTCGGTCAGCTCCCGCAGTTCGGCCTCCGGCTGGTCGCGCAACTCCCGTCGCTCCACGGCCAGCGCGGCCATCTCGGAGTCGCGCTGGGTGGAGACGGAGACGTATTCGCCGGCCGCCATGGACATCGAGCCGGCGAGCAGGCCGGCCAGTCCGGCGGTGAGCAGGGCGGAGCGGCTCTCGGTGGCGCCGGCCACGCCGACGACCAGGCCGGCGGTGGAGACGATGCCGTCGTTCGCGCCCAGCACGGCGGCCCGCAGCCAGTTCAGCCGGGAGCCGAGGGCGCCGCCGTGGGCCTCGTCGTGGGTGGGTTCCGTCACAGCAGGGAGGATCCCACCGCGAGACTCCGGGCCACCGCACCGACGCTCCCCCGCCGCCGTACCAGCTCCGCCGTCCCTCCGTCACCACACGCGAACCGACGCCCCCGTGCGCACACTGGGCCGGTCACGTCGGGCGGTGGTCGCTCCAGGGGCTCGGCGACCTCCGTGCGCGGTTCGCCGGCGCAGGCGCCCCGGAGGGCCTCGCGGGCGCAGGGCTGGGTGCCCCCGGCGTGCGGGTGGTCGCCGCTGCGGAACCGCCGGGCCATCGCGAGCCCGGTCCCGCTCGCCGCCCCGGTGACGACGGCGGCCCGTCCCGCCCGGAGGTCCGTCAGCGGCCCCCGGTCGCGGCTGGCGGCGCGTCGAGGGCCTGGAACGGCTCGTCGTAGCGCTGGTGCAGGAAGGGCAGCAGGGCGCGCGGGTCGACACGTTCGACCACCCGGCCGCGCTGGTCGCCGGTCTTCTCCCCGATGGTGATCTCCACCAGGCGCAGGACCGGGAAGTCGGCGACGGGGTCGTACACCGACTCGCGCAGGACGACGTCTCCGGTGACCCGTTCCAGCCGGCGCACCTTCTCGTCGCGTACGCAGTGCACGAGCAGGGGGTCGCCGTCGAAGCCCCGGCCGTTCACCGCGGGCAGGAACTTGAAGCAGAAGTCGGTCCGGCGGACGGGGCCGGGCAGCGGCAGCGGGCCGCTCACCGCGCCGCGCACCTCCACGAAGGCGATGCCGTGCCGGGCCATCGACGCGCGGACGACGAGCCCGTCCCGCTCGACGGTGACCGCGCCGAGCTTCTTGGGCTCCCCGAACACCTCGCGCCCGCCGGACAGGTCCCGCTCCCGGGTCATCGGCATCACGAGCGGGTACCAGCCGCGGACCGGGCCGTGGGCCGCCGCGACCGCGAAGGAACCCGCGCCGAGCGGCTGTCCGCGCAGGTCGGCCCTGCTGATGGCGGCCCGCACCAGCGGCCGTGCGGTGGGCTTCAGCGGGCGCGGCAGGACCGCCGCGACCGCGTCCGGGTCGGTCTCCCAGACGGCCACCACCCCGGTGGACCACAGGCCGGAGAGCCGTGCGCCCGCGGTGCGCGTGGCGGCGTTCTCCCGCTCGGTCCGCGCGCCGTACCGTACGCGTGCCATACCGTACCGCCCTTCGTCGGGACACCTGACGCGCCGTCACCTGTAACACAGTTACAGCAGTCCCGGGGCCGGGTAAACAGGCGCGCGGCGAGGGGAGTTGGCTGTCACGGCGAGCCGGACAGGGGCACGCGCGCGTGCGGGGAGCGGGCCTCCTGAGTCAGTGCGAGGGCCGGATTCAGGCGGGGGCACGCGCGCGTGCGGGGAGCGGGCCGAATCGCCAGGCGCCCCCACCGGAGCCAGGCGAGGGGACGCGCGCGTGCGGGAAGCGGGCGCCGGTCGGCGGGTGCGGGGCGACGCCGATGCCGGCACGCGCGCGTGCGTGGGGGAAGCGGGCGGGCGGTCGGGCCGGGGGCTCGGGTGCCGGACCTGGGGGACGGTGTTGTCAGTGGCGGCCCGTATCCTCAGTGACCATGCTCGAAGACCGTGCGACCGCAGCGCCCTCCGCCACCCCGTGGCCGGCCGCGTATCCGAAGGGATACGCGGTCGTTGACGTGGAGACCACCGGACTGGCCCGGGACGACCGGATCATCTCGGCGGCCGTGTACCGGCTGGACGCGCGCGGCGAGGTCGAGGACCACTGGTACACGCTGGTCAACCCGGAGCGCGATCCGGGTCCCGTGTGGATACACGGTCTGACGAGCGAGATGCTCGCCGGCGCGCCGCTGTTCGCGGAGGTCGCCGAGGAGTTCGCGGCCCGGCTGGACGGCCGGGTGCTGGTCGCGCACAACGCGGTCTTCGACTGGCAGATGATCGCGCGGGAGTACGCGCGCGTGCGGCGCGAGGCGCCGGTGCGGCAACGGCTGTGCACCATCGCGCTGTCGAAGGAGCTGGGGCTGCCGCTGCCCAACTTCAAGCTGGAGTCGCTGGCGGCGCACTTCGGGGTGGTACAGCAGCGGGCGCACCACGCGCTGGACGACGCGCGCGTGCTGGCGGAGGCGTTCCGGCCCAGCCTGCGGGCCGCGGCGGCGGGCGGGGTGCGGCTGCCGCTGCTGGAGTGCCGGCCGCTGACGGAGTGGTCGGACCGGCCGGTGCCCCGGCAGGCGACGGGCGGCTACGGCGGCTATCGGGCGGCGAGTTGGCGCCCCTCCCGCAAAAGGCCCGCATGCCCTTATCCCAACCCAGGACGCTACGAAGACGGCAAAAGGCTCAAACAGGGCATGCGGGTCGCCTTCTCGGGTGACACCTCGACGGAGCGCGAGCTGCTGGAGGACCGCGCCACGGAGGCCGGGCTGCACGTGGCCACCAGCATCTCCCGGCTGACCAGCCTGTTGGTGACGAACGACCCCGACTCGGGCACGTCCAAGACGGTCAAGGCCCGGCAGTTCGGCACGCCGATCGTGGACGAGGCCGCGTTCGGCCAGCTGCTGCGGGACGTGGAGCCGGCCGACGAGTAGCCACGAGCACCCCCGCGCGGATCATCGTACGAACGGGTGATTGCCCCACGACTCACCCGGTACCGGCTCGCCGGGGGATCGGCGACGGCTCACCCTGTGGCGCATGGCGACATGCGAAGTTTGCGGCAATGACTACGGAATGACCTTCGAAGTGCACGCACAAGGCGCCGTGCATGTATTCGACTGCTTCTCCTGTGCGATCCACCGCATGGCCCCGATCTGCGAACACTGCCGGGTGCAGATCATCGGCCAGGGCGTGGAGGTGGAGGGCCACTGGTTCTGCGGCGCGCACTGCGCCCGGGCCGAGGGGAGGGCCGGCATCGTCGACCGGGTCTGACCCGGTACCCGCCTGAACGCACCCCACGGCGCGGAGGTACCGTCGTGGGGTGCACCGCTACCGCTTCCTGCTGTCCCGCCAGTGGGTGATCCTCACGCTCGTCGCGATCGCGCTGATCCCTACGATGATCCGGCTGGGCTTCTGGCAGCAGCACCGCTACGAGCAGCGCACCGCGCGCAACGACCTGGTCTCCGCCGCGCTGCGCGCCGACCCGGTCCCGGTGGAGCGGCTCACCTCCCCCGGACACACGGTGACCCGCGCCGAGAAGTACCGCACGGTCACCGCGACCGGCACCTTCGACACCGCCAAGGAGGTCGTGGTCCGCCGCCGTACCAACTCGGACGGCAAGGTCGGCTTCCACGTCCTCACGCCCTTCGTCCTGGACGACGGAAAGGTGCTGCTCGTCAACCGGGGCTGGATTCCCGCGAACGGCGCGCAGACCGACTTCCCCGAGGTGCCCGCGCCGCCGGCCGGGCGGATCACCGTCACCGGACGGCTGATGTCCGACGAGACGACCGCCGCGAGCGGCATCAAGAACGTCAAGGGCCTGCCCGACCGGCAGATCATGCTGATCAACAGCGAGGAGGAGGCGCGGCGGCTGGGCGCCCGGGTGCTCGGCGGCTACATCCAGCAGATCGCGCCGCAGGCGAAGGACGGTTCCCCGGAGCAGATCTCCGACCCGGGCAACGAGGACGCCCCGCTGAACTACGCGTACATGATCCAGTGGTGGCTGTTCGCGGCGGCCGTCCCGGTCGGCTGGTGGTTCCTGGTCCGGCGCGAGCTGCGGGACCGGGAGGAGGCCGCCGCGGCGGAGCGGCGAACCGAGGAGGCGGAACCGGCGTCGGTCTGATCCCGGCCCCGTCCCGCACACGGCACCCGCAGCGGCACGCCCCCTCTCCGCGGCCCTGTCCGGCGACCGGCCGGCTCCGTCCCCGCCCCGGTGGCCGGCTCACTCCCCCGGCCGACCGCCTGGTTGGCCCTCCGGTCCGCCGGGAAACCGCATCCCGTGAACGCGCGCATCGAGGACTACGCCCTCATCGGGGACGAGCAGACCGCGGCCCTGGTCGGCAAGGACGGCTCGATCGACTGGCTGTGCCTGCCGCGCTTCGACTCCGGCGCCTGCTTCGCCCGGCTGCTGGGCGACGAGGACCACGGCCACTGGCGGATCGCGCCCGAGGGGGCGGACCGCTGCACCCGCCGCGCCTACCGGCCCGACACCCTCGTCCTGGACACCGAGTGGGAGACCGCGGACGGAGCGGTACGCGTCACCGACCTGATGCCGCAGCGCGAGCGCGCCCCCGACGTCGTACGGATCGTGGAGGGCCTCAGCGGCCGGGTCACCGTCCGCAGCACGCTGCGCCTGCGCTTCGACTACGGCTCGATCACACCGTGGGTGCGCCGCGCGGACGGCCACCGGGTGGCCATCGCCGGGCCGGACTCCGCCTGGCTGCGCGCCGAGCCGGCCGTACCCACCTGGGGCGAGGAGTACGGCACCCACTCGGAGTTCACCGTCGCCGCGGGCGAGCGGGTCGCGTTCGTGCTCACCTGGCACCCCTCGCACGAGAAACGCCCGCCGCTCATCGACCCGTACGAGGCGCTGGAGAGCAGCGTCGCCGACTGGCGGTGCTGGGCCGGGCGGTGCCGCTACGACGGGCCGTACCGGGAGGCGGTGGTGCGTTCCCTCATCACCCTCAAGGCCCTCACCTACGCCCCGACCGGCGGGATCGTCGCCGCGCCGACCACCTCGCTGCCCGAGAAGCCGGGCGGCGTGCGCAACTGGGACTACCGCTACTGCTGGCTGCGCGACTCCACCCTCACCCTCGGCGCGCTGCTCACCGCCGGCTACCAGGAGGAGGCCGAGGCCTGGCGGGACTGGCTGCTGCGCGCGGTGGCCGGCAACCCGGCCGATCTGCAGATCATGTACGGCGTGGCCGGCGAGCGACGGCTGCGGGAGACGGAACTGCCCTGGCTGCCCGGCTTCGCCGGCTCCGCCCCCGTGCGCACCGGCAACGACGCCGTCGACCAGCTCCAGCTGGACGTGTACGGCGAGGTGATGGACTCCCTGTCGCTGGCCCGCGCCTCGGGCCTGCCCACCAAGCCGCACATGTGGGCCATGCAGCGCTCGCTGATGAGGTTCCTGGGGTCGGCGTGGCGGCGGCCGGACGAGGGCCTGTGGGAGGTGCGCGGCGGCCGGCGGCAGTTCGTGCACTCCAAGGTGATGGTGTGGGTGGCCGCCGACCGGGCCGTCAAGACGCTGGAGCGGCACCACGAGCTGAGCGGCGACCTGGCGGACTGGCGCCGGCTGCGCGACGAGGTCCACCGGGAGGTGTGCGAGAAGGGCTACGACAAGGAACGCAACACCTTCACCCAGTACTACGGCTCCCGGGAACTGGACGCCGCGCTGCTGCTCATCCCCCGCGTGGGCTTCCTGCCGCCGGACGACCCCCGGGTGGTCGGCACGGTCGACGCCATCCGCGACGACCTCGGGCACCGCGGCTTCCTGCGCCGCTACGACACCGAGGACTCGGTGATCGACGGGCTGCCGGGCGGCGAGGGCGCCTTCCTCGCCTGCTCCTTCTGGCTGGCCGACGCCCTGCACATGACGGGCCGATCCCAGGAGGCCCGCGAACTGTTCGACCGGCTGGTGGGCCTGTGCAACGACGTGGGTCTGCTGGCCGAGGAGTACGACCCCGTCGACGGCTGCCAGCTGGGCAACTTCCCGCAGGCGTTCAGCCATGTCGGCCTGGTGAACACGGCGCTCACGCTCTTCGGGGAGGACGGGGCAGGATAGGGCCATGGATCTTGGACTGAAGGACCGGGTGTACGTCGTCACCGGAGCCACCCGGGGACTGGGCAACGCCACCGCGCGGGAACTCGTCGCGGACGGGGCGAAGGTGGTCGTCAGCGGCCGGGACGAGCAGCGGGTCGCCGAGGCCGCCGCCGCCCTGGGCCCGAACGCGGTGGGCGTGGCCGTGGACAACGCCGACCCGAGCGCCCCGGAGCGGCTGATCGCGGCGGCCCGGGAGAACTTCGGGGGCTTCCACGGGGTGCTGGTGAGCGTGGGCGGTCCGGCGCCCGGGTTCGTCGCCGACAACACCGACGAGCAGTGGCGGGACGCGTTCGAGTCGGTCTTTCTCGGCGCGGTACGGCTGGCCCGCGCGGCGGCGGCCGAGCTGCCGGAGGGCGGGGTCATCGGGTTCGTGCTGTCCGGCTCTGTGCACGAGCCGATCCCGGGGCTGACGGTGTCCAACGGGCTGCGGCCGGGGCTCGCCGGGTTCGCCAAGTCGATCGCCGACGAGCTGGGGCCGCGCGGCATCCGGGTGGTGGGGCTGCTGCCGGGCCGGATCGACACCGATCGCGTGCGCGAGCTGGACGCGCGGTCCGCCGACCCCGAGGCCACCCGGACGGCGAACGCGTCCCGGATTCCGCTGCGCCGCTACGGCCGGCCCGACGAGTTCGGCCGGACCGCCGCGTTCTTGCTGTCCCCGGCCGCGTCGTACCTGACCGGGGTCATGGTCCCGGTCGACGGCGGCATGCGGCACGGGTTCTGACGGCGGCGCCCGCCTCGGCAGGGCCGGTGCGCGCCGTGCGCTCCCTGCCGTCCCGCCGGGCCGTGGGCATGGCCCGGCGGGTCCGGAGCCCGGCATGAGTCCCCGAGACGGCTATTCGCCGAGGCCGGCCAAGTCGCGCAGGCGGCGGGCCTGGGCGGCACGTTCGGCCGTGCGCTGCTCCTCGTAGGTACGGTCGAGGGCACCGCGCAGCAGCGCCTTGGTCTCCACCACCGCGTCGCGCGGCGCGGCCAGCAGCGCCGCCGCCAGGTCCCGTGCCGTCGCGTCCAGGTCGGCAGCCGGCACGGCGAGGTTGGCCAGCCCGCTCGCCACCGCCTCCTCGGCCCCGACGAACCGCCCGGTCGCGCAGATCTCCAGCGCGCGGGCGTACCCGACGAGGCCGACCAGCGGGTGGGTGCCGGTCAGGTCGGGGACGAGGCCGAGGCTGGTCTCGCGCATGGCGAACTGGACGTCGTCGGCGACGACCCTGAGGTCGCAGCCGAGCGCGAGCTGGAAGCCGGCCCCGATGGCATGGCCCTGGACGGCGGCGATGGACACGAGGTCGGTGCGCCGCCACCAGGTGAACGCCTCCTGGTATTCGGCGATGGTCGCGTCGATCCCGGCGTCGTCGCGACGCGCGAGGTCGACGAAGGTCGGCTCGCCCGGAATCCCCTCCGGGGTGAACATGCGACGGTCCAGCCCGGCGGAGAAGGACTGGCCCTCGCCGCGCAGCACGACCACCCGGACGGAGCCCGGCAGCAGCCGCCCGGCCTCGGCGAGCGCCCGCCACAGGGCGGGGGTCTGCGCGTTGCGCTTGGCCGGGTTGGTCAGCGTCACCGTGGCGAGGGCGTCCTCGACGGTGAGCCGTACGCCGTCCTTGTCGAGTGCGGGAGCGAGGTCCTGGTCGGGCGAAGCCATGGGGTGCCTCCGATGGGTGCGGTCAGCAGAGCTGAGCTAAGTGACTGCACAGTAACCACCCGGCCGGTCGGTCCGCCGACCGGGTGGCCACCATCGAAGCCGATGGGCCGCCCGGAGTCAGGACGAAGCGGCCTTCTTACCCCGGGTCGCTCCGCCACGCCCACGGAGCGTGACGCCCGACTCGCTGAGCATCCGGTGCACGAAGCCATACGAGCGGCCGGTCTCTTCGGCCAGCGCCCGGATGCTCGCACCGGAGTCGTACTTCTTCTTCAGGTCTGCCGCGAGCTTGTCGCGCGCGGCGCCGGTCACCCGGCTGCCCTTCTTCAGAGTCTCGGCCACCCGTGCCTCCTCATGGGAAGTGCGCTCTGGTCTCCTCATGATCACCCCTCCTGGGCGTGATGGCCACCCATTCGGCAAGGTCGGTGAGACATCGTTGTGACGACAGGAGGGGTTCCCCACAACCGGAATACGAGATTCCAACGGGTGGGGTCCAGGGGTCCGTACGGGTGGATTCGCGAAGTACCAGGTCAGGAACGCCGAGCGGCCGACCCCTGGCTACTGGGGGGTCGGCCGCGAAATCCGTGTATGACACACCTCGATACGAGGAGATCTCACACAGATGATGGATCACGGATAGGCCGAATGATCCATGCGGGACGCATCCGGCCCGTCGATCACGCCAGGGTGACGAGATCCGCGTAGTCGGAACCCCACAGGTCCTCGACGCCGTCCGGGAGCAGGATGATCCGCTCCGGCTGGAGCGCCTCGACGGCGCCCTCGTCGTGGGTGACGAGGACGACCGCGCCCTTGTAGGTGCGCAGGGCGCCGAGGATCTCCTCGCGGCTGGCCGGGTCCAGGTTGTTCGTCGGCTCGTCAAGGAGCAGCACGTTCGCCGAGGAGACGACCAGCGTGGCGAGGGCGAGCCGGGTCTTCTCGCCGCCGGAGAGGACCCCGGCCGGCTTGTCGACGTCGTCGCCGGAGAACAGGAACGAGCCGAGCACCTTGCGGACCTCGACCAGGTCCATGTCGGGGGCGGCCGAGCGCATGTTCTCCAGGACCGTGCGGTCGGGGTCCAGGGTCTCGTGCTCCTGGGCGTAGTAGCCGAGCTTCAGGCCGTGGCCGGGGACGACCCGGCCGGTGTCCGGCGTCTCCACGCCCGCGAGGAGGCGCAGCAGCGTGGTCTTGCCCGCGCCGTTGAGGCCGAGGATGACGACCCGGGAGCCCTTGTCGATGGCGAGGTCGACGTCGGTGAAGATCTCCAGCGAGCCGTACGACTTCGACAGGCCCTCGGCCATCAGCGGGGTCTTGCCGCAGGGCGCGGGCTCCGGGAAGCGGAGCTTGGCGACCTTGTCGGACATCCGGATGTCCTCGAGGCCGGAGAGCAGCTTCTCGGCGCGGCGGGCCATGTTCTGCGCGGCGACCGTCTTGGTGGCCTTGGCGCGCATCTTGTCGGCCTGGGCGTTGAGCGCGGCGGCCTTCTTCTCGGCGTTGGCGCGTTCGCGCTTGCGGCGCTTCTCGTCGGCCTCGCGCTGCTGCTGGTACAGCTTCCAACCCATGTTGTAGATGTCGATCGCGGAGCGGTTGGCGTCCAGGTAGAACACCTTGTTCACGACCGTGTCCACGAGGTCGACGTCGTGGGAGATGACGATGAAGCCGCCGCGGTAGGACTTCAGGTAGTCCCGCAGCCAGATGATCGAGTCCGCGTCGAGGTGGTTGGTGGGCTCGTCCAGCAGCAGGGTGTCGGCGTCGGAGAACAGGATCCGGGCCAGCTCGATACGGCGGCGCTGACCGCCGGAGAGGGTGTGCAGCGGCTGGCCGAGCACCCGGTCGGGCAGGTTCAGCGCGGCGGCGATGGTGGCGGCCTCGGCCTCGGCGGCGTACCCGCCCTTGGTGAGGAACTCCGTCTCCTGGCGCTCGTACTGCTTCAGGGCCTTCTCGCGGGTCGAGCCCTTGCCGTTGGCGATGCGCTCCTCGTTCTCCCGCATCTTGCGGATCAGCACGTCGAGGCCGCGCGCGGACAGGATGCGGTCGCGGGCGAGGACGTCGAGGTCACCGGTGCGGGGGTCCTGCGGGAGGTAGCCGACCTCGCCGGAGCGGGTGATCGTGCCGGCGGCCGGGATGCCCTCGCCGGCCAGGCACTTGGTGAGGGTGGTCTTGCCTGCGCCGTTGCGGCCGACGAGGCCGATGCGGTCGCCCTTGGCGACACGGAAGGTGGCGTTCTCGATGAGGACGCGCGCACCGGCGCGCAGCTCGATACCGGAGGCGGAGATCACGGACAGACTCCAGGGCGTACAGGGATTGGCGGGTGGGCGGCTGAGGACGTTCCCGCCGTCTAATGCGCGAGGAGAATGGCCATGGGGCCCAGTCTAACGGGGCGGTGCAAGCAGTTTTCCTGCGTCCCGGTGACCGGGCACGGGGTGGGCGGGAGTTTGCCCAGGGGGCGGCGGTGAGCAGTCCGTCGTCCCGGAGCGTGATCGCCTCCCGTGTGCGGGGGGCACGACGACGGGGCGGTGCCCCACGCGCGCGTACCGCCGGTGCGGGACGCCACCGCGGTGTCGTCCCCGGCCACGACGGCGCCCCACGCCGAGGCACCAGGTCCGGTCCGGGTACGCGGGCGCCGCCGAGCGCCCGGCGGAGGTACGCGGCCAGGGGCGAGGGGGGTGCCCAAAAGGCGCGGGGGGTGCGGGCGCACCGGGTGGCCGCCCGGGAGCCGGTGGGCGGGGCGGGCCGGTGGGGCGTGGGGACCCGGGAAGTCAGGCGTGGGGGGACCCGGGAAGTCACCCGGGCGGGTAATGCCCGTGTCCGGCGGGATGTGGCGGTTTCGGGTGTTGTGTGCGGTGGGAAGCGAAGACGCGTGCGGTGCGACGGCCGCCGGAGGACGACGGAATCGGTGCGCGAAGGAGTGGTCGGCATGGCGGGCACGGGCGGCGGCGGACGGCCGGGCATCTGCCCCACGCTGCTGTACACGGACGCGAAGGCGGCGATCAGGCAGCTCACCGAGGGCCTGGGCTTCACCGAGCTGTCGGTGTACGAGACGGCGGACGGCACGGTCCTGCACGCCGAGCTGGTCCAGGCCGGCGGCGTGGTGATGGTCGGCTCCAAGGGCCGCGGCGGCCCCCTCGACGCCGCCCTGGAGCACGCGGGCCCCGCCGGGGTGTACGTCGTGGTGGACGACGTGGACACCCACCACGAGCGGGCCGCGGCACACGGGGTGGAGATCCTGATGCCCCCGGCGGACCAGGACTACGGTGCCCGGGAGTACCTGGCCCGGGACGCCGGGGGGAACATCTGGAGCTTCGGGACGTACGCCCCGGAGACCGGGGTGGTCTGAGCCGCCCCGGCGGTGCTCAGCCCCCGGTGTGCACCTGGAACGCGGCCCGGCGCACGGCCTTGGCCAGCGCCGGGTCGGGGTGCGCCGCGGCGAGCGCGACCAGCACCTGCACGGTGCGCGGGTGGCCGACCGCGCGGACCTCTTCGAGCAGCTGGGGCACGGTGGGCTGCACGGCGGACTCCAGGTGCCGCACCAGCATCGGCGCCTCACCGTGGTCGGCGACCGCGGCGGCGGTGTCCACCCACAGCCAGGTGGCCTCCTGCCGGGTGAGCACCTCGTGGGCGTCCTCCGGGTCGACCCCGTCGTGCTCGGCGAGCCACAGCAGGGCGTACGGCCGCAGCGCCGGCTCCCGCACCACCGCCCGTACGTCGGGCTCGGCGGGCGCGCCGACGACGCGCAGCGCCTCGAAGGCCAGCCCGCGCAGCAGCGCGTCGTCGCCGCGGGCGGCGTCGATCAGCTCGGTGACGGCGCTGCCGACGGGGCGGGCGGCGAGCCAGGCGCGGTACTCGGCGCGGGCCGCGTTGGGGCGCAGCTGGGCACAGCCGCGCAGCATGTCCTCGGCGGACTGCTCGATGTTGCCGGCGGGGCTCTGCGCGGCCACGCAGATCTGCTCCAGCTTGACCCACACCGCCCAGCTGCCCAGCGGGGTGAGGGTGGCCTGGCCGCCGCCGTAGGTGAGGGCGCCGACCGAGGCGAGGGCCCGCAGCGCCCAGTCGAGCAGCGGGGCGAGCGGGGCGTCGGCGGCGGGCGCGGCGGCGGCCGGGACGGGTGATCCGGCGGGCCGTCCGGTGCCGGGTTCGTAGGCGATCTCGCAGCGTTCGGTGCGCAGTTCGGTGACCCGCTGCTGGAGCAGGTCGAGCAGCTGCTCCACCGGGACCGGGCCGGCCGAGAGCTGGAGGAAGGAGAGCACCTGGGGCATGGCCGAGACGACTTCGGCGACGGCGGCCGGCTCGTGCTCCGCGGGCTCGGGGGAGGCGAGCGACCAGGCGTCGAAGAGGGCGACCCAGCCGCGCAGTACGGCGCTGTCGTCGCGGTCCCAGGCGCGCAGCCGCCAGCCGGGCCGGGCGCTGTCGCCGTGCACCTCGACGAGTCCGGCGAGGCGGGCGGTGTCCCAGTCGGCGCGGACCTGGGCGACGGTCAGGCCCAGGTCGGCGGCGGCGCGTTCGGCGGTGGCGTCGGAGAGGGTCGCCTTGCCGTCGGCGGTGGCGCCGTGCCGGCCGGGGCCGAGGGCGGTGTCGGCCCAGCGGGCGACGCGGACCGCGCCGGCCAGACCGGCACGGGCCATTCCGGCCAGTTCGGCGGGGGCGGGCGTGCCCTCGGGCGGCCGGGGCGCCGGGCGGCGCGGACGCCGCTGGTTCACAGCTCTGGGGGCGGCGGCCAGGGGTCGAGGTCGGACGAGTCGGAGCCTGGAGTCGCGCGGGATACGGGACGTCACGGGTGCAGTCTTCCGGTTGACGGTCCGAAAACCCAAACGGAATGTCAGGGCGGGCACCGGGGCCGGGCAGGGCACGGGGCGCGGGGCGGTGGGAGGGACAGGATCGAGCCAGTCGTACGACGGTGTCCGGATCGGTCCCACGGCCGTAACCGGAATGCCGGGCACCGGCCCTCGCGGGTCCCGGCGCCCGGGGTCACAGCAGCGGGGTGAGGAACCTGCGCAGCCGTTCCTCGTACTCCTCGGGGTCCGCGTTCCACATCGCCGCGTGCGGGGCGTCCGGGACGGTGTGCAGGGTGACGAGGCCGGGCCGGCGCCGGGCGAGCCGGCGGGAGTACTCCCAGGGCGCGACCCGGTCGTCCGGGCCGTGCACGAGCAGGGTGGGCACCTGGAGCCGGTCCGGGCCGCCCGGCTCGGCGAGCCCGTCGGGGTGCAGTCCGGCCCGGCCCTGCGCGGCCCGCACCGCGAGCGGCAGCAGCGGCTCCGGGGTGTGCCGGGCCCGGGCCAGCGCGCGCAGCGTGGCCGGCCAGCTGAGGACCGGGGAGTCCAGGACGAGCCCGGCGACGCGGTCGCGGACCTGGGAGTGCTCGGCGGCGCGCAGGGCCATGGCGGCGCCGGTGGACCAGCCCAGGAGGACGACGCGGCGGGCGCCGTGGCGGACGGCGTACCGGATGGCCGCCTCGACGTCCCGCCACTCCGTCTCGCCGAGGTGGTTCAGCCGGTCCGGCGGGCGGGGGGCGCCGGGGTCGCCGCGGTAGGCGAGGGCGAGGACGGGCAGCCGGCGGGCGTGCAGGAAGCCCATGACGTTCAGGGCGTGCTCCCGGGTGGTGCCGAGGCCGTGTACGGCGATCACCCAGGTGTCCCGGCCGCCGGGCACGAACCAGGCGGGCAGGGCACCGAGTTCGCCGGGCACGTCGACGTCGGTGTGGTCCAGGCCGAGGGCGGTGCGGGGGTTGCCGACGTACAGGTTGGGGGTGAGCCAGGCCGCGTCGCCGGCCGTGAAGGTGCCGTGGGTGACGCGTTCCAGGCGCCGTACGACGGTGTCGGCGGCGTGCGGGGTCCCCTCCACGACGGGGCCGACGACCGCGTGCGAGCCGTCGCCGGCGAGACCGTAGACGCCGGGGCGCAGACTGGCCAGGTCGCGAGTGAGCGTGATCCGGTCGGCGGCCGCGCCGTGCACGGTGAGCCGGGGCTCGGTCGGCAGCGGGCGGCCCGCGGACACCTTCAACGCGGCGTCGCTGGCGAGCCGGCCGACGACCACGGAAGCCGTGCCGGCGGCCAGGAAGGCGGTGACCGCGCCGGCGGTCGCTGAGACGGTGCGCACGGATCCAGTGTCACGGCGGCGCCGGGCGGCGGCCAGCCGAAGCGCCGGGCGGGGTGAGGGCGCTGGGACGGGAGAGGGGCGGGGTGAGGGGGCTGGGACGGAAGCGGGGCGGGGTGCGGAGGGTGGGAGGGCCGGGCGCGGGGGCGTGGGCGGGGTGCCGTCGCGCCGGGGTGGGGTGCGTACGCGCCAGGGCCAGGGCGACGTGCCGGCGCGGCGCGGCCGGGCGGCAATGTGCCGGGGCCGGAGCCACGTACCGGCGTGCCGGGGCCAAGGGTCGTCGCGGCGGGCCGGGGCGGGCCGGTCCGCGAGGGTGCGGCGGAGCGCGGCGAGCGGGGCCGGCCGGGCCCGGTCGTGCGCGGCCGGGGTGCCGGACGTCGCCATGGCCATGACCGTCATCGGCTGCCGGGGCCAAGGCGAGGCCGCCGACGGCCGGCACCCCGGCCGCACGGCGAGCCCGGCCGGCCGGAGCCGGCGGAGCAGGGCCAGTGCGGTCGGCACGGTTCGGTCGTACACGGCGCGCGCGATCGGTAGGACTCGGGCGTACGCGGCGCGTGCGGTCGGCAGGGCCCTGTCATACGCGGCGCGCGCGGTCGGCGAGGTGCCGTGCAGTGAGGCCGGTGGGCCCGGGCGGGACCGGTCGGGCGGGGTGCGGGGCGGGCTGTTGTTCGGCAAAAGGGGTCACCTCCGTTGGCCGTACCCCTTCAAACGTTCCCCGGCCTCCGCGACTTGTGCCTCGGTGAGCAGGGACGGGGTCAGGCCCGGCACCGACGACGCGGTCAGCCACAGGCGGCACATCCACTCCAGCTGGGCGGTGCGGTCGTAGGCCTGGTCCAGGGTGGCGCCGTAGGTGACCGTGCCGTGGTTGCGCAGCAGGCAGCCGGAGCGGCCGGCGAGAGCCCGGAGCATGTTCCCGGCCAGCTCGTCGGTGCCGTAGGGGGCGTAGGGAGCGACCCGTACGGGACCGCCGAGGGCGGCGGCCATGTAGTGGACCGGCGGCAGCTCGGGGACGAGCGTGGAGACCGCGGTGGCGTGCACGGCGTGGGTGTGGACGACCGCGCGGGCGTCGGTGGCGCGGTAGACGGCGAGGTGCATGGGCAGCTCGCTGGTCGGCACGAGGGTGCCGAGCACCTGGCGGCCGGTGAGGTCGACGCCGGTGAGGTCGGCGGGGGTGAGCCGGTCGTAGGGCACGCCCGAGGGGGTGACCAGGACGAGGTCGCCGAGGCGGGCGGAGACGTTGCCGGAGGTGCCGACCACCAGCCCGTCGGCGACGGTCCGCCGCGCCGTGGCGACCACCTCCGCCCAGAGCCGCGTCACGTCCTGCCGTGGGTCCTCCCCCGCGTCCACCCCGACGGCCGGCCCCGCGCCCTCCCCCGCGCCCCGGCGCACGCCCTCCCCCTCGGCCTGCCGCTCGCCCGGTCGCCCATCCCGTCGTCCGTCCGGTCGCCCATCCCGTCGTCCGTCCGGTCGCCCGTCCTTCGCGTTCCGTCGTGGTTCAGCCATGCGGTGATCCTGCCAGCCGGGGGGGACGGGGAGCGGCGGCCGGTGGATCCGGGGCGGAAACCGTGAGGCCGAACGGGGGGATTTCGGTGTGAAACGCCTGAAATCGCCCAGAGTGCCGTGATCGGCGGACCTTGAATGACTCACTCCTGCCCACTCCACGAGCGCCGCCGCCCGCGAGGGCCGGCGCGCCCGTCGTCCGCCACCCCGGGGGAACCGCATGGCCCGTGTACCCACCCTTGCCCGCCGCCGCGCGAGCGTCCTCGCGGCGGCCGTGGCGGCGGTCCTCGCCCTCACCGGTCCCGCGACCGCCGCCGCCAAGCCGCCCAAGGGCCATGACGTGTCGTCGTACCAGCGGCACGTGAAATGGCCGGACGCGCGGAAGAAGGGGGCGCGGTTCGTCTACGTCAAGGCGACCGAGTCCACCGGCTACCGCAACCCCTACTTCACCGAGCAGTACTCCGGCGCCCGCAAGGCCGGCATGATCCGGGGCGCGTATCACTTCGCCCGCCCCGACCGGTCCTCCGGCGCCAAGCAGGCCGCGTACTTCGTGAAGCACGGCGGCGGCTGGCGGGGGGACGGCTGGACTCTGCCGCCCGCGCTCGACATCGAGTACAACCCCTACGGCTCGCGCCAGTGCTACGGACTGAGCAAGAAGCGCATGGTCGCCTGGATCCGTTCGTTCAGCGACGAGACCCGGCGCAGAACCGGCCGCCGCCCGGTGATCTACACGACGACCCAGTGGTGGAAGCTGTGCACCGGCAACAGCCGGGCGTTCTCGAAGAACCACCCGCTGTGGATCGCCCGGCACGGCACCGCGAAGCCCGGGGCGCTGCCCGGCGGCTGGCGGTACTGGACGTTCTGGCAGTACCGCACGAAGGGCACGCTGCCGGGTGACCAGGATCTCTTCAACGGCACCCTGGACCGGCTGCGGATCTTCGCGCGGGGCCGGTAGCCAAGGGGTGTCCGACCTGGAGGGGCGGAACAGAACCCGGGTATGGGATTGCCGACACCGCCGTGCCCGCCCCAGTTCATCTTCCGTTCACCCAGGTTGCCTACGTTCATCCAGCCAACGACCTCGAACGATTGCCTGGGTAAATGGAAAGCTTCTCGCTGATCCTCGCGATTGTGGTGGTAACCGCTCTCGCGTTCGATTTCACGAACGGTTTCCACGACACCGCGAACGCGATGGCCACCACCATCTCCACAGGCGCCCTGAAGCCCAAGATCGCGGTGACCATGTCCGCCGTCCTCAACCTCGCGGGCGCCTTCCTCTCCGTGGAGGTCGCGAACACGATCTCCAAGGGTCTCGTCGACGAGACCGGCATCCGGCCCGAGGTCATCTTCGCCGCCCTGGTCGGCGCGATCCTCTGGAACCTGCTGACCTGGCTGGTGGGCCTGCCGTCCAGTTCCTCGCACGCCCTGATGGGCGGCCTGGTCGGCGCCACCGTCGCCTCCGCCGGCTTCGACGGCGTCCACGGCGGCGTCCTGGTCACCAAGGTGCTGCTCCCCGCCGTCGCCGCGCCGGTCGTGGCGGGCCTCGCCTCGTTCCTGGCCACCCGGCTCTCCTACCGCGTCGGCGGCACCGGCGACACCGAGGCGACCCGCAAGGGCTACCGCGTCGGCCAGATCGCCTCCGCCGGCCTGGTCTCGCTCGCGCACGGCACCAATGACGCCCAGAAGACGATGGGCATCATCACCCTCGCGCTGATCGCGGGCGGCTCCCTCGCCCCCGGCGCCAACCCTCCCACCTGGGTGATCCTCTCCGCCGGCCTGGCCATCGCGCTCGGCACCTACATCGGCGGCTGGCGCATCATCCGCACCATGGGCAAGGGCCTGACCGACCTGGAGCCGCGCCAGGGCTTCGCCGCCCAGACCGGCGCCGCGACCGCCATCCTGGCCTCCTCCCACCTCGGCTTCTCCCTCTCCACCACCCACGTCGTCTCCGGCTCGGTGATGGGCGCGGGCCTCGGCCGCAAGGGCGGCGTGGTCCGCTGGTCCACCGCGACCCGCATGGCCGTCGCCTGGGTGCTCACCCTGCCGGCCGCCGCGCTGGTCGGCGCGGGCGCCGAGTCCGTCACCGACCTCGGTGACTGGGGCACCGCCGCCGTCGCCGTCTTCCTGGTCGCCGCGAGCGCCGCCATCTGGAAGATCTCCCGCCGCGAGGTCGTGGACCACACCAACGTGGTCGAGGAGACCGGCGAGCCGGCCGGTGTCGTCACCACCGCCATCGCCGCGGTCACCCCGCCGCCCGCCGGGCCGCTCGCCGACAGCCTGACGGCCCCGGCCACCGCCGACCTGAGGACCGCCGGCCTGACGGCCACGATCCCCGCCCCGGCCGCCGAACCGGCCCCCGCCGCCCCGCCGGCCGCCACGGTCTGACCCGCCCGCACGGTTACTGAAGGAAGCAATCCGCATGAAGATCGACTGGGCGGCCCTCGGCTCCGTGCTGGGCGTCAGCGTCGTGTTCACGGTGGGCCTGGTGGCCCTGTTCACCCTCGGCATCAACGGACTGTCCCGCCGCGAGCGGACCACGGCCCAGGGCGGCTCCGCCGCGCTCGCCGTCACCGGCGCCTACGCCTGCTTCGCCGCCTGCGCGGCGGCCGTGGCCTACGGCATCTACCTGATCGTGGCCTGACCGCAGGCCCCCGATCCCGCCTCCGCCCCGCCGACCGGCCCACCCGCCGGACCCGGCGGGGCGGACGCATGTCCCGGCGGCCCCGAAGACCCGCCCGGCGCCCCGGCGATGTGGGCCTCAGCACAGTCGGGCATCCCAGGTCAAAGGCAAGTTGACGGCCCTTCCGGGCACGTGGTGGACTGCCCAGGCCATGTACGGCGGCAGCAGAGGAAGCCGGTGCGAATCCGGCGCGGTCCCGCCACTGTCACCGGGGAAGAACTCCCCGGGAGCCAGGAACTCTCGCCGCCGGAATCCGTCGAACCAGGGCGTGGACACCCTGAGTGAGGACACGAATCGCCATGCTCGGCTGCCGAAGGACCCGTACCAGGAACGCCCCTGTGCCCACGGCCGGCTGAGCCGATGGGTGCCGACCGCACATACGCGTACGGTGCCGCCGCCGGCGTCCTCGGCGATCTGCTCCTCGGCGATCCCCGCCGCGGGCACCCGGTCGCCGCGTTCGGCCGCGCGGCCACGGCCGTGGAAGGCGCCTTGTGGCACGACCACCGGGGCTGGGGCGCCGTGCACACCGCCGTATGCGCCGGTGGCGCCGTCGCGCTCGGGGCGCTGGCCGCACGCGCCGTACGCCCCTCCGGTACCGCCTCCGTCGCGCTGACCGCCGCCGCCACCTGGGCCGTCGTCGGCGGCACCTCGCTCGCCCGCGAGGCCCAGGCGATCGGGCGCGCCCTGGCCGCCGGGGACACCGAGGCCGCCCGCGCCCGGCTGCCCCACCTGTGCGGCCGGGACCCGCAGGCGCTGGACGCCGACGGGATGGCCCGGGCCGTGGTCGAGTCGGTCGCCGAGAACACCTCCGACGCCGTGGTGGGCGCCCTGGTGTGGGGAGCCGTGGCCGGGGTGCCGGGGCTGCTCGGGTTCCGGGCCGTCAACACCCTGGACGCGATGGTGGGTCACAAGTCGCCCCGGCACCGCCGCTACGGCTGGGCCTCCGCCCGCCTCGACGACGTCGCCGGCTGGCCCGGCGCCCGGCTCACCGCCCTACTCGCCACCGTCGCCGGACCCGACCCGCGCGGCGCCCTGCGCGCCTGGAAGGCCGACGCCCGCAAGCACCCGAGCCCCAACGCCGGTCCCGTGGAGGCCGCCTTCGCGGGCGCCCTCGGCGTCCGGCTCGGCGGAACGCTCTCCTACGGCGGCCGGGTCGAACACCGGCCCGTACTCAACGGCGGCAGCGGACGGCCGGTCCGGGTCACCGACATCGACCGGGCGGTACGGCTCTCCCGCCGCGTCGGCCTGCTCGCCCTCGGCACCACGCTCGCCGCGCGCGCACTGCTGAAAGGACGTGGGAAGTGAACGGTGGTCTCCTCGTGGCTGGCACCACCTCGGACGCCGGCAAGAGCGTCGTGACCGCCGGGATCTGCCGGTGGCTGGCGCGCCAGGGCGTGAAGGTGGCGCCGTTCAAGGCGCAGAACATGTCCCTGAACTCGTTCGTGACCCGGGAGGGCGCGGAGATCGGCCGCGCCCAGGCCATGCAGGCCCAGGCCTGCCGGATCGAGCCGACCGCGCTGATGAACCCGGTGCTGCTCAAGCCCGGCGGCGAGCAGAGCAGCCAGGTCGTGCTGCTCGGCAAGCCGGTGGGCGAGCTGAGCGCGCGCGGCTACCACGGCGGGCGCCAGCAGCGGCTGCTGGGCACGGTGCTGGACTGCCTGGCCGAACTGCGGGGCACGTATGACGCGGTGATCTGCGAGGGGGCGGGCAGCCCGGCCGAGATCAACCTGCGGCGGACCGACATCGTCAACATGGGCATCGCGCGGGGCGCGCGGCTGCCGGTGCTGGTGGTGGGTGACATCGACCGCGGGGGCGTCTTCGCGTCCTTCTTCGGCACGGTCGCCCTGCTCTCCCCCGAGGACCAGGAACTCGTCGCCGGATTCCTGGTGAACAAGTTCCGCGGCGACGTCGGCCTGCTCGAACCCGGCCTGGAGATGCTGCACGGCCTCACCGGGCGGCGGACCTACGGCGTGCTGCCCTTCCGGCACGGGCTCGGCATCGACGAGGAGGACGGACTGCGCGTCTCCCTGCGGGGCACCGTACGGGAGTCCGCCGTCACTCCCCCGGTCGGCGAGGACGTGCTCCGCGTCGCCGTGTGCGCGATCCCGCTGATGTCCAACTTCACCGACGTGGACGCGCTCGCCGCCGAACCGGGCGTCGTCGTACGGTTCGTGGACCGGCCGGAGGAACTGGCCGACGCCGACCTCGTGGTGATCCCGGGCACCCGCGGCACCGTACGGGCACTGCAGTGGCTGCGGGAACGCGGACTGGCGGACGCCCTCGTACGCCGGGCCGCCGAACGCCGCCCCCTGCTCGGCATCTGCGGCGGCTTCCAGATCCTCGGCGAGCACATCGAGGACGAGGTCGAAAGCCGTCAGGGACACGTCGACGGGCTCGGCATCCTGCCCGTGCGCGTGCGCTTCGCCCGCGAGAAGACCCTCACCCGGCCCAGCGGACAGGCCCTCGGCGAGCACGTCGACGGCTACGAGATCCACCACGGCGTGGCCACCGTCGAGGGCGGCGAACCCTTCCTGGACGGCTGCCGCGCCGGCCAGACCTGGGGCACCCACTGGCACGGCTCCCTGGAGTCGGACGGCTTCCGGCGGGCCTTCCTGCGCGAGGTGGCCGCCGCCGCGGGCCGCCGCTTCGTGCCCGCGCCGGACACCTCCTTCGCCGCGCTGCGCGAGGAGCAGCTCGACCGGCTCGGCGACCTCATCGAACAGCACGCGGACACGGACGCGCTGTGGCGGCTCATCGAGTCCGGCGCGCCGCAAGGACTGCCCTTCATTCCACCGGGAGCGCCCGCATGAGCACAGTGTTGTTGTTGTCGACCGCCGACACGGATCTGCTGGCGGCCCGGGCCTCGGGCGCCGGCTACCGCATCGGCAACCCCACCCGGGTCGACGTCGCCGGGGAACTGCCGGCCCTGATCGAGGGCGCGGACCTCGCCGTCGTACGGCTGCTGGGCGGCAAGCGGGCCTGGGAGGACGGGCTGGCCGCGCTGAAGGCGTCCGGCATCCCGACCGTGCTGCTGGGCGGCGAGACCGTACCCGACGCCGAACTGATGGCCGAGTCCTCGGTGCCCGCCGGTGTGGTCGCGGAAGCCCTGAAGTACCTGGTCGAGGGCGGCCCCGCCAACCTGCTGGAGCTGTCCCGGTTCCTGTCGGACACCGTGCTGCTGACCGGCGAGGGCTTCGAGGAGCCGCGCCGCATGCCCGAGTTCGGCGTGCACGGCGCCTACGACATCCGGGACGGCCGCCCGACCGTGGGCGTGCTGTTCTACCGGGCGCACGAACTGAGCGGCAACACCGCCTTCGTGGACCCCCTGTGCCAGGCGATCGAGGCGGCCGGCGCCAACGCCCTCCCCGTGTACTGCGGTTCGCTGCGCGGCGCGGACCCCGCGCTGTACGAACTGCTGGGGCGGGCCGACGCCCTGGTGGCCACCGTCCTCGCCGCCGGCGGCACCCACGCCTCCCAGGCCTCCGCGGGCGGCGACGAGGAGTCCTGGGACATCGGCGCGCTCGCCGACCTCGACGTCCCCGTGCTGCAAGGGCTGTGCCTCACCTCCTCGCGCGCCGCGTGGGAGGAGTCCGACGCCGCCCTGTCCCCCATGGACGCGGCGATGCAGGTCGCCATCCCCGAGTTCGACGGCCGGCTGGTCACCGTCCCCTTCTCCTTCAAGGAACAGGGCCCCGACGACGTCCCGGTGTACGTCGCCGACCCCGAGCGGGCCGCCCGGGTCGCCGGGATCGCCGTCCGGCACGCCCGGCTGAAGCACAAGCCGAACGCCGAGAAGAAGGTCGCCCTCGTCTTCACCGCCTACCCGACCAAGCACTCGCGGGTCGGCAACGCCGTCGGCCTGGACACCCCCGCGTCGGCCGTCCGGGTGCTCGACGCGCTCCGCGACGCCGGCTACTCGCTGACCGAATACCCGGACGGCGGCGACGAGTTGATCCACCGGCTCATCGAGGCCGGCGGTCACGACGTGGAGTGGCTGACCGAGGAGCAGCTGGCCGCCGCGCCCGCGCGGGTGCCGCTCGCCGACTACCGGGCCTGGTTCGAGAAGCTGGACCCCGAGCTGCGGGACGCGATGACCGAGGCGTGGGGCGAACCCCCGGGCAGCCTCTACGTGGACGGCGACGACATCGTGCTCGCCTCCCTCCAGTACGGCAACGTCGTCGTCATGATCCAGCCGCCGCGCGGCTTCGGCGAGAACCCGATCGCGATCTACCACGACCCCGACATGCCTCCCTCCCACCACTACATGGCGGCCTACCGCTGGCTGGAGAACAGCTTCGGCGCCGACGCGATCGTGCACATGGGCAAGCACGGCACCATGGAGTGGCTGCCCGGCAAGGGCCTCGGGCTCTCGCGCGGCTGCGCCCCGGACGCGGTCCTCGGCGAACTGCCGCTGATCTACCCGTTCATCGTCAACGACCCCGGCGAGGGCACCCAGGCCAAGCGGCGCGGGCACGCCACCGTGGTCGACCACCTGGTGCCGCCGATGGCCCGCGCGGACACCTACGGCGACCTGGCCAAGCTGGAACAGCTCCTCGACGAGTACGCGCTGGTCAGCGACCTCGACCCGGCGAAGGCCCCGGCCGTCCGCGCGCAGATCTGGACGCTCGTCAAGGCGGCGGAACTGCACCACGACCTGCACGTGGACGAGCAGCCGGACGACGACGAGTTCGACGAGTTCGTCATGCACATCGACGGCTACCTGTGCGAGATCAAGGACGTCCAGATCCGCGACGGCCTGCACATCCTCGGCGGCGGCCCGGTCGGTGACCCGCGGGTGAACCTCGTACTGGCCGTACTGCGCGCCTCACAGGTGTGGGGCGGCCGGGCCAACGCCCTGCCCGGCCTGCGGGCCTCACTCGCGGCCCACTTCGGGCTGGTGGAAAAGGAGTTGCTGGCCGAGCCGGGCGCCCCGGTGAAGGTCCCGGTGGAGCTGACGGACCTGATGGAGGGCCCGGCCCGGTCCGCCGCCGACGCCATCGACCTGCTGGAGCAGATGTGCCGGCGGATCGCGGAGGGCATGGAGGCCCGGGCGTGGGACCGTACGGTGGTCCCGGCCGTCCTGCGGGGCGTGCTCGGCGCCGAACTGCCCGACGCGGTCGCGGTACTGGAGTTCGCGTGCGACGAGGTCGTGCCGCGGCTGGCGCGCACCACCGACGAGATCGGGCACATCCTGCGGGCCCTGGACGGCGGTTACGTCCCGGCCGGCCCGTCCGGCTCCCCGACCCGCGGCCTGGTGAACGTCCTGCCGACGGGCCGCAACTTCTACTCCGTCGACCCCAAGGCCATCCCGTCCCGGCTGAGCTGGGAGGTCGGGCAGTCGCTGGCGGACTCGCTGGTGCAGCGGTACCTGAGCGACACCGGGGAGTACCCGAAGTCCGTGGGCCTCACCGTGTGGGGCACCTCCGCGATGCGCACCCAGGGCGACGACATCGCCGAGATCCTGGCCCTGCTCGGCTGCCGCCCGGTGTGGGACGAGGCCTCGCGCCGGGTGACCGGCTTCGAGGTGATCCCCCTGGCCGAACTAGGGCGACCTCGCATCGACGTCACGGTCCGCATCTCCGGGTTCTTCCGGGACGCGTTCCCGCATGTGGTCGGGCTGATCGACGACGCGGTCCGGGCGGTGGCGGAGCTGGACGAGCCGGCCGAGTCCAACTACGTGCGGGCGCACGTGGACGAGGACGCGGCCGAGCACGGCGACCGGCGCCGCGCCACCGCCCGCATCTTCGGCTCCAAGCCGGGTGCTTACGGCGCGGGCCTGCTGCCGTTGATCGACGCGCGGAACTGGCGCAGCGACGCGGACCTCGCCGAGGTGTACGCGGTGTGGGGCGGCTACGCCTACGGCCGCGGGCTCGACGGACGGGCGGCACGCGGCGACATGGAGACGGCGTTCCGGCGGATCGCGGTGGCGGCGAAGAACGTCGACACGCGTGAGCATGACCTGGTCGACGCGGACGACTACTTCCAGTACCACGGCGGCATGGTCGCCATGGTCCGGCACCTGACGGGCGCCAGCCCCGAGGCCTACGTGGGTGATTCGGCCGTCCCCGACCAGGTGAAGACCCGGACACTGGGCGAGGAGACGCACCGGGTGTTCCGGGCCCGCGTGGTCAACCCGCGCTGGATGGCGGCCATGCGCCGGCACGGGTACAAGGGCGCCTTCGAGATGGCGGCGACCGTGGACTACCTGTTCGGCTACGACGCCACGGCGGGCGTGGTGGACGACTGGATGTACGAGAAGCTGAGCGCGGAGTACGTCTTCGACCCGGAGAACCGGGACTTCATGAAGAAGTCCAACCCGTGGGCGCTGCGCGGCATCACCGAACGCTTGCTGGAAGCGGCGGACCGTGGGCTGTGGGCGGAGCCGGACGCGGACACGCTGGAGCGGCTGCGCGCCACGTACCTGGAGCTGGAAGGCGACTTGGAGGGCGACCAGTGACAACCCCGTTTCCCTTTACGGCCGTTGTCGGCCAGGACGACCTGCGGCTGGCCTTGCTCCTCAATGCCGTCAGCCCCGCAGTGGGTGGTGTGCTGGTGCGCGGCGAGAAGGGCACCGCCAAGTCGACGGCGGTGCGGGCGCTCTCGGCGCTGCTGCCCGCGGTGGCCGTCGTGCCCGGGTGCCGGTTCTCGTGCGACCCGGCCGCGCCCGACCCCTCGTGCCCGGACGGCCCGCACGAGGCGGGCAACGGCACCGAGCGGCCCGCGCGCATGGTCGAGCTGCCCGTCGGTGCCTCCGAGGACCGGCTGGTCGGCGCGCTGGACATCGAGCGGGCGCTCGCGGAGGGTGTCAAGGCTTTCGAGCCCGGTCTGCTGGCCGACGCCCATCGGGGCATCCTCTACGTCGACGAAGTGAACCTCTTGCACGACCACCTGGTCGACCTGCTGCTGGACGCGGCCGCGATGGGTGCCTCGTACGTCGAGCGCGAGGGCGTCTCCGTGCGGCACGCCGCGAAGTTCCTGCTCGTCGGGACCATGAACCCGGAAGAGGGCGAGCTGCGGCCGCAGTTGCTCGACCGGTTCGGGCTCACCGTGGAGGTCGCCGCCTCGCGGGAGCCGGACCAGCGGGTGGAGGTCGTGCGGCGGCGCCTCGCCTACGACGACGATCCCGCCGGGTTCGCCGCCCAGTGGGCGCAGGAAGAGGCCGCCGTGCGGCAGCGGATCGTCGCCGCGCGGGAGTTGCTGCCGCAGGTGCGGCTCGGTGACGCGGCGCTGCGGCAGATCGCGGCGACCTGCGCGGCTTTCGAGGTGGACGGCATGCGCGCCGACATCGTGATGGCTCGGACCGCGACGGCGCTGGCCGCGTGGGCCGGGCGGACGGACGTACTCGCCGAGGATGTGCGGCAGGCGGCGCTGCTGGCGTTGCCGCATCGCAGGCGCCGTGCACCCTTCGACGCGCCGGGCCTGGACGAGGACAAGCTGGACGAGACGCTGGAGCAGTACTCCGGGGACGACGGCGACGACGAGCCGGACCCGGATGGTCCCGGCGGCGGTGGGCAGCCGGCGCCGGACAGCGGTCCGCAGGGCGATGGCGGTGAGGCCGCGCGGCCGGAGGCCGGTGAGGGCGGGGAGCCGCAGGCGTCCGGCGCGGGCGAGCAGTCGGCCGTACGGGCCGCCGAGCCCTTCCGCACCAAGGTGCTGAGCGTCCCCGGGATCGGCGAGGGTGCCGCCGGGCGGCGCTCGCGGGCGCGGACCGAGCACGGGCGCACCACGGGGGCACGCCGGCCGCAGGGGACGCTGACCAAGCTGCATCTGGCGGCCACCGTGCAGGCCGCGGCGCCGCATCAGCGGGCGCGGGGACGGTCCGGGCCGGGGCTGGTCGTGCGCCGGGACGACCTGCGGCAGGCGACCCGCGAAGGGCGTGAGGGAAACCTCGTCCTGTTCGTCGTGGACGCCTCCGGTTCGATGGCCGCGCGGCAGCGGATGAGTGCCGTGAAGGGTGCCGTGCTGTCGTTGCTGCTGGACGCCTACCAGCGGCGGGACAAGGTGGGGCTGGTGACCTTCCGGGGCAGTTCGGCGGAGGTCGCGCTGCCGCCCACCTCGTCCGTCGACGCCGCCGCCGCGCGCCTGGAGTCGCTGCCGACCGGCGGTCGTACGCCGCTGGCGGCCGGGCTGCTGAAGGCGCACGAGGTGCTGCGCGTGGAGCGGCTGCGGGACCCGGCGCGGCGACCGCTGGTGGTCGTGGTGACGGACGGACGGGCCACGGGCGGTCCGGAGCCTGTGCTGCTCGCGTCCAGGGCCGCCGGGCTGTTCGCGGCCGAGGGCGTCGCCTCGGTGGTCGTGGACTGTGAGTCGGGGCCGGTGCGGCTCGGGCTCGCCGGGCGGCTCGCCGCCGATCTCGGCGGTACCGCCGTGACGCTGGACGAGCTGCGGGCGGACGCGATCGCCGGGCTGGTGAAGGGTATTCAGGGCAGGAGGGCCGCGTAGTGCCGCAGGGACAGCCGAGTGTCGTACCGAACGACGGGCTGACGACGCGTCAGCGGCGGAACCGTCCGCTGGTCGTGGTGCACACGGGCGTCGGCAAGGGCAAGTCCACCGCCGCGTTCGGGCTCGCGCTGCGCGCCTGGAACCAGGGGTGGCCCATCGGGGTGTTCCAGTTCGTCAAGTCGGCGAAGTGGAAGGTCGGCGAGGAGAACGCGCTGCGGGTGCTCGGTGCCTCCGGTGAGGGCGGCACTGTCGACTGGCACAAGATGGGCGAGGGCTGGTCGTGGGTCCAGCGCGATGCCCAGATGGACAACGAGGAGAAGGCCCGGGAGGGCTGGGAGCAGGTCAAGCGTGACCTGGCCGCCGAGACGTACCGGCTGTACGTGCTGGACGAGTTCGCGTACCCGATGCACTGGGGGTGGGTGGACACCGGCGAGGTGATCGAGGTGCTGCGGAACCGGCCCGGTACCCAGCACGTGGTGATCACCGGGCGGAACGCGCCTCGAGAACTGGTGGACTTCGCCGACCTCGTCACCGACATGTCCAAGGTCAAGCACCCCATGGACGTGGGGCAGAAGGGCCAGAAGGGCATCGAGTGGTGACATCGTCGGTGCCTCGGCTGGTCGTCGCCGCGCCCTCGTCGGGCAGCGGCAAGACCACCGTCGCCACGGGGCTGATGGCCGCGTTCGCCGCGCGGGGGCTCGCCGTGTCCCCGCACAAGGTCGGGCCGGACTACATCGACCCGGGGTACCACGCCCTCGCGACCGGGCGTACGGGGCGCAACCTGGACGCGTACCTGTGCGGGCCGGAGCTGATCGCTCCCCTGTTCCTGCACGGGGCGCGGGGGTGCGACCTGGCCGTGGTCGAGGGCGTGATGGGGCTGTACGACGGGGCGGCCGGGCAGGGTGAGCTGGCGTCCACCGCGCACGTGGCGAAGCTGCTGCGGGCGCCGGTGGTGCTGGTGGTCGACGCGTCCTCGCAGTCGCGGTCGGTTGCGGCGCTGGTGCACGGGTTCGCCTCGTGGGACCCGCGGGTGCGCCTCGGGGGCGTGATCCTGAACAAGGTCAGGTCCGACCGGCACGAGGAGCTGCTCAGAGAGGCACTGGATTCGGCCGGGGTGCCCGTCCTGGGGGTGCTGCGGCGGGTTCCGCAGGTGGACACGCCGTCCCGGCACCTGGGGCTGGTCCCGGTCGCCGAGCGGCGGGCCGACGCGGTGGACGCGGTCGCGGCGATGGCCGCGCAGGTCGAGCGGGGTTGCGATCTCGACGCTCTGTCGCGGCTGGCGAGCAGTGCGGGACCGCTGCCGGACGCTCCCTGGGAGGCGCCCGTCGGCGCGACGGGGCGGCGTGCGGTGGTCGCCGTGGCCGGCGGTCCGGCCTTCACCTTCTCCTACGCCGAGCACGCCGAGCTGCTCACCGCCGCCGGTGCCGAGGTCGTCGCCTTCGACCCCTTGCGGGACGAGCGACTGCCCGAGGGCACGGCGGGGCTGGTCGTCGGCGGGGGTTTCCCCGAGGTGTACGCCGCCGAGCTGTCCGCCAACGAGCCGCTGCGCGAGGCTGTCGCCGAACTGGCCCGCTCCGGCGCCCCCGTGGCCGCCGAGTGCGCCGGACTGCTGTACCTGTGCCGCGAGTTGGACGGCAGGCCGATGTGCGGTGTGCTGGACGCCACCGCGCGGATGACTGAGCGGCTGACGCTCGGCTACCGGGACGCCGTGGCGGTGGGCGACAGCGTGCTGGCGGCGGCCGGGACGCGGATGCGGGGGCACGAGTTCCACCGCACGGTCGTGGAGCCGGGCGCGGGTGCCGCTCCCGCCTGGGGGGTCACGGCTCCGGTGCGGCGGGTCGAAGGTTTCGTAGAGCAGGGCGTGCACGCGAGTTATCTGCACACGCACTGGGCGTCCGAGCCCGGTGTCGCCCGTCGGTTCGTGGAGAGGTGCCGGACGTCATGAGCAGCAGGCTGATCGGAGTCGGGGTCGGTCCCGGTGATCCGGAGCTGGTGACCGTCAAGGGGGTCAACGCCCTGCGCGCGGCCGATGTCGTCGTGGTGCCCGTCATGGACACCGGGGAGCGGGGGCGGGCCGAGGCGACGGTGGCGCACTACGTGCCCGCGGAGAAGATCGTACGGGTGGTGTTCGCGCTGAACGAGCGGACCGACCGGGCGCGCCGGGAGGCGGCCTGGGACGCGGCGGGTCGGCGGGTCGCCGGGCTGCTGGAGGCGCACGCGTGCGTCGCGTTCGCCACCATCGGCGACCCGAACGTGTACTCGACGTTCACCTATCTGGCGCAGACCCTCGTGGAGCTGGTGCCCGGTGTGGTCGTGGAGACGGTGCCGGGGATCACCGCGATGCAGGATCTCGCGGCGCGGTCGGGGGCGGTGCTGACGGAGGGCACCGAGCCGCTGACCCTGGTGCCGGTGACGGCCGGTGCGGCGGTGCTGAAGGAGGCGCTGGCCGGGCCGGGCACGGTGGTGGCGTACAAGTTCGGGCGGCAGGCCGCCGAGGTCGCCGCGGCGCTGGCGGAGACCGGGCGGCTCGCGGACGCGGTGTGGGGGTCGGCGCTGGGGCTGCCGGAGGAGTCGGTGCGGCCGGCCGCCGAGCTGGACGGGTCGCCGCTGCCGTATCTGTCGACGCTGATCGCGCCCCCGCGGCGGGACGGCGGCCGGGGCGGGAAGCTGTGAGACCGTCCCCGTCATCCGGTGACGCCCACCACCAGCCAGATGAACGCGACGCCCGCGACCGTGCACAGCAGGGTGGAGCGGGCGGGGTGGGCGTGGTGGGCCTCGGGGAGGATCTCGGCGGCGGCGAGGTAGAGCAGGGCGCCGCCGAACAGGCCGAGATAGCCGCCGAGGACGTTCTCCGGGATGGCGAGGAACGCGGACGCGGCGGCTCCGGCGACGGGGGCGACGGCGTCCGCGAAGAGCATGGCGAGGGCCTTGCGGCGGGCGTTGCCGTACAGGCGGGTGAGGGTGAAGGTGTTGAAGCCGTCCGCGAAGTCGTGGGCGATGACGGCGAGCGCGACCGCGGTGCCCATGCCGCCGCCCACCTGGAAGGACGCGCCGATCGCCACGCCGTCCATCAGGCTGTGCCCCACCATGGCGGCCGCCGCGGTCAGGCCCACCTCGGGGCTGCGGTGGCGGTGCCCGGCCGCGTCGCGTTCGACCGCGTCGTGCGGAACCGCCGCGTGCTCGGCCGCCGCGTGCCGGGCCGGCCCGTGCTCGGCCGCGTCGCGTTCGACCGCCCCGTGCGGGACCGCCGCGTGCTCGGCCGCGTCACCTTCAACCGCTTCGTGCCGGACCGCCGTGTGTTCGACCGCCCCGTGCGCGGCGCGGCGGGCCGCGAGCAGGCGTTCCACCAGATGGGCGAGGAGGAAGCCGGCCACGAACAGCAGCAGCGCGGCCGGGACGCCGTGGATCTCGTGGTCGGCCGCCCTCAGGGCCTCGGGCAGCAGGTCCAGGCCGACCACGCCGAGCATCAGCCCGCCGGCCAGGCCCAGCACCAGATGGCGGCGGTCGGTCACGCGCTGTGCCGTCCAGCCGCCGGCCAGCGTCATCAGGAACGCGCCGAGCGCGACGAAGACCGCCATACGCCCTTGCTATCGGATCGACCCGGGTTCCCGCACGTCCGACGGCAGTCACCGCAGTTCTCGCAGTACTCGTAGGAGAGGACCGATTTCCATGGCCGATGCCACCACCGGCAAGGTGACCTTCGTCGGTGCCGGGCCCGGCGCCGCCGATCTGCTGACGTTCCGGGCCGCGCGGGCCATCGCCGAGGCCGACGTCGTGATCTGGGCCGCGAGCCTGGTCCAGGCGGAGGTCCTCGACCACGCGCGCGAGGGGGCCGAGATCCTGGACTCGGCGGCCATGTCGCTGGAGGACGTCGTCGCGGTGTACCGACGTGCGTTCGAGGAGGGGCTGAAGGTCGCCCGGATCCACTCCGGCGACCCGGCGCTGTGGGGCGGCACGCAGGAGCAGTTGGACCGCTGCCGGGAGATCGGCATCGCGACCGAGGTCGTGCCGGGCGTGTCGTCGTTCTCCGCGGTGGCCGCGCTGGCGCAGCGGGAGCTGACGATCCCGGAGGTCGCGCAGTCGGTGGTGCTGACCCGGCTGGGCGGTGGCAAGACGCCGATGCCGCCCGGTGAGGAGGTGCGCGAGTTCGCCCGGCACGGCACCACCATGGCCGTGTTCCTGTCGGCGGCGCGCAGCGGGCAGTTGGTGCGGGAGCTGCTGGAGGGCGGCTACCCCACCTCGACGCCGGTGGTGGTCGCGTATCAGGCGACCTGGCCGGAGGAGCTGGTCGTGAAGTGCACGATCGGCACGCTGGAGGAGACGGTCAAGGAGCACAAGCTCTGGAAGCACACGCTGTTCCTGGTCGGTCCCGCGCTGGACGCGTCCGGCACCCGCTCGCACCTGTACCACCCGGGGCACTTCCACGGCTACCGCAAGGCCGACCCCGAGGCGCGGCGGGCGCTGCGGGAGCAGAGGGCGAAGAGTTGATCACGGTCGTCGGTACGGGGACCGGGGCGCCGGCCGACCTGGACCTGCTCGCCGGGGCCGCGCTGGTGGTCGGCGGGCGGCGGCACCTGGACGCCGCGGCGCTGCCCGAGGGGGCGGAGCGCGTGGTGCTCGGGCCGCTGGCGCCCGCGCTGGACACCGTCGCGGAGTACGTCGGCAAGGAGCTGCCGGTGGTGGTGCTGGCGTCCGGGGACCCGGGGTTCTTCGGGATCGTGCGGGCGCTGGCGGAGCGGTTCGGTGCCGGGCTGCTGGACGTGCGGCCGGGGGTGTCCTCGGTGGCGACGGCGTTCGCCCGGATCGGGCTGCCCTGGGACGACGCGGTCGTGGTGAGCGCGCACGGGCGGGAGTTGCGGACGGCGGTGAACGTGTGCCGGGCGCGGCCGAAGGTGGCGGTGCTGACCGGTCCGGGGGCCGGGCCGGCCGAGCTGGGGGCGGCGCTGCCCGGGGACCGGGTGCTGGTGGTGGCGAGCGCCCTCGGTGATCCTCAGCGGGAGCGCGTGGAGCGGGTGACGGCGGCCGAGGCGGCGGCGCGGGACTGGGGTGCGGCGGTGAGCGTGGTGCTGTGCCTGGACGAGGCGCGGGCGCTCGGCGCGGTGCGGACGGTCGCGGGGGTGCCGGGGGCGCCGGAGCGGTGGGCGCTTCAGGAGGACGCGTTCGCGCACCGGGACTCGATGATCACCAAGTTCGAGGTGCGGGCGCTGGCCCTGGCCCGGCTGGGGCCGCGCCTGGGCGACCTGGTGTGGGACGTGGGTGCCGGGTCGGGGTCGGTCGCGGTGGAGTGCGCGCGGCTCGGCGCGGCCGTCGTCGCCGTGGAGAAGGCGGCCGACGGGGTCGGGCGGATCCGGGCCAACGCGCGCGCCCACGGTGTCGCGGTGGACGTGGTGCACGGTGCGGCGCCGGCGGCCCTGGCGGGGCTGGCGGACGATCCGGACGCGGTGTTCGTCGGCGGCGGGGGCCGGGAGCTGCCGGAGGTGGTCGCCGCGTGCGCGCGGCGGGCGCGGCGGACGGTCGTCGTGGCGATGGCCGCGCTGGACCGGGTGCCGGCGGCGCGCGCGGCGCTGACGGAGGCCGGGTTGGTCTGTGACGGGGTGCTGTTGCAGTCGTCGCGGCTGGCGCCGCTGCCGGGGGACGTGACCCGGCTGGCGGCGACCAATCCGGTGTTTTTGCTGTGGGGCGTGAGAACCCCGGTGTCTAGTGAAGGAGTTGACCAGTGATCGGCCTGATTTCCGCCACCGCGGCGGGGGCGGCGGCGCGGGACCGGCTGGCCGCGGCCTGGCCGGACCGCGCGCGGGTGTACGAGGGCCCGGTCAAGGAGGCGGTGCGGGCCGCGTTCGCCGAGTGCGAGCAGCTGGTGTGCTTCCTGGCGACAGGCGCGGTGGTGCGGCTGCTGGCGCCGTTGCTGGCCGGCAAGGCGGCCGACCCGGGTGTGGTGTGTGTGGACGAGGGCGGCCGGTTCGCGGTGTCGCTGCTCGGCGGGCACGGCGGCGGCGCCAATGAACTGGCCCGCGAGGTGGGCGCGTTGCTGGGTGCGGAGCCGGTGGTGACGACCGCGACGGACGCGGTGGGGCTGCCGGGTCTGGACACGCTGGGGCTGCCGTACGAGGGTGCGGTGGCGGCGGTGTCCCGGGCGCTGCTGGACGGGGAGCCGGTGGCGCTGGCGGCGGAGGTGGCGTGGCCGCTGCCGCCGCTGCCGGTCGCGGACGAGGGGGCGTACACGGTCCGGGTCACCGACCGGGACGCCGTACCGGGCGAGCGGGAGGTGCTGCTGCGTCCGCCGTCGCTGGTGGTCGGGGTCGGGGCGTCCAGGGGCGCGCCGGCCGGGGAGGTACTCGGTCTGGTGGAGGGGGCGCTGCGGGAGGCGGGGCTGTCGGCGCGGTCGGTCGCCGAGCTGGCCACCGTGGACGCCAAGGCCTCGGAGCCGGGCATCGTGGCCGCCGCCGAGCGGCTCGGGGTGCCCCTGGTGACGTACTCCGCGGAGGAGTTGGCGCGGGTGGAGGTGCCGAACCCGTCCGCCGCGCCGCTGGCCGCGGTGGGTACGCCGTCGGTCGCCGAGGCCGCCGCCCTGCTGCGCGGTGGTGAACTCCTCGTGCCGAAGCGGAAGTCGGCGATGGCGACCTGTGCGGTGGTACGGCGTCCGGCGCGCGGGCGGCTCGCGGTGGTCGGGCTCGGGCCGGGTGCCCGGGACCTGCTCACCCCGCGGGCGGCGGCGGAGCTGCGGCGGGCCTCGGTGGTGGTGGGTCTGGACCAGTACGTGGACCAGATCCGCGATCTGCTGCGGCCGGGGACCCGGGTGCTCGAGTCCGGTCTCGGCGCGGAGGAGGAGCGGGCGCGGACGGCGGTCGCCGAGGCCCGCGCGGGGCACGCGGTGGCGCTGATCGGCAGCGGGGACGCGGGGGTGTACGCCATGGCGTCCCCGGCGCTCGCGGAGGCGTCGGACGACATCGACGTGGTCGGGGTGCCCGGGGTGACGGCGGCGCTGGCCGCCGGGGCGGTCCTGGGCGCGCCGCTGGGCCACGACCATGTGTCGATCAGCCTGTCCGACCTGCACACGCCGTGGGAGGTCATCGAGCGGCGGGTGCGGGCGGCGGCCGAGGCGGACCTGGTCGTCACCTTCTACAACCCGCGTTCCCGGGGCCGGGACTGGCAGCTGCCCAAGGCGCTGGCGATCCTCGCCGGGCACCGGGAGCCGGGGACGCCGGTGGGTGTCGTGCGCAACGCGTCCCGGCCGGACGAGTCGAGCCGGGTCACCACGCTGGCCGCGCTGGATCCGGCGACCGTCGACATGATGACGGTCGTCACCGTGGGCAACACGGCCACCCGGATCGTCGCGGGACGGATGGTGACCCCGCGCGGCTACCGCTGGCAGGCATCGCGGGAGGAGCCGAAGTGAACCGTGTCGTCCACCCGATCGAGCAGGAGTCCTACCGCCGGCTGCGCGCCCGCCTGGACACCTCGCACTTCCCGCCGCTGACCCGGGCGGTGGTGGAGCGGGTCATCCACTCCGCCGCCGATCTTCAGTACGCGACGGATCTCGTCATGGCCGAGGAGGACCTGGTGCGGGCGCACGCCGCGCTGCACGCCGGGGCGCCGGTGGTCGTGGACGTGGAGATGGTGGCCGCCGGGATCACCCGGCGCGAGACCGTCTGCCGGCTGAGGGACGCCGTGGCCGGGCCGGGGCTGACCCGTTCGGCGCACGCGATCCGGCTCGCGTACGAGCAGGTGGGTCCCGGTGCCCTCTGGGTGATCGGCAACGCGCCGACCGCGCTGGAGGAGCTGCTGACCCTGGACGCCGAGCCGGCCCTCGTCATCGGGCTGCCCGTCGGTTTCGTCGGCGCGGTCGAATCCAAGGCCGCGCTGCGGGAGAGCGGACTGCCCGCCGTGAGCAACGTGTCCGAGAAGGGCGGGTCGGCGGTCGCGTCCGCCGCGCTCAACGCCCTGCTGTACCACCCCGTTTCACATTCCGAGGAGACTTCGTGACCACCCCGCCCGCCCTGCTCATCGCCGGACACGGCACCCGTGACGACGCCGGTGCCGAGGCGTTCCGCGACTTCGTCCGGGAACTGGGGCGCCGCCACCCCGATCTGCCCGTCGCGGGCGGCTTCATCGAGCTGTCCCCGCCGCCGCTCGGCGAGGCCGTCGCCGAACTGGTCGGGCGGGGCGTGCGCCGGTTCGCCGCGGTGCCGCTGATGCTGGTGTCCGCCGGGCACGCCAAGGGTGACATCCCGGCCGCGCTGGCCCGCGAGAAGGAGCGGCACCCGGGCATCTCCTACACCTACGGCCGTCCGCTGGGCCCGCACCCGGCGCTGCTGAGCGTGCTGGAGCGGCGGCTGGAGGAGGTGCTGGACGGCGCGGACCGCGCGGATGTGACGGTGTTGCTGGTCGGGCGCGGTTCCACCGATCCCGACGCCAACGCCGAGGTGTTCAAGGCGGCGCGGCTGCTGTGGGAGGGCCGCGGGTACGCCGGGGTGGAGACGGCGTTCGTGTCGCTGGCGGCGCCGGACGTGCCGAGCGGCCTGGACCGGTGCGCGGCGCTGGGCGCGAAGCGGATCGTGGTCCTGCCGTACTTCCTGTTCACCGGCATCCTGCCGGACCGGGTGCGGCAGCAGACGGGGGACTGGGCGGCGGCGCACCCGGAGCTGGACGTGCGGTCGGCCGATGTCATCGGGCCCGAGCCGGAGCTGCTGGACCTGGTGATGGAGCGGTACGAGGAGGCCGTCAAGGGCGATCTGCGGATGAACTGCGACTCGTGCGTGTACCGGATCGCGCTGCCGGGGTTCGAGGACAAGGTGGGGCTGCCGCAGCAGCCGCACTTCCACCCGGACGACGACGGTCACCACCACGGGCACGGGCACCACGGGCACGGGCACCACCACGGGGGCCACTCGCACAGCCATGCGCACTGAGCCGGGCGGCGCCCCCGAGCCGGACCTGCGGCACCACGGGGACGCCGAGGTCCGGGACGCCGGGGCCGGTGTGGTGGACCTCGCCGTCAACGTCCGGGCGGACACACCCCCGGGGTGGCTGCGGGAGGAGATCGCCGGTTCGCTGTCGTCCCTCGCGGCCTACCCGGACGGGCGGGCCGCGCGGGCGGCGGTGGCCGCGCGGCACGGGCTGCCGGTGGAGCGGGTGCTGCTGACGGCGGGGGCCGCGGAGGCGTTCGTGCTGCTGGCCCGCGCGCTGAAGGTGCGCCGGCCGGTGGTGGTGCATCCGCAGTTCACGGAGCCGGAGGCGGCGCTGCGGGACGCCGGGCACAGCGTGGACCGGGTGCTGCTGCGGGAGCGGGACGGGTTCCGGCTGGACCCGTCGGCCGTCCCGGAGGACGCCGACCTGGTGGTGATCGGCAACCCCACCAACCCGACGTCGGTACTGCACCCGGCGCGGATGGTCGCCGGGCTCGCCCGCCCCGGCCGGACGCTGGTGGTGGACGAGGCGTTCATGGACGCGGTACCGGGTGAGCGGGAGGCCCTGGCCGGCCGCACCGACGTGCCCGGCCTCGTCGTGCTGCGCAGCCTGACCAAGACCTGGGGCCTGGCCGGTCTGCGCATCGGCTATGTCCTGGCTCCCCCGGAGATCATCGCGGAACTGGAACGGGCCCAGCCCCTGTGGCCGGTCTCCACCCCGGCGCTGGCCGCGGCGCGGGCGTGCGTGACCCCCCGGGCGCTGGCCGAGGCGGGCCACGCTGCCCACCGCATCGCCGGGGACCGGGCGCACCTGGTGGCCGGCCTGACCGCGCTCGCCGCCCACGGGGTACGGGTGGTGCGGCCGGCCCAGGGCCCCTTCGTCCTGGTCCGCGTCCCGGACGCGGCCACGGTCCGCCACCGCCTGCGCGACCTCGGCTACGCGGTCCGCCGGGGCGACACGTTCCCGGGCCTGGACCGCGACTGGATCCGCCTGGCCGTACGCGACCGCACGACGACGGACGGCTTCCTGAAGGCGTTGTCGGCCGTGCTCGACGCGCCGGACTCCCCGCCCTGCGAGGCCGCTCCCTGACCGGGGGCGGCCCACCGAGCAAAGAGCGGCGGCCGTCGGACGTCCCGGCGGCCGTCCGGCCCTCCCGAGCCGTCAGTGCTTCCTGCGCCGGGCCAAGGTCAGCGCTCCCCCGCCCGCCAGCAGCAGGGCGAGGGCGCCGCCGGCGATGTACGGGGTGGTCGAGTCGCCGCCGGTCTCCGCGAGACTGGTTTCCGACGGGGTGCCCTGGGGGCGGGTGCCGGCGGCCGGTTCGTGGCCGGGGGCCGGCTTGGTGGCGGGCGGGGCCGTCGGGGACTCGCAGGTGGCCTCGGCCAGGGTGACCGTGCCCTCGACCTCGGCGACGTTGAGTTTCAGGGGGTTGACGGAGACCTTGAGGCCGAGGGCGGTCGCGGCGGCCGTGCGGGTCGTCGTGGTGTGCCGGGACAGGTCGAGGCGGACCTCGCCGACGCCGGGCACCTTCACCTCGACGGGGCCGCCGGCGGTCAGGGTGACGCGCTTGCCGAGGACGGTGACGGTGCCGAGGACGTTCGCCTCGGCGGTGGGTGCCTGGCCGGCCGCGCAGGTGGCCCGGGCGGTGATCGTCTCCGCCTCGATCAGGGACAGCAGGGGCAGCCCGGGGACGTGCAGCCGGGCGTGGGCGACGCGGACCGAGCCCTCGGCGCGCCGGGCGGTGGCCGTGGCCTTCGACTCGGCGACGTCGGCGCCGACCACGGTGAACGGTTTGCCGCCGTCGACGCCGTCGAGCCGGACGGACAGCGCCGTCCGGTCCGCGCTGCGCGGTGCCTGGACCTCGTTGAAGGAGACCGCGAGCGGGACGTTCACGGTCCTGTTCAGCAGGGACACATCGAGCGCGGTGCGCAGCACGGCGGCGGAGGCGCGGCCCTGGCCGGTGGCCGCGTGCGCGGTGCCCGTGCCCAGGGCCAGGGGTGCCGCGGTGAGGGCGGCGGCCGTCGCGAGGGCGGCCGAACGGCGTGCGGGCATGCGGAAGTTGTTGCTGTTCAAGGCGGTGGGACCCCCAGAGGAAACGTGCTTGGGACCCGTCAACCTTGTCCCCGGTGTGGGTGAACGGTCAGCGTTCCGGGGCTACTTCACCCGAACGTGAATACCCCGCACGGTGATTCGAATCGGGGGCGCGGCTACTCGATCACTCGATGATCCGCCCGTTCAGCACCACCCGGCGCGGCGCCGCCAGCACCCGTACGTCGGCCCGGGGATCGGCCTCGTACACCACCAGGTCGGCGGGCGCGCCCTCCTCCAGTCCGGGGCGGCCGAGCCAGTCCCGGGCGCCCCAGGTGGTCGCCGACAGGGCCGCGAGGGGCGGGATGCCGGCGGCGACCAGCTCGGCGACCTCCTCGGCGACCAGGCCGTGGGCCAGCGAGCCACCGGCGTCCGTGCCGACGTAGACCGGGATGCCGGCGTCGTAGGCGCCGCGCACGGTGTCGTAGCGCCGCTCGTGCAGCCGGCGCATATGGGCGGACCAGCGGGGGAACTTCCGCTCTCCGCCCTCGGCGAGCCTCGGGAAGGTGGCGATGTTGACGAGGGTGGGCACGATGGCGACGCCCCGCTCGGCGAACAGCGGGATCAGGTCCTCGCTGAGCCCGGTCGCGTGCTCGATGCAGTCGATGCCCGACTCGACCAGGTCGCGCAGCGAGCTCTCCGCGAAGCAGTGCGCGGTGACGCGGGCGCCGAGCCGGTGGGCCTCGGCGATGGCCGCCGCCACCGCCTCGCGCGGCCAGCAGGGGGCGAGGTCGCCGAGGTCGCGGTCGATCCAGTCGCCGACCAGCTTGACCCAGCCGTCGCCGCGCCGGGCCTCTTGGGCGACGTAGGCGACGACGTCGTCCGGTTCGATCTCCCAGGCGTAGTTGCGGATGTAGCGGCGGGTGCGGGCGATGTGCCGGCCCGCCCGGATGATCTTCGGCAGGTCGGCGCGGTCGTCGATCCAGCGGGTGTCGGAGGGCGAGCCCGCGTCCCGGATCAGCAGGGTGCCCGCCTCCCGGTCGGTGAGCGCCTGCTTCTCGGCGGTCTCGGCGTCGACCGGGCCGTGCGCGTCCAGGCCCACGTGGCAGTGGGCGTCGACCAGGCCGGGCAGGGCCCAGCCGGTGACGGTCCTGACGTCCCGGGCGCCGGCGGGGCGGTCGTAGGAGATCCGGCCCCCGACCACCCACAGCTCGTCCCGGACGTCGTCCGGACCGGCCAGGACGCGCCCCTTCACGTGCAGCACAGCGCCATCGCTCATGCACCGCACCCTAACGGCCTACGGCTTCGACTTGCCCACCTGGTCGGAGGTCTCCTCCTCCACCTCGGCCATCGCCGGGTCGAGCAGGCGGGACAGGAAGTGCCGGGTGCGCTCGTGCCGCGGGTTTCCGATGACCTGGTCCGGGCTGCCGTCCTCGACGATCACTCCGCCGTCCATGAAGACGACCCGGTCGGCGACCTCGCGGGCGAAGGTCATCTCGTGGGTGACGACCATCATCGTCATGCCCTCCCGGGCGAGCATGCGCATCACGGCGAGGACGTCGCCGACGAGCTCGGGGTCGAGCGCGGAGGTCGGCTCGTCGAAGAGCATCACCTCCGGGCCCATGGCGAGCGCGCGGGCGATGGCGACGCGCTGCTGCTGGCCGCCGGAGAGGGAGGACGGGTAGGCGTCCGCCTTCTCGGCGAGGCCGACCCGGGCCAGGTTCTCGGCGGCGGTCCGCGCGGCGGTCGCCTTGTCCCGCCCAAGGACCCGGCGCTGGGGCAGCGTGAGGTTCTCGGTGACGCTCAGGTGCGGGAAGAGGTTGAACTGCTGGAAGACCATGCCGATACGGCGGCGTACGGCGTCGATGTCGACGTCCGGGTCGGTCACCTCGGTGCCGCCGACGAACACCTGGCCCTTGGTGGGCTCCTCCAGCAGGTTCACACAGCGCAGCAGCGTCGACTTGCCCGACCCGGAGGGGCCGATGACACAGACGACCTCGCCCTGGCTGATCTCCAGGTCGATGCCGCGCAGCACCTCGTTGTCGCCGAAGGACTTGTGCAGCCCCCGGACTTCGATCTCCGGACGGCTCACCGGATCGCCTCCTGGGCCTTGGTCTCCATGCGGCGCACGACGAGGCTGAGCGGGATGGTGACCAGCAGGTAGCACAGGCCCGCGACCAGGATCGGCGTGGAGTTGGCGGTCGTACTGGCCAGGTCCCGGCCGAACTTGGACAGTTCGCGTTCCTCCAGGGTGACGCCGAGGAACAGCACCAGCGAGGAGTCCTTGAACAGCAGGACGAGTTCGTTGGTCAGCGGCGGCAGGATGATCCGGAACGCCTGCGGGATGATGATGGAGATCATGGCCTTCGCCGGCGAGAAGCCGAGCGAACGGGCCGCCTCCATCTGTCCCTTGGGCACGGCCTGGATGCCGGCGCGGATGGTCTCGGCCATGTAGGCGGCGGAGACCAGGCCGAGCGCGAGGGCGACCTTGCCGTAGGTGCCGCCGGGGATCTCCGTGCCGGGGAAGGCGAGGGGCACGGCCACGCCGACGAAGATGAAGATCAGCAGGGCGGGCAGGCCGCGGAAGATCTCGATGTAGACGCCCGCCAGCCAGCGGTAGGGGCCGACGGAGGACAGCCGCATCAGCGCGATGACCATGCCGAGGACCAGCCCGACCACGAAGCCGGACAGCGTGTACAGCACGGTGTTCTTCAGCGCCAGTGTGATGACGTCCGGGAACATCTGCTCGGCGATGTCGGCCTGGGCGAACTGGTTCCGCAGCCGGCCCCAGTCGGCCGTGACCGCGAAGGCGATCACGGCGGCGGCGAAGACGGCGTACTGGACGCCCCGCGACAGGGTGCGCTTCTGCCGCCGGGTCAGTCCCTTCTTCTTCGGCTGGAGGGCTGTGTCCGTGTCGGTCATGAGGCGGCGGGAGACGCGACGGAGGCGTCGTACGGGCCGATCCACTTCTCGTAGATCTTCTTGTAGGTGCCGTCGGCCTTGGCCTGCTTGAGGGCCTTGTCGATGGCGTCGCGCAGCGCCGTGTTGCCCTTCTTGACGGTGAAGCCGTACTCCTCGCCGGTCTTGAGGTTGTCGACGACCTTGAACTTGTCCGCGTTGGCCTTGTCCTTCAGCCAGCCCTGGACCACCGGGTAGTCGATGACGACAGCCTTGACCTGGCCGGTGCGCAGGCCGTTGAGGACCGCGTCGGAGGACTCGAAGGAGATCGGGTCGTAGCCCTTCTCCTTGACGTAGTCCTCGCCGGTGGTCTGCGCCTGGGCGCCGAGCTTCCTGCCCTTGGCCTTGACGTCGGCGAGCGAGGTGATCCCGCTGTCCTTGTCGACGAGGACGGCCTGGGTGGCCTCGAAGTACGGGGCGGAGAAGTCGACGTTCTTCTTGCGCTCGTCGGTGATGGTCATGCCGGCGGCGGCCAGGTCGCACTCCCCCGAGTTGAGGAAGGCGCCGGTCTTGAAGTTCTCGAAGGGCGTGTCGAGGATCTTCTGCTCGACGCCGAGGTCCTTGGCGACGAGGTCGATCAGGGCGACGTCGAAGCCCTGCACCTTGCCGTCGACCTCCGACTGGAACGGCGGGTACGGGAGGTGGGTGCAGGTGGTCAGCTGTCCCGCCTTGGCCAGGTGGACGCCCTTGACGGTGGTCTTGCCGCTCCCCCCGCCGTCGTCCGAGGAGCAGCCGGCCACGAGCGCGAGCCCGGCCGTCACGGTGATGGCTGCCAGAGCGCGGGTCCGGCGCCCGAGGAGCGTTGTCATGGGGGGAATCTCCCGGTAGGGGAACGTTGGGTTCCGATTATAAGGAAAAGTTTGAGCCCCTCAAATCAAACCCATGGTAACGGAGCCGTTGCACCTAAGATCGAGGGAATCGACTTCCCGTATGAAGAGAGAGCACGCCGTGACCCACCCCTTCCTCGATCTGCCCCCGCTGAGTGCCGAGCGCTTCGCCGCCATCGAGGACGGCGTGGCCCGGCTGCTGGGCACCCGGCAGGACGTCCTGATCACCCAGGGCGAGGCGCTGCTGCCGCTGGAGGGCGCGATCCGCGCGGCGGCCGGGCCGGGCACGGTGGCCCTGAACGTGATCACCGGTCCGTACGGCCAGACCTTCGGCGACTGGCTGCGGGACGCCGGCGCCACCGTGCACGACCTCTCCGTCCCCTTCCACACGGCGGTGACCGCCGGGCAGGTCCGGGAGGCGTTCGCCGAGCACCCGGAGATCGACTTCGTGTCGCTGGTGCACGCGGAGGCGGCGACCGGCAACACCAACCCGGTCGCGGAGATCGGCGAGGCGGTACGGGAGCAGGGTGCCCTCTTCTATCTGGACGCGGTGGCCTCCGTGGGCGCGGAGCCGGTGCTGCCGGACGCCTGGGGCGTGGACCTGTGCGTGATCGGGGCGCAGAAGGCGATGGGCGGCCCGGCGGGGGTGTCGGCGATCTCGGTGAGCGAGCGGGCGTGGGCCCGCATGGCCGCCAACCCGAACGCCCCGCGCCGCTCCTACCTGTCCCTGCTGGACTGGAAGGAGCGCTGGACCGACGCGGGCCGCAAGGCGCTGCCGCACGCGCCGGCCCAGCTGGAGATGCTGGCGCTCCAGGCGTGCCTGGAGCGGATCGGGTCGGAGGGGCTGGAGACGGTGATGGCCCGGCACCGGCGCGCGGCGCGGGCCGCGCGGGCCGGCGCGGTGGCGCTCGGCGGGGGCCTTCAGCCGTACGTGCGCCAGGAGCGGGACGCGGCGCCGGTCGCGACGACGCTGCGGGTGCCGTCCGGCGTGGTGGCGTCGCAGGTGGTGGCACGGGCCCTGGAGAGCGATCCGGCGCTGCCGCTGGCGGCCGGCGGCGGGGCGCTGGCCAAGGAGATGATCCGGGTCAACCACTACGGCCGGGACGCGACGCCGGGCGCGGTGCAGGGCTGCCTGGCGGCGCTGGGCGCGGCGCTCGCGGAGCAGGGTCTGACGGTCGACCCGGCCGCCGCCCGCCGGGCCGCGGAGGACGCCTGGCGCTGAGGTCCGTTCGCCGTTCCCGGGGGCTCCGCTCCCGGGAACTTTTTTATGCCCGGACGTTACCGAAACCCACTCCATTCATTTTCACAATTCCCGCCGATTCGCCGGACGATAGCTTCCCATCTTCTTCTGCCCGCTTTTTGCAGAGCTAAACGAGCGAGTTTTCCGGGAGGTTTCTCCGGCATTTCGGGCTGTGACACACTCCACAGCGAACGAGTTTTGTACCGATTTTCCCGGGTGCATTACGGACATACTTCACCGCGGCCGAGGTGACCCCGCGCCGACTCCCGTGCATTTTCGAATTCACCTCGCTAAATTCGTGCCGCATGACCGCCGCACCCGCAGACCTGCTCATCGAAAGTCCGGCGACCAGCGACGGAGCCGCGCTCTGGCGCATCGCCAAGGAATCGAAAACCCTCGACCTGAACTCCTCCTACAGCTATCTGCTGTGGTGCCGGGACTTCGCCGGCACCTCGGTGGTGGCCCGTGGCGCGGACGGGGAGCCGGTCGGCTTCGTCACCGGTTACCTGCGGCCCGGCCGCCCCCGCACCCTGCTCGTCTGGCAGGTGGCCGTCGACGCCGCCCACCGGGGCTGCGGCATCGCCGCCAGGCTGCTGGACGGGCTGGCCGGGCGCCTCGTCGCCGAGCGCGGCATCACCGAGCTGGAGACCACCATCACCCCCGGCAACACCGCCTCCGAGCGGCTGTTCACCTCGTTCGCCGAGCGGCACGGCGCACGGGTCAGCCGCGAGGTGCTGTTCCCCGCCGACCTGTTCCCGGGCGGCTCGCACGACCCCGAAGTCCTGTACCGCATCGGCCCGTTGACCGAGTCCACCGCCCTCTGAGGAGCGATTCACCGTGACCATCACCCAGCCCGACCTGAGCGTGTTCGAGACCCTCGAATCCGAGGTACGCAGCTACTGCCGCGGCTGGCCCACCGTCTTCGACCGGGCCCAGGGCAGCCGGATGTACGACGAGGACGGCCATGCCTACCTGGACTTCTTCGCCGGCGCCGGATCACTCAACTACGGCCACAACAACCCGGTACTGAAACGGGCGCTGCTCGACTATCTGGACCGGGACGGCGTCACGCACGGCCTGGACATGTCGACCACGGCCAAGCGGACCTTCCTGCGTACCTTCCAGGATCTGGTACTGCGCCCGCGGGACCTGCCGTACAAGGTGATGTTCCCGGGGCCGACGGGCACCAACGCGGTGGAGTCCGCGCTGAAACTGGCGCGGAAGGTGAAGGGACGCGAGGCGGTCGTGTCGTTCACCAACGCCTTCCACGGCATGTCGCTGGGCTCGCTCGCGGTCACCGGCAACGCCTTCAAACGGGCCGGCGCCGGCATCCCGCTGGTGCACGGCACGCCGATGCCGTTCGACAACTACTTCGACGGCACGGTCCCGGACTTCCTGTGGTTCGAGCGGCTGCTCGAGGACCAGGGCTCCGGACTGGACAAGCCCGCCGCCGTGATCGTGGAGACCGTGCAGGGCGAGGGCGGCATCAACGTCGCCCGGCCCGAGTGGCTGCGCGCGCTGAAGGAACTGTGCGAGCGGCAGGACATGCTGCTCATCGTCGACGACATCCAGATGGGCTGCGGCCGTACCGGCGCCTTCTTCTCCTTCGAGGAGGCCGGCATCACCCCGGACATCGTCACCGTCTCGAAGTCGATCAGCGGCTACGGCCTGCCCATGGCGCTCACGCTGTTCCGGCCCGAACTGGACGTGTGGGAGCCCGGCGAGCACAACGGCACCTTCCGCGGCAACAACCCCGCCTTCGTCACCGCCACCGCCGCCCTGGAGACGTACTGGACCGACGGCTCGGCCATGGAGAAGCAGACCCGCGCCCGCGGTGAGCAGGTCGAGCGGGCGCTGATCGCCATCACCGAGGAGAACCTCGCCGACGTCAAGGAGTACCGCGGGCGCGGGCTCGTGTGGGGTCTGGAGTTCCACGCGAAGGACCGGGCCGCTCGGGTCGCCCGGCGCGCCTTCGAACTGGGGCTGCTGATCGAGACGTCCGGCCCCGAGGGCGAGGTCGTCAAGCTGCTGCCCGCGCTCACCGTGACCCCCGAGGAACTGGACGAGGGCCTGAGCGTCCTCGCCCGCTCCGTCCGCGAAACCGCATGAAGACGGCGTAGAGGCGTGGAGACCGCCTAGAGACGCCTGGAGAACGCCCGCGAACCGCCTGGCAAGGCCGGGCAAGGAGGAAGAGCAGCACCGTGATCGTCCGATCGTTCAAGGAGATCGAGGGCACCGACCGCCATGTGAAGGCGGCGTCGGGCACCTGGGAGAGCAAGCGGATCGTCCTCGCGAAGGAGCGGGTCGGCTTCTCCCTGCACGAAACGATTCTGTACGCCGGGACGGAGACGTCGATGTGGTACGCCAACCACATCGAGGCCGTCGTCTGCACCCGGGGCGAGGCGGAACTCACCGACCACGAGACCGGCAAGACGTACACCATCACGCCCGGCACCATGTACCTCCTCGACGGGCACGAGCGGCACACGCTGCGCGTCAAGGAGGACTTCCACTGCATCTGCGTGTTCAACCCGCCGGTCACCGGCCGGGAGGACCACGACGAGAACGGCGTCTACCCCCTGCTCACCGAGCCCGAGGAGGTGTGAGAACCCATGACCACCGCCACCGTGAAGGACCTCTACCCGACCCGCGGCACCGCCGAGGTGACCGTCCCCCGTCAGGACCCCGTCGTCTGGGGCGCCCCGGACACCCCGGGCCCGATCGCGACCGCCGACCTCCAGCGTTACGAGCGGGACGGCTTCCTCGCCGTCGACCAGCTGATCACGCCGGACGAGGTCGAGGTCTACAAGCGTGAGCTGGACCGGCTGGTGTCCGACCCGGACGTGCGCGCCGACGAACGCTCCATCGTGGAGCCGAAGTCGAAGGAGATCCGCTCCGTCTTCGAGGTGCACCGGATCAGCGAGGTGTTCGCGAACCTGGTGCGCGACCCGCGCGTGGTGGGCCGCGCCCGCCAGATCCTCGGCTCGGACGTGTACGTCCACCAGTCCCGGATCAACGTCAAGCCGGGCTTCGGCGCGAGCGGCTTCTACTGGCACTCGGACTTCGAGACCTGGCACGCCGAGGACGGCCTGCCGAACATGCGGACGGTGTCCGTCTCGATCGCGCTGACCGAGAACCTCGACACCAACGGCGGCCTGATGATCATGCCGGGTTCGCACCGGACGTTCCTGGGCTGCGCCGGTGCCACGCCGAAGGACAACTACAAGAAGTCCCTCCAGATGCAGGACGCGGGCACCCCGTCCGACGAGGCGCTGACCGCCCTGGCGAGCGAGCACGGCATCCGCCTGTTCACCGGCAGGGCCGGCTCGGCGACCTGGTTCGACTGCAACTGCATGCACGGCTCGGGCGACAACATCACGCCGTACCCGCGCAGCAACGTGTTCATCGTCTTCAACAGCGTGGAGAACACGGCGGTGGAACCGTTCGCGGCACCGGTGCGCCGGCCGGAGTTCATCGGGGCGCGTGACTTCACGCCGGTGCGGTGAGCCCGGACCCCGGGTGACCTCGTAAACCGGCTCGTCGATCAAGCCGTCGACGCCCGGATCAGCGGTCGGACCCGCGCCCTCTTCGGGGGTGGCGGGTCCGACCGCGTCCGGCTGTCACCACACCTACGGCGGCGACGCAGCGCGCTCTGAGGAAGAACTCGCGGACGGCCTGGCCGGCTACCGCTGAGACACACCGTCTCGTCCGCTGCGCCGGGTCCGTCCGCCAGGGGTCACAGCGTCGGGTAGTCCGTGTAGCCCTCGGCTCCGCCGCCGTAGAAGGTCGCCGGGTCCGCCGGGTTGAACGGACCGCCGGTGCGGAGGCGGGCCGGGAGGTCGGGGTTGGCGAGGAACAGCCGGCCGAAGGCGATCAGGTCGGCCGAGCCGTCCTCGATCAGGGCGAGGGCGTCCGGTCCGGTGGGGTCCTCGGTCGCCGGGTTGAGGACGAAGGCCCCGCTGAAGCGCTTGCGCAGCACGGGCGTCAGGGCGCGGAAGTCCGCGCTCTCCATCACGTGCAGGTAGGCGAGGCCCAGCGGCTCCAGCGCGTCGAGCAGCGCGGTGTACTCCGGTTCCGGCTCGGGCTCCTCGATGTCGTTGAGGGGGTTTCCCGGGGAGATCCGCAGGGCGGTGCGGTGGGGACCGATCGCCTCGGCGACGGCCCGGACGGCCGCCACGGCGAAGCGGACGCGGCCCGGCACGGAGCCGCCCCAGCCGTCGGTGCGCCGGTTGCTGCCGGGCGCCAGGAACTGATGGATGAGATAGCCGTTGGCGCCGTGGAGTTCGACACCGTCGAACCCGGCCTCGACGGCGCCCCGGGCCGCCGCGGCGAAGTCGGCGAGGGTGGCGTGGATCTCCGCCTCGGACAGTTCCCGGGGCGTGACGAAGTCCTTGGGCCCCTGGTGGGTGTAGACCTGGCCGCGCGCCGCCACCGCCGAGGGGGCGACGTTGACCAGTCCCCCGGGCAGCAGGTCGGGGTGGCCGACGCGGCCGGTGTGCATGAGCTGGGCGAAGATCCGGCCCCCGGCGGCGTGCACGGCGTCGGTCACGGTACGCCAGGCGGTGATCTGCCCGGCGGTGTGCAGGCCGGGGGTGTCGGGGTAGCCCTGGCCGACGGCCGAGGGCTGGATGCCCTCGGTGACGATCAGGCCGGCCGAGGCGCGCTGGGCGTAGTACTCGGCGGTCAGGGCGGTGGGCAGTCCGCCGGCTGCGGCCCGGCTGCGGGTCATCGGCGCCATGGCGATGCGGTTGGGCAGCCGCAGGCCCGGGAGGTCCACGGGGTCGAAGGCGGTGGTCATGGTAAACCCCCAAGAAGAGTTAGTTGGCCGACCAAGTAGATCGGCACGGACCACCTTAACGCATTCCTTGGTCGACCAAGCAAATGTCGGTGAGTAGGCTTCGGGACCGTACGGACGGGATCTACGAACAGCGCGGGAGCCACCCATGGACGCCAGCAGCGAACCGGCGACGGCGGACGCCGCCCGGCACTCCCACGCCGAGCTGCCCGCCGCCGCCCGGGGCGGACCGGTCGGGCACGCGCTGAGCCGGGTGGCCCGGCTGCACCGCACGGCCGCCGCCGGACTGCTGCGCGGGCTCGGCCTCTACCCGGGCCAGGAACTGGTGATGATGCACCTGTGGGAGCGCGGCCCGGCCCGGCAGTCGGAGCTGATCCGGCTGCTCGGACTGGACCCGTCCACGGTGACGAAGATGCTCCAGCGGCTGGAGCAGGCCGGCCACGTGCGGCGGCTGCCGGACCCGGCGGACCGGCGCGCGGTGCTCGTGGAGGCCACGGAGTCCGGGGCACGGCTGCTGGACGAGGTGGCGCGGCTGTGGAGCGCGCTGGAGGAGGAGAGCTTCGCCGGGCTGACGCCCGCCGAGCGCGAGCAACTGCTGGGGCTGCTCGGTCGGGTCGAGGCCAATCTGTGCGCGTCGGCCGCGCGGGAGGACCGGGACGGTCAGGCGGTCAGCGCGGCCAGCAGGCGGTCCACGTCCTCGGGCGTGTTGTAGAGGTGGAAGGCCGCGCGCAGGTTGCCCGCGCGGTCGGAGACCTCGATGCCCGCCTCGCTCAACTCCGGCTGCCGGGCGCCCAGTCCGGGCACCGAGACGATCGCCGAGCCGGGGGCCGGCACCGGCTCGTGGCCGAGCGCGGCGAGCCCCGTACGGAACCGGTCGGCGAGCGCGGTGTCGTGGGCGTGGATCGCCGGCACGCCCAGTTCCTCGACGAGTTCGAGGGACCGGCGCAGTCCGGCGAAGGTGAACAGGGCGTGGGTGAGGTCGAACCGCCGGGCCGAACGGGCGAGTTCGGCCACCGGGCCGTAGCAGCTGTCCCACGGGTGCTCGGCCGCGACCCAGCCCGCGAGCAGCGGGGTGAGTCCGCCGAAGTCCTCGGGCACGGTGAGGAAGGCGGCGCCGTGCGGGCCCAGCAGCCACTTGAAGGCGACGCACGCGGTGAAGTCGTAGGCGTCCGCGTCGAAGGGCAGCCAGCCGGCGGCCTGCGAGAAGTCGACGTAGGTGCGGGCGCCGTGGGCGCGGGCGGCCTCGCGCAGGGCGGGCAGGTCGGCGAGCCGGCCGTCGGCGGACTGCGCGGCGCTGACCGCGACGAGCGCGGTGCCCGGCCGGACGGACTCGGCGATCCGCTCCAGCGGGACCGTGCGGACCTTGAGGTCGCCGCGGACGTGGAACGGGTTGAGCACGGAGGTGAAGTCGTCCTCGGCGGTGAGGACTTCGGCGCCCGCGGGCAGCGCGGCGGCGATCACCCCGGTGTGCGCGGCGACCGAGGCGCCGGCCGCGACCCGGGTGGCCGGGACGCCGGCGAGCCGGGCGAACGCGGCCCGGCTCGCCTCCACGTCCTCGTACAGCCGGGTCAGCGGCCGGCCCTCGGCGCGCAGCAGCGCCGCCTCGTTCAGGGCGGCGACGGTACGGGCCGGCAACAGGCCGTTGCTCGCGGTGTTGAGGTAGGTGCTCCGGGGCCGGAACTCGGCGCGGACGAGGCGGTCGAAGGTCTCCGTGGTCTGCATGGGACCACTCTGCGGCCCGCGGAACTCCCCGTCCATTGCGGATTTTTACGTGGTAACGCGTAGCAGTGCTTATAGCACGCCCGTGACCTGCGGTTTCGGGTCCTGCGGCCTGCCGTCTTCAGCCCTGCTGCGGGACCGCGCAGCCGTCCGGGCCGCAAGCGTCGCTGTCACCCCGGCCGACCAGCCGCAGCGGGGAGCGCTCGCCCCATGCCTGGGTCAGCGCCTGGGTGAAGACCTCGGCGGGCTGGGCGCCGGAGACGCCGTACTTGCGGTCGAGGACGAAGAACGGCACGCCGGTCGCGCCGAGCTGGGCGGCCTCGCGCTCGTCGGCGCGTACCTCGTCGGCGTAGGCGTCCGGGTCGGCGAGCACCGCGCGGGCGGCCCCGGCGTCCAGTCCGGCCTCGGCGGCCAGCTCCACCAGGCGCTCGTCGCCCTCGGCGAAGACGGACCGCTCCTCGGCGAAGTTGGCCCGGTAGAGGATCTGGATCAGCGCGTCCTGCCGGCCGTGCTCCTTGGCGAAGTGCAGCAGGCGGTGCATGTCGAAGGTGTTGCCGTGGTCGCGGTCCCGGGTGCGGTAGTCCAGGCCCTCGGCGGCGGCCTGGGCGCCCAGGTTGTCCTCGCCGGCCTGGGCCTGGGCCTCGCTCATGCCGTATTTCCTGGTCAGCATGGTGATCACCGGCTGCACGTCGCCCTTGGCACGGCCCGGGTCCAGCTCGAAGGAGCGGTGCACCACCTCCACCTCGTCGCGGTGCGGGAAGGCAGCCAGCGCCTTCTCGAAGCGGGCCTTGCCCACGTAGCACCAAGGGCAGGCGATGTCGCTCCAGATCTCGACGCGCATGTCTTCCGGCTCTCTCTCCAGGTCGTACGGCCGTGGGGGATCTCCCCGGGCCGGGTATGTGAACATTCAAGCAGGACCGGATATTCCCCTGTGCCCGCACTGTCAGAGACGTCAGGCACACTGCGCCGTATGAACCCGGTGACCGCACACGACTACGCCTGGATCCGCACCTCGCCGCTCTTCCGCCACATGGTGGAGAGCGGATACACCCTGACATCGATACGGGGAAGGAGCCCGCGGGAGGTACTGCGTGCGATGGAGGCGGAACCGCGCGGCACCGGTGAGGGCACGGCCGGGCTGATCGAGGCGGAAGATGCGCACCGTGCCGACGTGGATGACGACTACTGGGACGATTCCTACGTCGCGGGCGCCTTCACGGTCCCGGGCAAGGACGGCGACTGGACAGTTGTCCTCGGCTTTGACGGCGGCCTTGGGGTGCCGTGCGCGGAGGCGCTGTCGGAGGGCGGCCAGGTCGTGGCGCACTCGAGCAACGGCGGCAAGCCCATCCACCTCTTCCACTGGTTCGAGGACGGTGAGCTCCGTACGACGTTCGAGGCCCCCTCGGCGCGCGACGGCAGCAGCCCCGACGAACTGGTGCCGTTGTTGCGGGAAGTCGGTTTCCCGCTGACTCCCGGGGGAGAGCACGACGAGAGCGCCCCGGTCGTCGACGGGAAGGCGGCGGTTCTCGCTCTGGCCGAGAGACTCACCGGCGTACGTGTCACCGAATCCCTGCTCCAGGACGTCACGTACGAACTGGGACTTGTGCCCGAACAGCCCGCCGAGGAGTAGACCGGCCTGGTCGTCGACATCACCGATGCCCACGGAGAGCGTCTGCACAAGGAATGGACCTACGAGGAGATCGCGGCGGCCTCCGACCGTGCACGGGCGGAGACCGACGCGCCGGTGACCACCACCCGGCATCCGTTGTGACGCACCGCCCTGCGGGCAGCTCAGGGGCTGGGGAGCCGGTGCGGGGTGACACCGGGCCTTGGGAACTGCGCCTTGCCGACCGGTCCACGGGCAAGGCGACGTTGGAGCGGTACAGCAGCCCGCCGGACCGAGACCCACTGTCTCCGACTTCCGCGCGACAGATGGTCCGGCGGGTCAGGCCGCCGCGGGCGTGCCGGCCGCGGCCGCGGTGCCGTGCCTGCTGAACTGGGCCCGGTACGCGCTCGGGGTGAGGCCGGTGCGGCGGACCAGGTGGGCGCGCAGGGAGTCGGCGGTGCCCAGGCCGCAGGCGGCGGCCACCTGGTCCATGGGCAGCCGGGTGGTCTCCAGCAGTTCCTTGGCCCGCTCGATGCGCTGGTGCAGCAGCCACTGCAACGGGCTGACCCCGCTCTCGGCCTGGAACCGGCGGGTGAGGGTGCGCACCGAGACACCGGCGTGCCGGGCCAGGTCGGTCAGGGTGAGCGGCTTGTCCAGGTTGCGCATCGCCCAGCCGCGGGTGTCGGCGCAGGCGGTGCCGCGCTCGGGCGGCAGCGGGGTCTGGGTGAACTGGGTCTGCCCGCCGGGCCGGACCGGGGCGACCAGGGCGAGGCGGGCGACCTCGTTGGCGATGGCGGCGCCGTAGTCGGTGCGGACGATGTGCAGGCACAGGTCGATCCCGGCCGCGTAGCCGGAGGCGGTCAGGAACGGGCCGTCCTGGACGAACAGGACGTCGCCCTGGAGGTCGATGTCGGGGTGGCGGCGGCGCAGCTCCCCGGCCTGCGCCCAGTAGGTGGTGGCCTTGCGGCCCTTGAGCAGGCCCGCCTCGGCGAGCGAGAAGGCGCCGGAGCAGATGGAGGCGATGCGCTTGCCCGCCGCCGCGGCCTCGCGCAGCGCCTCGACCACCCGGGGATCCGGCGACAGGGGTCGCCCGGTGCCCGCGACGATCACGGTGTGCGCCTCGCGCAGCGCCTCCAGGCCGTGGGGCACGTACAGGTCCAGCGTGCCGGTGGTGGGCATGGGGCCGGGCTCGGGCGCGCAGATCACGACCTCGTAGCCCGGCTCGCCGTCGACCCGCACCTTGTCGAAGAGCAGCTCGGGGATGGCGAGGTTGAACATCGACACGGGCGGGGACGCGACGACGGCGACACGCAGCATGGCCAGAACCTCCGGATGCATGGCATTCAGGCCACTACTGTACGGCGGAAAAGATCAGCACCATGGCCGTATGCCGAACGGAAAGACTCTGACCACCCCTCAACTGACCGGCCAGAAGGAGGAAACGGGCACCGCGCCGGTGCTCACCCTCGTGGCGGCCATCCTCGGGACCGCCCTGATCACCCTGGACTCGACCATCGTGACCGTCGCCCTCCCGGCGATCGGCTCCTCCCTCGGCGGCGGGATGTCCGGGCTCCAGTGGGTGGTGGACTCCTACACCCTCGCCCTGGCCGCGCTCATGCTGTCCACGGGCGCCTTCGCGGACCGCGCGGGGGCGAGTCGCGCGTACGCCCTGGGCATCACGGTGTTCACGCTCGCCTCGGCGGCCTGCGGGCTGGCGCCGGGCCTGCCGGCGCTGATCGGCGCGCGGACGGTGCAGGGGGCGGCGGCGGCCGTGGTGCTGCCCGCCTCGCTGGCCCTGGTGCGCCAGGCGTACCCGGATCCGGCCCGGCGTGGCCGGGCGGTGGCCACCTGGGCGGCGGGCAGCTCGACGGCGCTGGCCCTCGGTCCGGTGGCGGGCGGGGTACTGACCACCTGGTGGGACTGGCGGGCGATCTTCTTCGTCAATCTGCCGCTGGGCGTGGCCGCGCTGGTCCTGCTGGTACGCGCCCCCCGCTCGGCGCGCCGCCCGGCCCCGCTGGACCTGCCGGGCCAGGCGACGGCCGTGCTCGCCCTGACCGCGCTGACGTTCGCGGTGATCGAGGGCGGTACGGCGGGCCTCGTCTCCGGTGCCGTGGCCGTGGCCGCCGCCGTCGCGTTCGTCCTGATCGAGACGCGGCAGCCGCACCCGGTGGTGCCGCTCGGCCTGTTCCGCGACCGGGCGGTACGGCTGGCCGTGGCCACCGGGTCGGCGTCCAGCGTGGCGTTCTACGGGATGGTCTTCGTGTTCTCGCTGTTCTTCCAGCAGGTGCAGGGCCGTTCGGCGCTCGCCGCCGGGCTGCTGTTCCTGCCGATGACCGGGCTGATCGCGGGGACGAACGTGGTGGCGGGCCGGCTCACGGGGCGCTACGGCGCCCGGGTGCCGCTGCTGGCCGGCCAGGCGCTCGCGGTGGCGGGCCTGCTGGCCCTGTTCACCGTGGGCGCCGGCACCCCGGCCGCGGTGGTGGCCGTACTGCTGGTGCCGATGGCCGTCGGTGTCGCGCTGGCCATCCCGGCCCTGACCACGGTGCTGCTGGACGCCGTGCCGGCCGAGCGGACGGGGGTGGCCGCCGGGGTGCTCAACGCGGCCCGGCAGGTGTCCGGCGGGCTCGGGATCGCGGTGTTCGGCGCCCTGGTGGACGGCGGTTTCGCCGCCGGACTGCGGGCGAGCCTGACCGTGGCGGCGGCCCTGCTCGCCGTGACGTTCCTGCTGGGCTGCCGACGGGCCACCGCTCCCGCCGCCCGCTGAACCGACGGGGCGGACCACTCACCACGCCGACCGACCGTACGACCAGCGGCGCGGCCCGGTCACCACGCCAGACCGGCCGCACACCCGCAACGCAGACCAGTCACCACGCCAGACCGGCCGCACACCCAACAACACAGACCAGTCACCACGCCGACCGGCCGCACACCCAGCAACACAGACCAGTCACCACGCCAGACCGGCCGCACGACCAGCGGCGCGGACCGGTTACCGCTCCAGCCGGCCGTTGAACCGCCGGGGCAGGCCGAGGGGGTTGTCGTCCTTCAGCTCGGCCGGCAGCAGCGCCTCGGGCGCGTTCTGGTAGACGACCGGCCGCAGCCACCGCTCGATGGCGGTGCCGCCCACGGAGGTCGAGGTGGAGGTGGTCGCCGGGTAGGGCCCGCCGTGGTGCTGGGCCGGTGCCACGGCCACCCCGGTCGGCCAGCCGTTGACCAGGACCCGCCCGGCCAGCGGGGTCAGTTCGGCGAGCAGCTCCGGCCCCCGGCCCTGGCCCGCGGCCTCCTCCGAGGAGAGCTGGACCGTCGCCGTGAGGTTGCCCGGGAGGCGGGACAGGACGGCCTTGGCCTCCTGCTCGTCGGCGTAGCGGGCCACCACCGTGACCGGCCCGAAGCACTCCTCCAGGAGCAGGTCGTGGTCGCCCTCCTCGGTGAGCTTCGCCGCCGGCACGGTGAGGAAGCCCGCGCTGACGGTGTGCTCGCCGCCCTCGCCCGGGGTGACGGGCGCGTCCACGTCGGGCAGCTCGGCGCGTTCGGCCACGCCGGCGATGAAGTTGTCCCGCATGCGGTGGTCGAGCAGCACCCCGGCGTCGGTGCCGGCGACGGCGTCGGCCAGCGACTTCACCAGCTGGTCGCCGGCGCCGCCGGAGGGCACCAGCACCAGGCCGGGCTTGACGCAGAACTGGCCGACGCCGAGGGTCATCGAGCCGGCGAGCCCGCCGCCGATCTCCTCGGCCCGCTCGGCCGCGGCGGCCTCGGTCACCAGGACCGGGTTGAGTGAGCCGAGTTCGCCGTGGAACGGGATCGGCACCGGGCGCGCGGCGGCGGCGTCGAACAGCGCCCGGCCGCCGCGGACGGAGCCGGTGAAGCCGGCCGCGGCGACCAGCGGGTGCTTGATCAGTTCGATGCCCGCCTGGAAGCCGTGCACCAGGCCGACGACGCCCTCGGGGACGCCGTGCTCGGCGGCGGCCCGGCGCAGCACCTCGGCGACCCGCTCGGACAGTGCCGGGTGGTCGGGGTGGGCCTTGACCACGACGGGGCAGCCCGCGGCGAGCGCGCTCGCGGTGTCGCCGCCGGCGACGGAGAAGGCGAAGGGGAAGTTGGAGGCGGAGTAGACGGCGACGACGCCGAGCGGCACCTTGTAGCGCCGCAGGTCCGGCACGGGCGGGGTCGCGGTGGCGTCGGGGTGGTCGATGACGACGTCCAGGAAGGCGCCCTCGTCGACGATGTCCGCGAAGGCCCGCAACTGGTAGGCAGTGCGGGCGAGTTCACCGGCCAGCCGGACCTGGCCGAGGGCGGTCTCGGCGTCGGCGGTGCCGACCAGGGGGTCCCGGGCCTGCTCCAGGCCCGCGGCGGCCGAGCGCAGGAAGGCGGCGCGGACGGCGCGGTCGGCGAGCGCCTCGCGCGCCGCGTGCGCCGCCCGGACGGCCGCGTCCACCTCCTGGGCTGTGGCCTCGACCGCAACCTGTTCGCGCTGCTTCCCGGTGCGCGGGTCGACACTCCAGACTGGTGCTGCTGCCACCGCGGGTCCCTCCAAAAGGCCGCACTGATTGAACCGGTGCGTCACCCATCAGCCGCGTTCGATATACTGAACACTGTCTCTGATGATGAACGCTGCTCGGAGACTATATATCTCAGGTCCTCGTCGAACGAAGGGGTCAAGGGCGATGACGGCAGGCGACGCAGGGGGCGGGGCGCAGGTCAAGTCCGCGGTACGGACCGTGGAATTGCTCGAGTACTTCGCCGGCCGGCCCGGTATGCACTCCCTCGCGGCCGTCCAGGAGGCCGTGGGCTATCCCAAGTCCAGCCTGTACATGCTGCTGCGCACGCTGGTGGAGCTCGGCTGGGTGGAGACGGACGCCACGGGCACGCGGTACGGCATCGGGGTGCGGGCGCTGCTCGTCGGCACCTCCTACATCGACGGCGACGAGGTGGTGGCCGCCGCCCGCCCGACCCTGGACCGGCTCTCCGACGACACCACGGAGACCATCCACCTCGCCCGGCTCGACGGCACCAACGTGGTCTACCTGGCCACCCGCCAGTCCCAGCACTACCTGCGCCCCTTCACCCGGGTCGGCCGCCGGCTGCCCGCCCACTCCACCTCGCTCGGCAAGGCGATCCTCGCCACCTACACCGACGAGCAGGTGCGCAAGCTGCTGCCCGAGACGCTGCCCGCGCTCACCGAGCACACCATCACCGACCGGGAGCGGCTCATCGAGGAGCTGCGCCAGGTCCGGGAGCAGGGCTTCGCGGTCGACCGCGAGGAGAACACGCTGGGCCTGCGCTGCTTCGGCGTGGCCATCCCCTACCGCACGCCCGCCCGGGACGCCATCAGCTGCTCGGTGCCGGTGGCCCGGCTGACCCCGGCCCACGAGCAGATGATCAAGGACGCGCTGTTCGACGCGCGCGACCGGCTGACCCTGGCGACCCGCCGGCTGTGAGCCGACCGGGCCGAGGTGTGCTGCCGGGGACAGCGCGCCTGGGCTCGGTCGCGTGGAGATCGCGCTGCGCGCCGTCCGGGACAGTGACGTACGGGTGTTCCACCACCGGATGACCGACCCGGAGGCCGTCCGGATGGCCGCGTCCGGGCCGGAGGTCTCCACCGGCCCAAAGGTCTTCGCGGCGTACTGGCGGCGCCTGCGCGCCGGCCGCGCCGTCCTGCGCACGGTCCCGGCCGACGGGACCGTGGCGGGCAACGCGCTGGTGTACGGGGAGGCCGGCGAGCGCGAGGTGTCGTACTGGACCGACCGCGCGTCTGGGGCCGGGCGTGGCGACGGCCGCGCTGCGGGCCCTGCTCGCCGAGGTCCCCGAACGCCCGCTGTCCGCCCCGGGCGGCGGCCGGCAACGCGGGCTCGCTGCGGGTACTGGCCAAGTGCGGCTTCCCCGAGACGTCCCGCGCCCGGGGGTTCGCGAACGCGCGGGGCCGGGAGATCGAGGAGGTCGTGCCGGTGCGGGAGGGCGTGGCGGGCGGCCGCCCCAAGGAGGCCGCTCCCTGAGAGCCGGATGAAAAACGGGGCGTACGGGAACGATCGGCACCGGTCCGGTCGTCTTCCGTGCGGGATGAACAAGACGATCAGGCGGGCGTCCGTCTTCGCGCTGCTGCTCGTGCTCGCCCTGCTGGTCAGGGCGACATGGCTGCAGTTCTACGACGGCCAGGCCCTCGCGGACGACAAGGACAACCGGCGGAACGTGATCGCGACGTACTCGCGTCCCCTGGGGAACATCATCGTGGCCGGTGAGGCGATCACCGGTTCCGCGCGGACGAAGGGAAGCGATCTCGCGTACAAGCGCACGTACACGGACGGCGAGCTGTACGCGGCGGTGACGGGCTACGCCTCGCAGGCCTACGCCCCCACCCAGCTGGAGGGCATCTACACGGACCTGCTCAACGGCACGGACACCAAGCTCAAGACGGTGATGGACACCGTCACCGGGGAGCGGCCCGACCCGGGCAACGTGCTCACGACGATCGACCCGGCCGTGCAGAAAGCGGGCTATCGCGCGCTGGGCGACAAGAAGGGCGGGGCCGTCGCGATCGACCCGAAGACCGGGAAGATCCTCGCGGCGGTCTCGACGCCGTCGTACGACCCCTCCACGCTCACCGACGCGAACACCGCGGGCAAGGCGTGGAAGGCGCTCAACGCGGACAAGGACAAGCCGCTCACCAACCGCGCGCTGCGCCAGCCGCTGCCGCCGGGCTCGACGTTCAAGCTGGTCGTCGCCGCCGCCGCGCTGGAGGACGGGCTGTACAAGGACGTGGACCAGCCCACCGACAGCCCGGACCCGTACATCATGCCGGGCACGGTGCAGCCGCTGAACAACGAGAACAAGTCGGCGCCGTGCGAGAACGCCTCCATCCGGGTCGCCCTGCGCTACTCCTGCAACAACGTCTTCGGTCACATGGCCGTCGAGCTGGGGCAGGACAAGGTCAAGGAGATGGCCGAGAAGTTCGGCTTCAACGACGACGAGCAGGACGTGCCGGTGCGCGCCTACGCGAGCGTCTACCCCTCCGGCATGGACAAGGCGCAGACGGCCCTGTCGGGCATCGGCCAGTTCGACGTCACGGCCACCCCGCTCCAGATGGCCATGGTGTCCGCGGCCATAGCCAACGGCGGCAAGCTGGTCTCGCCGCACATGGTCTCGCGGATCACCGACAGCGGCGGTGACGTGCTGAAGGACTACGACGACGACACCGACACCTCGGAGATCATCAGCGCCGGCACCGCCGAGCAGCTCCAGTCGGCGATGGAGACGGTGGTGAAGGACGGTACGGGCACGAACGCGCTGATCGACGGGGTGACCGTCGGCGGCAAGACCGGTACCGCGCAGCACGGCGAGAACAACAGCAAGACGCCGTACGCCTGGTTCACCTCCTACGGCAAGTCGGACGCGAGCGGCAAGGAAGTGGCCGTCGCGGTCATGGTGGAGCAGTCCGACGCGGCCCGCTCCGAGGTGAGCGGCAACGGCCTGGCGGCGCCGGTGGCGCGGGCCATGATGCAGGCGGCACTGAAGTAGCACCGCCCGTGGCGCCCCGGCAGGGGGCGGGGCGCCACGCACTCCCCCCGGCTCGTCCGGCGCGGATTCCCCCTCCTTCTCCCCTCCCTTGTGAACCCTTTTCGGATCGTTTCCGTGTCCCCCGACAGGTTCGGTCGGTCATACGGTGTCCGACCCCCCGTACAAGAACACATAAACGATCACTGCTACGCTTCCGGATCTCCGTCCGGGCCTCCCTGGACCCTCGCATGTCATTCACATGACACTCACCTCCAGAGCGCGCATCGAGAAGAGGTCACCCGTGGGCACAGTCGTCGACGACGCCGCCTCCGTGGAGTTCCATGCCTTCTTCGAACGGCACTACGCCGAACTGGCCCGCCTCGCCCACCTGTTGACCGGCGAAGCGGACGCCGCGGACGACCTGGCGGCGGACGCGCTGCTGGCGCTGTGGCACCGCTGGGACCGGGTGCGCGCCGCCGACCGGCCGGTGGCGTACGCGCGGGGCGTGGTCGCCAACCTGGCCCGTACCCGCATCCGCGGCGCGGTGCGCGAGCGGCGGCGGATCGCGCTGTTCTGGCCGCGCGGCGAGGAGCGGACCGAGGTCCCGGACGTCGCCGGTGTGGTGGACGTCCAGGAGGCCCTGCGCCGGCTGCCGTTCAGGAAACGGGCGTGCGTGGTGCTCCGGCACGCGTTCGACCTGTCGGAGAAGGACACCGCGCTCGCGCTGGGGATCTCGGTGGGTACGGTAAAGAGCCAGACGTCCAAGGGCATGGCCGAACTCCAGCGGCTGCTCGGCCCGCAGGGCGACCCGCGGCGGGTGCGCGCGGCGATGGCGGCCCGGGGCGGCGAGAGCGGAGGAAGGAACCGATGAGGCGGCAGGACGTGCACGACGAGCTGCGCGCCCGGCTGCACGAGGCGGCCGAGGCCCATGAACCGGACCGCGCGCGCATCCTGGCCCGGGTGGAGCGCGGCATGGCCGAGCCGACCGGTCCCGGCCACCGGGCCGTGCGCCCGCCGGTGGCGGGCTGGTTGCGGGTGGTCTCCGCGACGGCCGCGGTGGCCGGTGTGCTCGCGGCCGGGGGCTACGCGGTGGCGTCCGCCGTGCGGGAGGACCCGCCGGCCCGGCGGACGGTGGCGGTGTCGCCGACGCCCAGCGCGGCACCGGAGCGCTCCACGGCCCCGGCACCCCCCGCCCCCACGACGCGCCCGACGCCCGGTGAGGCCGACGGCGGGCCGTCCCGCACGCCTTCCTCCTCCCCCTCCTCCCCCTCCTCACCCTCCTCCGCCACTCCCGGGGCCACCGCCCCGGCCGTTTGGCCGCCGGCCCGCGCCGAGCGGAACGGCCCCCTGTGGTCGGACGGGTCGGTGGACCCGCACAGCAACGACTTCTGGGCGCAGAGCAATCTGACCCTGAAGACGTCCGCGCCGCTTCAGTCGCTCACCGTCGAGCTGAGGATCGCGCAGACCGGCGGGGTGACCTCCACGGGCGCCTGGCGCTCGCTGCCCGAGGCGGACTTCGCCCAGAGCGTCGCGGAGCGGGACGGGTTCGTCGTCTACACCTGGACGCTGAGGCCGGGGCGTACGGTGCCGGAGGGCGAGTGGGTGTTCGCCGGGCAGTACGACCACGCCCGCGGGGGGCGGGACGCCAAGGACGACGGCTACGTCATGACGGGGGCCACCGCCGGGCACACCTACACGGTGACCGGTGACTTCGCCCCGCACGAGCGCTCCTGACGCCCGCGGGCCCTGTCGTCAGGAGACGAAGTACGTCGGGTTCGGCAGCTTGTAGGTGCGGTCGGCGTAGCCGCCCCCGAAGTCCGAGTACTGGTCGCCGAAGTTGGCGATGATCTCGTAGCCGAGGTCCTGCTCGATGTGCTTGCGCGTGGCGGACTTGAACTGGACCGTGGTGCACTTCCAGTTGCCCGGGGTGGCGCAGTTCTTCAGGTAGGCCGGCGGGTTGGCCTTGTCCTTGAGGAACATGTGGGCGGTGTCGAGGTTGACGTCGGCGCCGACCTTCTTCAGGTTCGCCACCGCGGCGGCGCGGCGGGCCTCGCCCAGACCGGTGTTGTAGAAGACCTCGACGCCCTTGGAGTCGGCGTAGCGCACCAGTTCCGGGCTGCCGAAGACGGCCGGGCGGTCGGCCCGGTCCACGTACGCGTTCCAGTCGGCGTCGTCGTACGTGTAGTTGGTGCGCTTCTCGTAGTCCAGGCTGAGCAGCAGCGTGTCGTCGATGTCGAAGACGACGGCGGGCTTCTCGCCCCGGCGGTGCGCCTTGCGGGCGGCCTTGTCGATGTAGCTCTTGGCGTCGGCGTCGATCCGCGCCAGGTCCCGGGCGTACGGGCTGTCCGGGGACGCCTGGTAGACGCCGTTCGCGTCGACGGTGGTGCCGTAGTAGGTGTCGATGTCCTTCACCAACTGGCCGATGTTGTACGGCTCGTGGGTGGAGTTGGCGGTCGACTGGCCGGCGGTGGCCGGGCCCGCGCCGTACAGCGCCGCGCCGGCGACGGCACAGGCGGCGCCGGCCGCGAGGGCCCTGAGGGACTTCCGCATGGTTCTCCGATCCGGTGGATGAGAGTGATGTACCAGGTCGGAGACTGTCTACGCGCATCACATCGAGAGCGCGAGCCCTGTTACCCGATCGATATACGAGCCGCTTCCCGGGGGCGCCAGTCGCCGAGGTAGGCGGCCGGGGTGTGCCATGCGGCCTCGGCGGCGGTGAGCTGCGGCCGGTTGGCCGGAACCGTGACCACCGCGCCCGGACCGGAGTTGCGGTACTCGCCGAAGCGCATGGACTGCCAGGGGTAGGCGTCCCGCATGTCGGCGTAGGGGGCCACCGGGTCGATGCCGGGCCCGATGACGCTGTCCCGGACGACCAGCGCGGGCCGGGCCGTGGTCTCGTTCGACGGCACCCACGGCCGGGCCAGCTTGTACGCCCCGTCCGGCGCGCCGGAGGTGAACCGGCAGCGCACGGCGAGCATGCCGTGCGGGTTGGCCCGGGCGGTGGAGGGCGCGAAGACGAAGCCGTAGGGCGGGGCGGACAGGTCGGTGCGGTCCAGGGTGCGGAAGCGGCAGTGCTCGTACACGGCCGTGGCCCGCCCGAAGACGAAGTCGACGTCGCCCTCGATGTGGCAGTGGGCGTAGTACTGCCGGGCGAAGGCGGACAGGGCGGTGGAGTCGGCGTACAGGGTGTCCTGGTGACCGAGGAAGCGGCAGTGCCAGAAGGCGCTCCGGTCGCCCTGTGCCTTGAGCGCGACGGCCTGGGTGCCGGTGGTGTCCGGATGGTCGGCGCGCAGCCAGTCGTTGGCGAAGGTGATCCAGCGGGCGGTGAACCCGTCGGCCTGGACGGTGGTCGTGGCCGAGCCGCTGGTGCCGTGGGTGCCGCCGCCGGGCTTGGGGGTGCCGGCCGCGTTGTCGTACACGATCACCACGTCCCGCGGGTCCTCGGAGGCGCCGATCCAGGTCATCTCCGTACGGCCGGCGTCGACGGCGACCGTCTCGCGGTAGGTGCCGGGGGCGATGACCAGGGTCCGGCCGCTGCCGGTGGCGGCGGTGACCGCGGCCTGGACGGAGGTGAAGTCGCCCCGGCCGTGCGGGTCGACGTACAGGGTGCCCGGGGTGCGGCGGCGGTCCGGGGAGCCGTGGTGGCCGAAGGGGCGGGTGCGGGCGTGGGCGGGGGCGGGGGTCAGGGCGAGCGCGGCGGCGGTGCCGGTGCCCGCGGTGAGCAGGGCCCGTCTGGTCAGGGGCATGGGAGTCCTTCCTCTCGGGCGGCCGGGGCGGGGGCGCCCCGGCCGGGAGCGGGTCAGCGCAGGTGTCCGGCGCCCGCGTGGCGGCCGACGATGCCGGGGACGGCCTGCGGCCGGTCGATCCGGGTGCGCAGCTGTGGTGTCCAGCCGGCCCCCGCCTGGAGGGTCTCGCCGGGTACCTCGGCGTTGTGGACGGCGAGGAGGTCCACCGGTCGGCCGTTGACGTGGTTGTCGGCGGCGGTGACCGGCGCCTCCTTCCACTTCTTCAGTACCGAACCGGCCCGGACGCCGTCCGGCAGGGTGAACGCGTTGTGCTCGGCGACGAGTCGGGACTCCATGCCGATGCCGTAGGTGTAGGAGTAGCCGTCGCCGGCGACGAAGTGGTTGTTGTACGAGTCCACCTGCCCGAAGCGGACGCGCGGGGCCCGCTCGACCAGGTTCCGGAACAGGTTGTGGTGGAAGGTGACCTTCAGGTGCCCGCGGTCGACGGCGGCGGTGGCCGCGCTGTCGCTGTTGCCGATGAGGATCGTCTTGTCGTGGTCCTCGAAGACGTTCCAGGAGACGGTGACGTAGTCGGAGCCCTTGACGACGTCCAGCTCGCCGTCGTGCTGCTGGTAGATCCGTCCGTAGTACGACGGCAGGGTGCTGTCCGGGTGGTCGCCGTCGGTGAAGGTGTCGTGGTCGATCCACACGTGGGTCGAGCCGTGCACCACGGCGCTGTCGTACTCGGAGTTCCAGTTGCCGTCGGCGGTGTCGGTGGGGTCCCACTGCGGGAAGCAGTCGAGGGGGCTCTCGAAGGCCAGGTTGCGCACGATGACGTTGTCGACGCCCTTGATCTGGAGGCTGGCGCCCTTGAACCCGGCGTCGCGGCCGATGCCGACGATGGTGGTGTTGGCGGGGACGGCCGCCTTGATGGAGGCGTCCTGGCGGGCGGCGGAGGCGCGGCGCAAGCCCTCGGGGCTGTCGTCGGGCTCGGCGTCAAGGGTCTTGGTGCGGCCCCACACCGCCGGGTCGTAGGTCTTCAGATAGGCGGCGAAGTCGTAGCCGGGCACGGCGAAGGAGTCGCAGCCGGGGCCGTCGGCGTCGATCGTGCCCTTCACCCGGACGATCTTCGGCGCGCTGCCGCCGTCGGCGAGGGCGGCCTTGAACTGCTCCCAGGTGGTGACGGTGTACACGTGCGCGGGGTCGGCGGCGGCCCCGCCGGTGGTCCCGGTGCCGTACGCGGCCCAGCCGTCCCGGGCGGGGAGTACCTGCCGGTCGGGGCCGGTGTGGTGGGCGGGGTGCGCGGACGCGGTGCCGGTGACGGCGAGGACGAGGGCGGTGGCGCCCACCAGCGCGCCCATGACCCGTCCATGACATCTCTGTGTACGCACTGTGCGGCTCTCCTAGATGGCTTGATGACTCGGTGAATCGGTGGCCCGACGCATCGGATGGGCCGGTGGCCCGGTGGCCCGACGAGGGCCGGTCAGGACGCGGGGGCGTCCGGCCAGGTGATCCAGGACGCCGGGACGTCCTCGTCCAGCCGGCGGACGTCGCGGCGGGCCAGCACCCCGGTGCGCAGCAGCTCACGCGCCACGAGCCGCGCCACGGCGACGGCGCCCGGCGGGTTGAAGTGCGTGTTGTCCTGCTCCGTGGCGGTCCAGTTGAAGTAGGTCTTCGTCTCCTCCGCCCCGAGCCGCTGCCACAGCGCGAGCGACAACGCCTGGAGGTCGAGCAGCGGGACCCGCTCCGCCTCGGCGAGCGCCCGCATGGCCGCCGGATAGTCGCCGTGGGTGGCCTGGGCGGTGCCGTCGGCGGCGAACCGGCGGCGCTCCACGGAGGTGGCGAGGACGGGCCGGGCGCCCCGGGTCCGGGCGCCGTCGAGGTACAGCCGCAGGTACCGCTGGTACGACGTCCACGGCTCGGTGTAGCGGGTGGGGTCGGTGGCCTTCTCGTCGTTGTGCCCGAACTGGACGAGCAGGAGATCCCCGGGCCGGAGCACGGCGAGTACGGCGTCCAGCCGGCCCTCGTCGACGAAGCTCTTCGAACTCCGGCCGTTCACCGCGTGGTTGGCGACCGTCAGCTCCTTGTGGAGGAAGAAGGGCAGTGCCATGCCCCAGCCGGTCTCGGGAGCGGCGTCGGCGTACTTCTGGGCGGCCGTGGAATCACCGGCGATGTAGAGGGTCCGCGCCTCTTTCCCGGGCCGCCCGGCCAAGGGGACGGCGGCGACAGCGGCGGACGTGACCTGTCTGCGCGTAAGGGACACAACCTGCGCCTTTCACATACGTTTTCCGACAAGGGGCGCGGGGAACCGCGCGACCGGCCCGTGACCGGGCGGCGGCTCCCCGCCACCGCGACCACCCGGGACCTCAGTGGTTCTGCTTCCAGTCCTCCTGGGCCTTGTTGAGCTGGTCGGCCAGCAGGTCCAGGAACTCCTTGGCGCTCATCTTGCCGAGCAGCACCTTCTGGAAGTTCGGCTCGTTGTCGGCCTTGGAGATGGTGTTCCAGTCGGGCAGGTAGTACGGCAGCTGCACGATCTTCGTGCCGGCCCCGTCCAGCGCCTCGGCCGCCAGCTTCGCCGGCTCGTTCGCCCGCACCCAGGCGTCCTGCGCGGCCTCCGCGTTGGCCGGCACCGACCCGGCCGACTCGTTCCACTTGCTGTTGGCCTCGTGGGAGGCGGCGAACTCGATGAACTTCCAGGCGGCGGCCTTGTTCTCGCCGGACTTGAACAGGGCGAGCCCGTCGACCGGGTTGGAGACCTGCACCCGGGTCCCGTCGTCCAGGGTCGGGCTGGGAATGCCCCGGAACCTGCCCTTCAGCGCCTTCTCGTGGTCGGCGTAGGAGCCCAGGTTGTGGCTGAGCATCCCGATGGTGCCGGAGTCCCACTGGGCGACCATCTTGGTGAAGTCGTTGTTGACGTCGGCGGACGGGGTGTTCTTCTTGTACAGGCCGGTGTACTTCTCCAGCGCGGCCACGTTCTTCGGGTCGTTGACGGTGGTCTTGTCGCCGTTCCAGAAGGACGTGATCCCGCTCTGCCCGTACATCGCGTCCAGGGCCTGCGCGATGGAGCCGTCACCGCCGCGGATGGTGTACCCGAAGGCGTTCTTGCTTTTGTCGGTGAGCTTGTCGGCGGCCTTGTAGAACTTCGTCCAGGTGGTCGGCGGCTCCAGCCCGGCCGCGCGGAACAGGTCGGTGCGGTACCACAGCGTGCCGTTGTTCGCGGACGTCGGCACGGTGTACGTCCTGCCGTCCCCGCCGGCCGCCTTCACGCTCTCCAGGAACTTGGTGTTGAGCTTGCCCTTGAGCGGGCTGCCGGCGAGCCGCTCGTCCAGCGGCTCCAGCGCGCCCTGCGCGGCGACCTCGGCGAGCATCGCCGTGCCGACGCCGCCGACGTCCGGCAGGCCGCCGCCCTGGATGGCGGTGTCGTACTTGGACTGCGCGCTCGCGGCGGGCACCCCGACGTACTTCACCTTGATGTCGGGGTACTTGTGCTCGAAGTCGGCGATGATCTGCTTCCAGATGTCGGTGCGGACACCGCCGTTGTTGTCCCAGAAGGTGATCGTGCCCGTGCCGGAGCCCTCGTCGCCCTTCCCGCCCGCGCTGCCGCTGCCGTCGTCGCCGCAGGCGGTGGCGGTCAGCGCGAGGGCGGAGCCCAGGGCAACGGCCAGGGCGGCGCGCCTGCTCCTGCGGATGCTGCTGTTCATTGGTCGGCTCTCTTCTGCTGGATGGTGCGGGGACAGGGTGGTGTGGGGGTGGTGCGAAGTCGTGGGCGGGTCAGCGGCGGGCGTACGGCGCCCAGCCGTCCGTGCCGCGCAGGTAGTCGGCGACGGTGTACGACCGTGCGTCCGCGTCGCTCAGCTGCGGCCGGTCGACGGTGACGGCGGCGCCGGGTCCGTGGCTGCGGTACTCGGCGAACCGGGCGTCCTTCCAGGAGAAGCCGCTCATGTCGGTCCACGGCGCGGACTTGATCGCGGCGGGCAGTCCGGTGTTCCGGATCAGCACCTGGCCGACCGCGTCCGGCTCGCCGCCCGGGTGCCAGGGCCGGCCGAGGTGGACGGAGCCGGCGGGGGCGTCGCTGACGATCCTGGAGTCCGTGATCAGGAACCCGTACGGGTTGCCCTTCCAGGTGGAGGCGGCGGTGATGTAGCCGTTGTTGGTGGCGGAGCCCCGGCTGAGCGCCCGGATCACCGACCGCTCGATGACGGTGGTGGCGCGCCCGTAGACGAAGTCGACGTCGCCCTCGATGTACGCGTTACGGAGGTACACCCGGCTGGTCGTGGTCAGCTTGGGGCTGTCGGTCATCAGGGTGTCCTGGTTGCCGAGGAACGCGGTGTCCTCGAAGACGATCCGGTCGCCGGTCGTCTTCATCGCCAGCGCCTGCTCGCCCTTCAGCTCGACGGCGGCCTCGTCGAAGTCGTTACTGAAGGTCAGGTGCCGGGCGGTGGTGTCGTTCGCGGCGACGCGGACGGTGGCGCTGCCGCTGGAGCCGCCGTACTCGGCGGGCGTGTCGTACACGATGACGGTGTCCGACCGGTCGCGTCCCGTGCCCAGCAGCGTGATACGGGGCTTGGACGGCGGGACGTACACCTTCTCGCGGTAGGTCCCGGGCGCGATCTCGATCGTCACCGGCACGGTGTTGCCGTCGGGCACGGCGTCCACCGCCGACTGCACGGTCGGGTACTCGCCCGGCACGCGCAGCACGGTGCCGATCCGCTGCTGCGGGCCGGAGAAGCGCTCGACGAGGGCGGGGACGGCGGCGGCCGGGTCCGGCCGGTAGTCGTAGAAGGCGTGCGGGTCGAACGCGGTGCCGTGCTCGTCGGTCCGTCCGCTGGTGTGCCTCAGGATCGAGCCGCGCTGCACCAGTTCGGCCGTGGCGTCGGCCTGGTAGGGGTGCTGGACACCGTCGTAGTAGCTGTTCTCGATGACCATCTTCGTGCGGCCGCGCGCGTAGTTGCCGTACGTCCACACCGGGTCGCCGTCGGCCACCTGGCCGGACAGGTAGTTGTTGTACAGGTGGGCGTAGGCGCAGTTGTCGGCGGAGGGGTTGCGCTGCTTGGTGCCGGAGAACCAGTTGTGGTCGATGGTGATCTGGGTGCGCACGTCGCTGGTCCAGCCGATGCCGAGCGCCTTGTTGTGGTGGGTGAACCGGTTCCAGGAGACGGTGACGTACTGGCTGTCCTTGCGGATGTCGAGCAGCCCGTCGCCCATGTGCGTGAAGGTGTTGTGGTCGATCCAGACGTGGTCGGCGCCGTCCATCTGGATGGCGTCGAAGTCGGTGGTCTTGCCGTCCCAGTCGCCCTCGACGTACGAGTCCCGGATGGTCAGGTTGCGGATGACGACGTTGTGCGTGCCGGGGTTCAGGTGCAGTTCCCCGTGCACGATCTCGCCGGTGTCGCCGACGCCGACGATGGTCTTGTCCGAGGCGACCACGATGTCCGAGCCGAAGGGCTCCACCGCGATCGATCCGGCGACCCGGATGACGTACGGCTCCGGGGCCGAGGCGTAGCGGGCGAGGGACGCCTGGTCGGTGACGGTGACGACCCGGCCGCCGGCTCCGCCGGTGGTCCCGCCGGTCAGCGAGGCGAAGCCGTGCGGCCGGTCGTCGTCGAAGGGCCCGGCGGTCTTCGCCGGGGTCGCGGCCCGCGGGGCGGCGGCCTTCGCCTCGCCCGCCAGGCCGAGGCCGAACGTGGCGACGAGGGCGGTCACGGCGGCGAGGACGGGGCCCGGACGGGGCAGGCGCTTGCCAGGGATGTGCGTCATTGCGGCTCCCAACAGGGCTTCTCGGGCGACTACAGGGGCGTGATCCGGAACCGGGTGAAGGTCGCCGAGCCCGCGTGCCCGGGTCCCTCGGGCGCGACGGCGAACAGGCCGAGCAGGGCGCCGACCCAGCGCCAGGGCGTGGCCGCGAAGACCGGGCCGGAGGGGCGGAACCCGTCCCCGACGTCGTAGGAGAACCGGCAGCGCGCCCCGGGCCCGGCCTCGATCCGCAGCCGCGCCCGGCCCCCGGGCGCGACGCACGGCACCCCGGCGTCACGCTCCCGCTCGGCGACCGCCTCCGCGAACCGGTGCACGAGCCGCACCGTGCCGTCGGCGCCGCGCTCCAGCCCGATCCAGCAGAAGGCGTCCCCGAGCACCACGAGTCCCGCGCGGGCGCCCGGCTCGGCGGCGTCCAGCCGCAGCTCGGCCTCGACCGCGCTCGGCAGCCCGGGCAGCCGCTGGGTGAGGACGTTCGGCAGTTTCCGCGGGTCGTGGGCGTCGGCCGAGCGCACGCAGGTCAGCCGCAGCCCGTCCCCGGAGTGCTGGGTGGCCCAGCCGTCGCCGGGGTTGGCGGTCCACTGCCACTGCCGGCCGTACCGGCCGCCGGGGAAGTCGTCGTCGGTGGCGGGCGCGGCGGGCGGCTGCGCCGGCAGCGCGGGCCGCCGGTGTACGGCGACGGGGGCGCCCTCGTCCCCCAGCACCGGCCAGCCGTCCCGGCCCCAGCGCATCGGCTGGAGGTGGACCACCCTGCCGTAGGGGCCGCGCTGCTGGAAGTGCAGGAACCAGTCCTCGCCGACCGCGGTGCGCACCCAGCCGCCCTGGTGGGGGCCGTTGACGTCGGTGTCCTTCTGCTCCAGCACGATCCGCTCCTCGTAGGGGCCGAAGAACCCGCGCGAGCGGAACGCGCCCTGCCAGCCGGTCTCCACTCCCCCGGCGGGGGCGAGGATCCAGAAATAGCCGTCGTGCCGGTAGAGCTTGGGCCCTTCGAGGGTGAACCAGCCGGGGATGCGGTCGCCGTCGACGATCACCTTGCCCTCGTCGAGCAGCGAGGTGGCGTCGGGGCGCATCCGGTGGCCGGTGAGGCGGTTCTTGACGCCGGAGCGGGACTTGGCCCAGGCGTGCACGAGGTAGGCCTCGCCGGTCTCGTCGTCCCACAGCGGGCACGGGTCGATCAGGCCCTTGCCCTCCTTGACCAGGTGCGGGCGGGTCCACGGGCCCCTGATCTCCGGGGCGTTGACCTGGAAGACGCCCTGGTCGGGGTCGCCCCAGAAGATCCAGAACCGGTCGTCGTGGTGCCGGATGGACGGCGCCCAGACCCCGCGGTCGTGCCGGGGCAGGGCGTACTCCTCCTCCGGTTCCAGGCGTGCGAGGGCGTGTCCGACGAGGGTCCAGTCGACCAGGTTCCGGGAGTGCAGCAGGGGCAGTCCGGGGGCGCGGCCGAAGCTGGAGGCGGTGAGGTAGAAGTCGTCGCCGACGCGGACCACGTCCGGGTCGGACCAGTCGGCGTTCAGCACCGGGTTGCGGTAGGTGCCGGTCACTGGGCCACCGCCTTGCGGACCAGGGCGGCCACCTCGTCGCGGGCCGGGCGGCCGTCGGCGACGACGGTGACGATCCGGCGCACGACGGTCTCGCCGGGCGCGACGGTCAGCCGCTCGGTGTGCGCCAGGGAGGAGCCCACTCCGGGGTATTCGGCGGCCCGGACGAACCAGGGGTCGCGGCGGGTGTCCTCGGTGGCCCCGGCGAACGCCAGCGTCCAGCCGGCGCCGGCCAGCGCGAGCCAGTCGGCGCGGGTGCCGTGCGCCTCGGCCTCGCCCTCCCGGTCGGCGGTGAAGACCTCGGGGGGCCGGGACTCCTTGCGGGCCCGCCAGAAGAAGCCGCCGTAGGCCGCGCCGGGCCGGCCGTTGGTGGCGGGGCTGCCGAAGGACAGCGGGCCGGGGGTGACGTTGGTGAGGGAGAAGGTGAAGTCCAGCGCCCAGGCGGTCTCGGTGAGCCCGGTGGCCGCGACCGTGCGGCGCTCGCGCAGCAGCTCGGTGCCGGCGGCGGCCCAGCGCAGCTCCTCCACGAAGCCGTCCGGGTCGCACAGCTGGAAGCCGGTGTGCCGCTGGACGCCGTGGTTGTCCAGCTCGGTCGGGCCCTGGTCGCGCACGAAGGTGCGCCCGCCCCAGAAGTTGTGCCCCTCGACGTCGGGAACGGCGACACCGACGCCGAGGTGGTGCGCGTGGTCGGCGGGGCTCACCTCGGTGACCGGGGTGCCGGCCAGGGTGGTGACGGGGTGCAGATAGGGGCGTGGGGCGAGCCGGGCGGGCAGGCCGGGCCGGGTGACGTAGCGGCCGACCGGGCGGCCGGCGGCCCGCAGGACCAGGCTGTCGGGGGATGTCATCAGGTGCTCACCTCGTTCGGCAGGGCCCAGGAGGCGCCCAGTTCGGAGTAGAGGGCGAGGGTGTCCGCCGCCGCGGCGACCAGTCCCTCGACGCCGGGTACGATCCGGCGCCGTTCGTCCGGCAGCGACCGCCAGGCGGTCTCCGGCAGGGGTGCCGGGTCGGGGGCGGTGCGGATCGCCTCGACGACCCGCATGAAGGCGCCGGTGTCGTCGGGCGGGACCAGCAGCGCGGTGCCGTGCTCCAGGTGGCCGGCCAGGTTCTCCAGCAGGTCCGTGCGGCCGTACTCGGTCTCTTCGGGGCCGTGCCCGGTGCGCTGGAGCAGCACCCGGTCCTGCTTGTACCAGAAGGTGATCCGGCCGCGGTCGCCGTGCACCAGCACATACGGCTCCCCGGGGTGCTCGGCGCACAGGGTCGCGGCGACCGTGACCGGACCGCGCGGGGTGTGCACGCGGACGCAGGAGGTGTCGTCGGACTCGATGGCGTTGGCGCGCAGCAGTTCGGTCTCGATGCCGGTGACGTCCTCGGCGCGGGTGGTGCCGAGCAGGGCGAGGCCGGTGGCGACGGCGTGCGCGAGGGGGTTGGTGAGCACCCCGTCGACCACGTCGGCGCCGTCCAGCCGCCGCCGGCCCGCCCAGGGAGCCCGCCGGTAGTAGGCCTCGTCCCTCGCCCAGGCCCCGGCGGCGCCCACCCCTTTGACCGTGCCGATGGCGCCCTCGGCGATCAGGCGCCGGATCGCGGGCACCGCGTGCGAACCGAGCGACTGGAAGCCGATCTGGCAGGCCACCCGAGCCTCGGCGACGCCGTCGGCCATGCGGCGGAACTCGGCGTAGGAGGGCGCGGGCGGCTTCTCCAGCAGCAGGTGCGCGCCCCGGACGGCGGCGGTGAGGGCCAGGTCGGTGTGGGTGGGGATGGGCGTGCAGATCACGGCGATCCGCGCGCCGGTGGCGTCCAGGAGCGCCCCGAGGTCGGCGGACTGCTCCGGGGTGCCCAGACCGTCCGGGATCTCCGCCGCGGTGAGCGGGGTCAGTTCGCAGATCCCGGCGAGGCGGACCACGCCCCGGGCCTGGAGCCGGCGGATGTTGTCCAGGTGCCAGCGGCCGTGACCGCGGGCGCCCGCGAGGACGACGGGTACGGTCACCGGATCCTCCCCGCGCCCGCGCCGCGCGCCACGGCCCGGTCGGCCACCGCCGCGCTGTCGATCCTCCCGTGCAGGACGGGTGTCCAGCCGACGTCCGCCGTCAGGTCGCGCTCGCTGCCGGAGTTGTAGGCGTTGTGGATGGCGAGCAGGTCGACCGGATAGCCGTTGAACAACGTGCCGCTCGCGTGCAGCGCGCTGCCGTTCCAGCTCTTGACCAGGTCGGCGGCCTCCACGTGGGCCGGGGTGTGGAAGGCGTTGTTCTCGGCGTAGAGGGCGGACTCGGTGGAGACGCCGAGGGAGTAGCGGTAGTCGTCGTCGGTGACCACGTACCGGTTGTCGTACAGGTGCACCTGGCCGAAGCGGACCCGGGGCGCGCGCTGGACGACCGACTCGAACTGGTTGTGGTGCAGGGTGACCCGGAGCCGGCCCCGGTCCCCGGCGGCCGTGTCGCTGTTGCCGATGAGCATCGCCTTGTCGTGGCCGGCGAACCGGGACCAGGAGACGGTGATCAGGTCGGAGCCGTTGGTGATGTCCAGCAGGCCGTCGTGGCGCAGGTGGTTGCGGGCGAAGTAGGCGGGCTCCCCGGCGTCCGGGTGGCCCTCGTCGGAGGCGGTGACGTGGTCGACCCAGACGTGGGTGGCTCCGGTCAGCCAGAGGGTGTCGTAGGCGCTCTTCCAGTCGCCGAGACCGCCGGTGTTGGGCTGCCAGACGGGGAAGCAGTCGTAGGCGTCGCGGAGTTCGAGGTTGCGGACGATGACGTTGTCCGCGTTCCGGACCTGGAGGCTCGCCCCCTTCAGCACCGCGCGGCCGAGGCCGACGATGGTGGTGTTGGAGCCGACGGTGAACTGCACGCGCTCGGCCTGCCGGGCCGCCGAGGCCTGCCGGGCCTCCTCCTGGGGGCCGCTGGGCTTGGCGGAGCCCCAGGTGCGGGGGTCGTAGGCGGCCAGGTACTCCTTCAGACGGTAGCCGCCGGTGGCGTAGTCGGCGCAGTCCAGCCGGCGGCCGGAGTCGTCGGTGTTGGCGTCGATGGTGCCGGCGATCTTGATGATCTTCGGGGTGTCGCTGCCGCCGTCGAGGGCGCGGACGAGCCCCGCGCGGTCGGTCACCGTGTACACGTGCGCGTCGTCGGCCGCCGCGCCTCCGGTGGTGCCGGTGCCGTACGCCGCCCAGCCGTCGTCGGCGGCAAGGACGTCGCGGCTGATGTCCCGGCCGGCCGTGCCGGCGGCGTGGGCGGGCAGGCAGAACAGTCCGGCCAGGGCCGCCGCCGGGAGCAGGTGGCGCGGTCTCATCCCTTCACCGCCCCCGCGCTGAAGCCGGTGATCAGCCACTTCTGGATGAAGGCGAACACGATCACCACCGGGACGGCCGCGATGATGCCGCCCGCCGCCAGGGCGCCCAGGTCGACGCTGTCGGCGCTCATCAGGGTGTTCAGGCCGACCGGGATGGTCTGCTTGCCCTGGTCGGAGAGGAACATCAGGGCGAACAGGAAGTGGTTCCAGGCGTGCACGAAGGCGAAGGAGCCGACGGCGATCAGACCGGGCCGCAGCAGCGGCAGCACCACGATCCGGAAGCCGGTCAGACGGTTGCAGCCGTCCACCCAGGCGGCCTCCTCCAGGGAGTAGGGCACGTTCCGGATGAACCCGCTGATCAGGATCATCGACAGCGGCAGCTGGAAGACGGTCTCGGCGATGACCACGCTGCCCAGCGAGTTGATCATCCGCAGGTTGGCGAAGATCTGGAACAGCGGCACCAGCAGCAGCGCACCCGGCACGAACTGCGAGCACAGCAGCGCCAGCATGAAGCCGCGCTTGAGCCGGAAGTCGAAGCGGGCCAGCGCGTAGCCGCCGGCCAGGGCGACGACGGTGGTCAGCACCAGGGTGGCCAGGCCGACGTAGACGCTGTTGGTGAAGTAGGTGCCGAAGCTGCGTTCGGTCCACACCTTCTCGAAGTGCTCGAAGGTCATCGGCCAGGGCACCAGCGAGGTGGAGCCGGCCGGGCGGAGCGCGAAGAGCAGGATCCAGTAGAAGGGGATCAGGGTGAACAGCAGGTAGACGGTCAGCGGGACGTAGATCTGCCAGCGCGGGACCTCGTCCCAGGCGCGGCGCTTCCCACCGGGCCGGGCGGGCTCGGCCGCCACGCGCTCGGGAGCGGGAGCGATCTCGGTGATCACCTGGACTCACCTCCGAACTTGCTCAGCCGCAGATAGACGATCGAGCAGAAGAGCAGGATCACGAACGCCACCGTGGTGAGGGCGGAGGCGTAGCCGAAGTTGTGGGCGTCGACGGACGTGTTGGCGATGTACAGCGGCAGGGTGGTGGTCTCGCCGGCCGGGCCGCCGCCGGTCAGGGTGTACAGCAGGTCGACGTTGTTGAACTCCCACACCGCGCGCAGCAGTGTGGACAGGACGATGGCGTCCTTCAGGTGGGGCAGGGTGATGTGCCAGAACTGCTTGAGCCGGCTCGCCCCGTCGACCTCGGCGGCCTCGTACAGGTCCTTGGAGACGGACTGGAGGTCGGCGAGGATGAGGATCGCGAAGAACGGCACCCCGCGCCACAGGTCGGCGACCACCGCCGCCGGGAACACCGTGGAGGTGTCCGACAGCCAGCTGGTGCCGTACGAGCCCAGCCCCGCGTCGGCGAGGTAACGGCTGATGCCGGTCTGGGAGTTGTAGAGCAGCACCCAGATCGCGGAGGTCAGCACGCCGGAGACCGCCCAGGGCGAGAAGACGAGCGCGCGGCCCACCGCCCGGCCCACGAAGGTCTGGTTGACGATCAGCGCCAGCGCGAGACCGAACAGCAGCTGCAACGCGACTTCCACCACGACCCACTTGGCGCTGAAGGTCAGGGTGTCCCAGAACTGCGGGTCGTGCGCGAAGGCCCGGGTGAAGTTGTCCAGGCCCGCGAATCCGTTCCGCCAGGGCTTGGTGGGGTTGTAGTTCTGCAGGCTGTAGTAGAAGACACTGAGCACCGGGTAGGCGATGAAACCCAGCATCAGCAGGGCCGCCGGGGCGATCAGCAGGTACGGCAGCCTGCGCGGGGTGGCGGAGGCACGGCGCCGCCTCGGTGGCGCGGGCGGCTTCGCCACGGCTGCGGCTTGGGCCATGACTGTTCTCCGTTCTCGGTGAAGCGCTTTCCGATCAGTGTTCGAGATCTCGGCCACAGGGGGCCGTGATCCAGTGCGGTTCAGCCCGCGTACGGGTCCTGCACCGTGCCCGGCCGGGCGAGGAACTCGAAGTCGCAGCCGGTGTCCGCCTGGGTGATCTGCTCGCTGTAGAGCGCGCCGTAGCCGCGTTCGTAGCGCACGGGCGGCGGGGTCCACTCGGCCCTGCGACGCTCCAGTTCGGCGTCGTCCACGTCGAGCCGGAGGGTGCGCGCCTCGACGTCGAGCGTGATCAGGTCGCCGGTGCGCACCAGGGCCAGCGGGCCGCCGACGTAGGACTCGGGGGCCACGTGCAGCACGCACGCGCCGTAACTCGTGCCGCTCATCCGGGCGTCGGAGATCCGGACCATGTCCCGCACGCCCTGCTTCAGCAGATGGTCCGGGATCGGCAGCATGCCGTACTCGGGCATGCCCGGGCCGCCCTTGGGGCCGGCGTTGCGCAGCACCAGGACGCTGTCGGCGGTGATGCCGAGCGCGGGGTCGTTGATGGTGCGCTGCATGGTCTTGTAGTCGTCGAAGACGACGGCCGGTCCGGTGTGCTTGAGCAGGTGCGGCTCGGCGGCGATGTGCTTGATGACCGCGCCGTCCGGGCAGAGGTTGCCGCGCAGCACCGCGACCCCGCCCTCGCTCGCGACCGGGTTGTCCCGGGTGCGGATGACGTCGTCGTCGTGGACCCGGGCGCCGGCCAGCTGCTCGCGCAGGGTGTCGTGGCACACCGTCGGCCGGTCCAGGTGGAGCAGGTCGGTGATCCGGGACAGGAAGCCGGGCAGGCCGCCGGCGAAGTGGAAGTCCTCCATCAGGTACTTCCGCCCGCCGGGGCGGACGTTGGCGAGGACCGGGACCGTGCGGGCGATGCTGTCGAAGTCGTCCAGGGTGAGCCGGACCCCGGCCCGGCCTGCCATGGCGATGAGGTGGATCACCGCGTTGGTGGAGCCGCCGAGGCCGAGCACGGTGGTGACGGCGTCCTCGAAGGCCTCCCGGGTGAGGATGCGGGACAGCCTGCGGCCTTGGTGGACGAGTTCCACGGCGGTCATGCCCGCCTTCGCCGCCATCCGGTCGTGCCCGGAGTCCACCGCCGGGATGCTGGACGCGCCCGGCACGGTCACCCCCAGCGCCTCGGCCGCCGCGGTGAGCGTGGACGCCGTGCCCATCGTCATGCAGTGGCCGGGCGAGCGGGCCAGGCCGCTCTCCAGCTCGGCCATCTCGCAGTCGCCGATGAGGCCGGCCCGCTTGTCGTCCCAGTACTTCCACATGTCGGTGCCGGAGCCGAGGACCTCGCCGCGCCAGTGGCCCGGGAGCATCGGACCGGCCGGCACGAACACGGCGGGCAGGTCGGCGGAGGCCGCGCCCATCAGCAGCGCGGGCGTGGACTTGTCGCAGCCGCCCATGAGCACCGCCCCGTCGACCGGGTAGGAGCGCAGCAGCTCCTCCGTCTCCATGGCGAGCAGGTTGCGGTAGAGCATGGGGGTCGGCTTCTGGAAGGTCTCGCTGAGCGTGGAGACCGGGAACTCCAGGGGGAAGCCGCCCGCCTGCCACACCCCGCGCTTGACGGCCTGGGCGCGGTCGCGCAGGTGGACGTGGCAGGGGTTGATGTCGGACCAGGTGTTGAGGATGGCGATGACCGGCTTGCCCAGGTGCTCCTCGGGCAGGTAGCCGAGCTGGCGGGTGCGGGCGCGGTGGCTGAAGGAGCGCAGCCCGTCGGTGCCGTACCACTGGTGGCTGCGCAGTTCCTCGGGCCGCTTGGGGGTCGCGTTCACATGGACCATCCGGCGGCGATGGCGGCGACCTCGGCGCGCTCGTTCTCGGGCAGCGGCCTGCTGGGCGGGCGGACGTCCCGGCGGCACAGTCCGAGCGCGGCGAGGGCCTCCTTGACGACGGTGACGTTGTTGGCGCTGCCCTGCGCGGCGCGCAGCTCCTCGAAGCGGCGGATCTGCTCCCAGACCTTCATGGCGGCCGGGTAGTCGCCGGCGCGCAGCGCGTCCAGCATGTTCCGGGAGACGGCCGGGGCGACGTTGACGAGCCCGGAGGTGAAGCCGGTGGCGCCCGCGGAGAAGTAGGAGGGGGCGTACGGTTCGGCGAGGCCGGCCACCCAGACGAAGCGGTCCAGGCCGGCGTCCCGGGCGAAGGCCGCGAACCGGGCGGCGTCCGGGACGGCGTACTTCACGCCGATGACGTTCGGGCAGTGGTCGGCGAGTTCGGCGAGCCGGGCGCCGGGCAGCTGCGCGTTGCGGATGTAGGGCACCACGCCCAGTTCGGGGACGGCCTCGGCGATGGCGCGGTGGTAGTCGACCCAGCCGGCCGCCGACACGTACGGGTGCACCGGCTGGTGGACCATGACCATCCGGGCGCCGAGGCTCCCGGCGTGCCGGGCGGAGGCGATCGCGGTGGGCAGGTCGTGGCCCACGCCGGCCAGGATCACGGCGCGGTCACCGGCCTCGTCCGCGGTGAGCTCGGCGACCAGCCGGCGCTCCTCGGGGGTGAGGGCGTAGAACTCGCCGGTGTTGCCGTTCGGGGTGAGGGTGGTGATGCCGCCGTCGAGCAGGCGGCGCAGCAGCGCCCGGTGGGCGGCGGTGTCGACGGTGCCGTCCGCGGCGAAGGGGGTCACCGGGATGGCCACCACGTCGGCCAGGGCCGTCCGTTGGGTCTCGAAGGTCACGCTGCTCATTGCTCGCCTTCCGTGGGGAGGGGCTCGGGGAACGCCCGGCCGACGAAGGACGCGATGTGGGCGTGCAGGGCGCCCGCTGCCCCGTCCGCGTCGCCGTCCAGGGCGAGCCGCAGGATCTCGCGGTGCTCGGCGGCCTCCCGTTCCCAGGAGGGGTCGGTGGCCCAGGCCACGGCGGAGACGAGGGCGGCCTGGTCGCGGACCTGGTCCAGCATCCGGGCGAGCAGCGGGTTGCCGCAGGGCAGGTACAGGGCGCGGTGGAACTCCCGGTTGGCCAGGGAGCGTTCGGCGGTGTCGGTGGCGTCGTCGGCGCGGGTCAGCGCGTCGCGGGCGGCGTCGAGGGAGGCGCCCCTGGTGACGGCCCGGCGCAGGGCCTCCGGCTCCAGCAGCAGCCGTACGTCGTACACCTCGCGCGCCATGTCCGCGTCCACCATGCGCACCGTGACGCCCTTGTACTGGCTCATCACGACCAGGCCGGTCCCGGCGAGGGTCTTCAGCGCCTCGCGCACCGGGGTCTTGGACACCCCGAACTGCGCGGCCAGTTCCGTCTCCACCAGCGCCTGACCGGGCGTCAGCCGCCCGGTGAGGATGCGGTGTTTGATCGCGTCCAGCACGTACTGCGTACGGGACGGGATCGGGGTGGGCACAGAGGTCATGCGGCCCTCTCGGATCTCACATATCGCGTCTCATATATGACGTACGAAGTACGACGCGTTGAAGGTAGGAGGGGCCGAATGTTTCGTCAATGCTTCTGACAAAGGAAGTTGCGGGGGCGTGGGTTCCGGTTCGTCGGGGCGGGGGCGGCCCGGTGACTCCCCACGGGGGCACCGGAACCGCCTTAGCCCGGCTCCCGCCACTCCCTACCCGCACCCCTGTCCGCGCCCCCCCGGTCCCGGGCATCCTCCCGATCCCCGCGCCCCTGCCTTAGGCCCACGATGGGCGGGCATGACGACTTCTCCGACCGTGTTCCGGGTGCTGCGGGACCGGGATGCCGGGCTGTATCTGGGGGCCGTGGTGGTGTCCGGGTTCGGCACCTCCTCCTTGTGGCTGGCCTGTGGGGTGTGGGTGAAGGACATGACCGGCTCCGACGCCCTCGCCGCGCTGTGCATGCTCGCGATGTGGGCGCCCTCGCTCGCCGGTCCGGCGCTCGGTACGCTCGCCGACCGGGTGCGCCGCAGGCCCCTGCTGATCTGTTTGAACCTGGGCCTCGCCGCGCTGCTCCCGGTGCTCTTCGCCGTCGACTCCCCGCACCGCGTGTGGCTGCTGTACGCCGTGCTGCTGGTGTACGGCGCCGCCGGCACCGTCCATGACGCCGCCGAGTCGGCGCTGGTGACCACCGTGGTCGGCACCCGCCTGCTCGGTGACTTCAACGGGCTGCGGATGACGGTCACCGAGGGCATGAAACTCGTCGCCCCGCTGACCGGCGCCGGCCTGTACGCGGCCTGGGGCGGCCCCGCCGTGGCCTGCCTGGACGCGGCCAGCTTCGTGCTCGCGGCCGGGATGTGCGCCCTGCTGCGGGTCCGCGAGGAACGGCCCGTACCGTCCGGCGCGGGCTGGTGGCGGGAGACCGCCGAGGGCACCCGCCACCTGTGGGGGCACCCGGCGCTGCGCCCGCTGGTCCTGGCGGGCGGCCTGACGATGCTGTTCACCTCGCTCGCGAGTACGGCGGTGTACGCCGTGGTCGACCGCCTCGGCCACTCCCCCGCCTACCTGGGCGTGCTGTACGCCGCCCAGGGCGCCGGCTCGGTGGCGGCCGGGCTGCTCGCCGGGCCGGCGCTGCGCCGGCTGGGCGCGCGGCGGCTCGCGGCGGCCGGGATCGCGCTGACCGCGGTCGCGGCGGCGGCGCGGGCGGTGCCGTGGGACCCGGTGGCCCTGGCGTCGAGCGCGGCCGGCGGGCTGGGCCTGCCCTGTGTGCTGATCGCCGCGCTCACCGCCGTGCAGCGGGGCACGCCGGAGCCGCTGCTGGGCCGGGCTACGGCGACCGCCAACACGCTGATGTTCACGCCCACGGCGGTCGGGCTGGCCGCCGGGACCGGCCTGGTGGAACCGGCCGGCCCCGGCCCGCTGCTGCCGCTGTGCGGCCTGGCCCTGCTGGCGTCGGCCGTCCCGCTGCGGAAGCGGCCGGCCGCCCCGGCGGAGACCCCGGTCGGCGTGGACCTCACATGAACCCCCTCGGCGAAGCCCCCGGCCGGTGCGGCCTCACATGCCTCCCGGCGAAGCCCCCGACCGACACCGGCCCCGCACGAACCCCTCGGCGAAGCCCCCAGACCGGCACCGGCCTCACATGTCCCCCTCAGCGGGCCGCCAGCCCCGCCCGCACCGCGGCCAGGTCCTCGTCGGAGGCCAGCCCGGCGTGGTACAGCCGCAGTTCGGTGGCGCCTTCGGCACGCGCGCGGGCCGCGTCCGCCGCGAGCGTGCCGGGGCTGCCGCCCATGCCGGTGACGACGGTGAGGTTGGCGGCCAGCACCGTCCCCCGGCGCGCCTCGGCGGCGAACGGCGCCAGCGCCGCCGTACCGCCCGCACAGGGCACCACGACGCCGTCGGCCACGGACAGGATGTGGGCGGGGTCGACGCCCGCGTTGGCGCCGCAGTGGTAGGAGACCGGGTCGGCGTGCAGCAGCACCCGGAAGCCGCTCGGCGCGGCGGCGCGTACGGCGGCGACGACCTCCTCCTGGAGGGTGCGGGCGGTGGTGTCCCGCCACGCGCGCGTGGCCGCCGCCGGCTCCTCGCCGAGCAGTTTCTCCACCGTCGGCCAGCCGGTGTCGTCGGCCGTGCCCCGCCACAGCGGCTCCAGCGCCCGGCGCACGGCCGTGGCCAGCGTGTCGGCGTCCAGGCCCTGCTCGCCGTAGCCGGCCCGGCAGGACGGGCAGAAGCACAGGGACATCAGGTACTGCCCGGCCTCCCCGAGGGGCACGCCGGCGGTCTTGTCATGGGCGTGCAGGTGCTGGAACCCGTACCAGCCCAGGGACTCCAGTTCGGTGCCCCGCGCGCCGGGGCGTACGGCGGCCTCGGCGGCCAGGTCGGTCAGGTACGCGCGGGTGCCGGGCTGGGCGATGCAGGGCGCCCACGGGTAGCGGTCGCCGTAGGCGTTGACGACGGAGGTGTCCGGGTGTTCGGCGCCCATGCGGGAGTTGTGGGCGAGGACGACCCAGGTGTGCACCTCCAGGCCGGCCGCGGCGAGGGCCTCGGCGGCCTCGGCGTAGGCGTTGCCCGGGGCCCAGCGGCCGGCCGGGTAGGGGCGCAGGCCGCGTCCCGCCCAGCGGTCGCCGGGCGGGTAGAGGACGGCCGCGTACTCGGCGGTGACGACGCGGTGCCGTGGGTGGCGGGGGGTCAGCGCGCGGGTGGAGTGGTAGGCGGCGGCCAGGGTGACCTGCTCGACGCCGAGCCCGGCGATGCGCGCGGGCGCCTCCGGGTCGCCGCCCACGTCCCAGGGGTAGACGAACGCCGACGCCCTCACGCGTCCCCCTCCAGCAGCGCCTGGCCGCGCTCGATGAGCCGGGCGAGCTGTTTGACGTGGTCGTCGGCCGGTTCGTGCAGCGGGGGCCGGACCTCGCCGACGTCCAGGCCGCGCAGCCGTACGCCCGCCTTGACCAGGGAGACGGCGTAGCCGCGGCCCTGGGCGCGCAGGTCGGCGAACGGGCCGTAGAAGCCGTCCAGGAGGCGGTGGGCGACGGGCAGGTCACCGGTGCGCAGGGCGCGGTGGAAGGCGAGGGCGATCTCGGGGGCGAAGCAGAACACCGCGGAGGAGTACAGGGTGATGCCGAGCGCGCGGTAGGCGAGCTGGGTCTGCTCGGCGGTGGGCAGGCCGTTGAAGTACAGGAAGTCGCCGGGGACCTCGGTGCGGACGGCGCTGACCACGCGCTGCATCAGGTCGAGGTCGCCGAGGCCGTCCTTGAGGCCGATGACGCCCTCGGTGCGGGCGAGTCCGACGACCGTCTCCGGGGTGAAGACGGCGTTGTCGCGCTGGTAGACGATCACCGGCAGGGCGGTGGCCGCGGCGACCTCGCGGTAGTGCCGCAGCAGGCCCTCCTGGCCGGCGAGCACCAGGTACGGCGGCATGGCGAGGAGGCCGTCGGCGCCCGCGGCCTCGGCGAGCCGGGCGTAGCGGACGGCGAGGGCGGTGCCGTATCCGGCGCCCGCGACGACCGGGACGCGTCCGTCGGCGGCCTCGACGGCCGCGCGGACGCAGGCCTCGAACTCCTCCGGCAGCAGCGCGTGGAACTCCCCGGTGCCGCAGGCGGCGAAGACGGCGGCGGCACCGGCTTCGACGCCGCGGCGCACATGGGTGCGGTAGGCGTCCAGGTCGAGTGAGCCGCCCGGGCCGTAGGCCGTGACGGGGAAGAAGAGCGGTCCGCGCGGGTCGCGGAGCCGGGCGGCGAGAGGGGCTGGCGTCACAGGCGCTCCCTGTCGGTGCATGTTTCTGATCACTGTCTATATTTCTGAACGGCCTCACGCTACGGGCCGCAATTGCGGCGGGTCAAGCCGGAGTGCGGGCAACAGAGCAGCGGATTTCCTCCTGGCGGGGCACACTTGACGAGGCGCGGCACCCCTCCCTAGCGTGTCCACGCATGTGAACCTTGTCCACACATGCGGCCGTTGAGGACACCGGTTCCCGGACCCCAAGGAGATCGAAGGATGCCCGCTCCCCGCACCGTCCTGCTCACCGGCGCCGCCGGCGGGCTCGGCACCCTGATGCGGTCCCTGCTGCCCGCGTACGGCTACGAACTGCGCCTGTTCGACGTGCGCCCCATCGAGGGCGAGCCGGACGCCGTCACCGCCGACCTCACCGACAAGGACGCGCTGCGCGAGGCGGTCCGGGGCGTGGACGCCGTACTGCACCTCGCGGGCATCTCCCTGGAGGCACCCTTCGAGAAGATCCTCCGGTCGAACATCGAGGGCACCTACAACCTGTACGAGGCCGCGCGCCAGGAAGGCGTCGGGCGGATCGTCTTCGCCTCCTCCAACCACGCCGTCGGCTTCACCCCGGCCCCGCGCGCGGGCGAACCGCTCATCCCGGTCGACACCCCGCGCCGCCCGGACACCTTCTACGGCCTGTCGAAGTCCTTCGGCGAGGACCTGGCCCAGTTCTACTGGGACAAGCACGGCCTGGAGACCGTCTCGGTGCGCATCGGCTCCTGCTTCCCGGAGCCCACCAGCGTGCGCATGCTCTCGCTGTGGATGAGCCCCGCCGACGGCGCCCGCCTCTTCCACGCGGCCCTGACCGCCGAGGGGGTCGGCCACACGGTGGTCTACGGCTCCTCCGCCAACACCCGCCTGTGGTGGGACCTGAGCAGCGCCCGGGCGCTCGGCTACGACCCCCAGGACGACTCCGAGCCGTACGCGGCGAAGCTCATCGCCGAGCAGGGCGAGCCGGACCCGGAGAACCCGGCCCACGGCCGCCTCGGCGGGCACTTCGTCACCGACCCGCCGATCTGGCCGTACTGAAACCCCCGCCGGCCGCCGGATGACTCCCCGGCGGCCGGAAACCGACGTCCACGCGCGCGGGCGGGCACCGAACGGGCCCGCCCGCCGCCGTGTCCGGGCATCCGCGGTGCCCGAACCCACCCCGCACCGGACGGCCGCACAGGTCCGCCGCGGGCACGCCCCGGCCGAAGCGGGCACAAACGGGCAGCATCGGGCCCGTGACAGACCTGGTCAGCGCCGCGCACCGGCGGTAGAACTTCCCCCATGGGCCCGAACGGGCGACTCCACAGGGAGGCGGGTGACGACATGGGCACGTGGACCGCGGAGGCACGCCGGCGCGAGATCGTGCGGGCCGCGCGCGCCACCGGTTCGGTGGACGTCTCCGCCCTCGCCGCCGAACTCGGCGTGGCCAAGGAGACCATCCGGCGCGATCTGCGCGCCCTGGAGGACCACGGCCTCGTCCGCCGCACCCACGGCGGCGCCTATCCGGTGGAGAGCGCCGGCTTCGAGACGACGCTCGCCTTCCGCGCCACCAGCCGGGTGCCCGAGAAGCGCCGGATCGCCGCCGCGGCGGCCGGGCTGCTCGGGGAGGCCGAGACGGTCTTCGTCGACGAGGGCTTCACCCCGCGGCTCATCGCCGAGGCGCTGCCCCGGGACCGGCCGCTGACCGTCGTGACGGCCTCCCTGCCGGTAGCGGGCGCCCTCGCGGAGGCCGACCGGGTGTCCGTGCTGCTGCTCGGCGGCCGGGTCCGCCCGGGCACGCTGGCCACCGTCGACCACTGGACGACGAAGATGCTGGCCGGCTTCGTGATCGACCTCGCCTACATCGGGGCCAACGGCATATCCCGCGAGTACGGCCTGACCACGCCCGACCCGGCGGTCAGCGAGGTGAAGGCACAGGCCGTCCGGGCAGCCCGCCGCACCGTCTTCGCGGGCGTGCACAGCAAGTTCGGCGCGGTCAGCTTCTGCCGGTTCGCGGAGGTCGGCGCGCTGGAGGCGATCGTGACCAGCACCCTCCTGCCGTCCCCCGAGGCCCACCGCTACTCCCTGCTGGGCCCCCAGGTCATCCGGGTCTGACCACCGACCCGTCCCACCTCCTTCCCCGGCCGCGGCAGCCCTTCGTACGCCCTTTGTCTCCCCTTCTATCCAGGAGCGATCCATGCGCACCCCGAGCCGACGGAGGCCGCGAGCGGCGCTCGCCGTGGCCGCCGGGACGCTGCTCGCCCCCCTGTTGTCCGGCTGCTGGGCCGGCGCGGGCGGGTCCGGGTCCGGCGGCGACGCCATCAACGTCCTGATGGTCAACAACCCGCAGATGACCGAGTTGCGGAAGCTGACCGCCGCCCACTTCACCCGGGACACCGGCATCAAGGTCAACTTCACGGTCCTGCCCGAGAACGACGTCCGCGACAAGATCAGCCAGGACTTCGCCAACCAGGCCGGCCAGTACGACGTCGCCACCCTGTCCAACTACGAGATACCGATCTACGCCCGCAACGGCTGGCTGCACGAGATGGACTCGTACGTGGCGAAGGACCCCGCGTACGACGAACCGGACGTCCTGCGGCCCCTGCGCGAGGCCCTCACCGGCCCCGACGGCAAGCTCTACGGGCAGCCCTTCTACGGCGAGTCGTCCTTCCTGATGTACCGCAAGGACGTGTTCGCGGCGAAGGGCCTGACGATGCCCGCCCGCCCCACCTGGCGGCAGGTCGCCGAACTGGCCGCGCAGACGGACGGCGCCCGGCCCGGCATGCGGGGCATCTGCCTGCGCGGGCTGCCCGGCTGGGGCGAGCTGACGGCACCGCTGACCACCGTCGTGAACACCTTCGGGGGCACCTGGTTCGACAAGGACTTCAAGGCCCGGCTCGACTCGCCCGCCTTCCGCGAGGCGACCGAGTTCTACGTCGGCCTGGTCCGCCGGCACGGCGAGTCCGGTGCCGCCCAGTCCGGCTTCGCCGAGTGCCTGAACAACATGACCCAGGGCAAGACCGCCATGTGGTACGACGCCACCTCCGCGGCCGGCCTGCTGGAGGCGGAGGGCTCCCCGGTGCGCGGCAAGCTCGGCTACGCCCCCGCGCCCGTGGAGCGCACCGAATCCTCCGGCTGGCTCTACACCTGGGCCTGGGGCATCCAGCAGTCCTCCCGCAACCCGGACAAGGCATGGAAGTTCGTCTCCTGGGCGTCCGGCAAGGGCTACGAACGGCTGGTCGGCGAGACCAGCGGCTGGGCGAACGTCCCCGCGGGCAAACGGGCCTCGACGTACGCCAGCCCTGACTACCGGGCGTCCGCCGCCGCCTTCCAGGACATGACCAGGAAGGCCATCGAGAGCAGCCGCCCGGACGACCCCGGCGTCCAGCCGCGCCCCGCGCCCGGCATCCAGTTCGTCGGCATCCCCGAGTTCACCGATCTGGGCACCAAGGTCTCCCAGGAGATCAGCGCGGCCATCGCCGGACGCCAGTCCGTCGCCTCGGCGCTGCGCGAGTCCCAGCGGCTCGCCGAACGCATCTCCGAGGAGTACGAGGGACGATGACCGCGACGACCGCGCCCCTGACCCGCACCCCGGTGCGCGCCGCCCGCCGGCCTCCGGCCCGGCTGCGCGCCTGGGCCACCCGGGCCCCGCTGCTGCCCGCCCTCGTGTTCCTGATCGCCGTCACCCAGCTGCCGTTCGCGGCCACGCTGGTGATCTCCTTCTTCGACTGGAACGCCCTGTACCCCAAGGCCCGCCGCTTCACCGGCCTGGACAACTACCGCCAGGTCCTGACCGACGCGGACCTGCGCCACTCGGTGTGGACGACCGTGCTGCTCACCGCGGCGGTGGTGCTGGCCAGCCTGGTCCTGGGACTTCTGCTGGCGCTGCTGCTGGACCGCCGGTTCCGCGGCCGGGGCATCGTGCGCACCCTGCTCATCGCACCGTTCCTGGTGGTACCGGTGGCGGCGGCCCTGCTGTGGAAGCATGTGCTCTACAACCCTGAATACGGCCTCTTGAATGGGTTGTCGCACTATGTGGGCGGCCCACAGCCCGACTGGATCTCCCGCACCCCGCTGCTCGCCGTCGAGGCATCCCTGGTGTGGCAGTGGACGCCGTTCATGATGCTGATCCTGCTGGCCGGGCTGCAGAGCCGGGACCAGCAGCAGATCGAGGCGGCCCGGGTGGACGGCGCGGGCGACTGGCAGATCTTCGTCCACCTCACACTGCCGCACCTGCGCCGCTATCTGGAACTCGGCGCCCTGCTGGGCTCGATCCACATCGTGCAGAACTTCGACGCGGTGTTCACGATCACCTCCGGCGGCCTGGGCACCGCCAACCTGCCCTACACCGTGTACCAGAGCTTCTACCAGGCCCACGAGAACGGCCTTGCCTCCGCCGCCGGGGTCCTGGTGGTCATCGGCTCGCTCGTCATCGCGACGTTCGCGCTGCGCGTGGTGTCGTCGCTGTTCCGCGAGGAGGTGTCCCGCGCATGAGGGCCGTACGCCGCCACGGGCCGGGCCTGCTGGCCTGGTTCGCCGGGATCGTGTTCTTCCTGCCCATCGCCTGGATGGCGCTGACGTCCTTCCACTCCGAGGCGGACGCGGCGGCCAACCCGCCGTCCTTCACCGCCGCCCTGACCCTCGACGGCTACCGCGCGTTCTTCGGCAGCGGCGGCGGCGCGAGCCCGTGGCCCGCGCTGGCCAACTCCGCGGTGGCCTCGGTCGCCTCGACCCTCCTCGTGCTGCTGCTGGCCCTCCCGGCCGCCTACGCGCTGTCGATCCGGCCGGTGCGGAAGTGGACGGACGTGCTGTTCTTCTTCCTGTCGACGAAGATGCTGCCGGCCGTGGCGGGCCTGCTGCCCGTCTACCTCTTCGCGAAGAACGCCGGGCTGCTCGACAACATCTGGCTGCTGGTCGTCCTGTACACCTCCATGAACCTGCCGATCGCGGTGTGGATGATGCAGTCCTTCCTCGCCGAGGTGCCGGTCGCGGTCATCGAGGCGGCCCGGGTCGACGGCGCCCGGCTCCCGGTCGTCCTCACCCGCGTGGTGGCCCCGATCGCCCTGCCCGGCATCGCCGCCACGGCCCTGATCTGCTTCATCTTCAGCTGGAACGAACTGCTCTTCGCCCGGGTCCTGACGGGCGTGGTCGCCGAGACCGCCCCCGTCTTCCTGACCGGCTTCATCACCAGCCAGGGCCTGTTCCTGGCGAAGGTGTGCGCCGCGTCGCTCGTCATCTCCCTGCCGGTACTCGCCGCGGGGTTCGCCGCCCAGGACAAGCTGGTCCAGGGCCTGTCGTTGGGAGCCGTGAAATGAAGGCCGCAGTCATCGAGTCCGTGGGCCGCGCCGTCGTCACCGAGGTCCCCGACCCGGTGCCAGGGCCGCGCGAGGTCGTCGTCGAGGTCGCCGCCTGCGGCCTGTGCGGCACGGACCTGCACATCCTCCAGGGCGAGTTCGCGCCCGAGCTGCCGATCGTGCCGGGGCACGAGTTCGCCGGCGAGGTGGTCGCGGTCGGCACCCGGGTCACGGAGCTGTCGGCCGGCGACCGGGTCGCCGTCGACCCCTCCCTGTACTGCCACGAGTGCCGCTACTGCCGTACGGGCCACAACAACCTCTGCGAACGCTGGGCGGCGATCGGCGTGACGACGGCGGGCGGCGCGGCCCGGTACGCCGTCGCCCCCGTGGCGAACTGCGTACGGCTGCCCGAGCACGTGCGCACCGAGGACGCGGCCCTGGTGGAACCCCTGTCCTGCGCGGTACGCGGCTACGACGTGCTGCGCTCCCGCCTCGGCGCGCACGTGCTGATCTACGGCTCCGGGACGATGGGCCTGATGATGCTGGAGCTGGCCAAGCGGACCGGCGCGGCGAGCGTGGACGTGGTCGACGTGAACCCCGCCCGGCTGGAGACCGCCCGCCGGCTCGGCGTCACCGGCGCGGCCGACAGCGCGGACGAGCTGGACCGGCCGCAGGGCTGGGACGTGGTCGTGGACGCGACCGGCAACGCGGCGGCGATCCAGGACGGCCTGGACCGGGTGGCGAAGGCGGGCACCTTCCTCCAGTTCGGCGTGGCGGACTACGCGACCCGCGTGACCATCGACCCGTACCGGATCTACAACCAGGAGATCACGATCACCGGTTCCATGGCCGTGCTGCACAGCTTCGAGCGGGCGGCGGAACTGTTCGCGAACGGGGTGCTGGACCCGGAGGTCTTCATCAGCGACCGGGTCCCGCTGGAGCGCTACCCGCAGGCGCTGGAGCAGTTCGCGGCGGGCGTGGGGCGGAAGATCGTGGTGGTGCCGTAGGCCGTCGGGCGTATCGAGTGGGCCGTTCGGCGGGTTCCGTGGGCCGTTCGGCGGGTTCCGGCCGGTAAGGGAACGGTAAAGCGGTGTCGTTCGTTCTACCCGGCATGACAGCTATGACCCCAGGCTCGAACATCCCTCTGCCGACCGCGCGCGTGACGGTGGACGTCTCCGCCCCGGTGCGGCTCGACGTGTCGGGCCTGCTGCTCACCGGCGACGGCAAGGTGCGTTCCGACGACGACTTCATCTTCTACAACCAGCCGAGCGGCCCCGGCGTGACCTACCGCTCGGGCGGCGGCACGGCTCCGGACGCGGTCACGGTGGACACCGCCGCCGTCCCGCCGGAGATCGAGAAGATCGTCGTCACGGCCAGCCCGGACGCGGCCGGCCAGACCTTCCAGGGCATCGAGCCGACGGCCACGATCCGGGACGCGGACGGCGGCGCCGTGCTGGCGACGTTCACCCCGCCGCAGCTCGGCACCGAGACCGCGCTGGTGATCGTGGAGATCTACCGCCGGGGCGGCCAGTGGAAGGCACGGGCCGTCGGCCAGGGGTACGCCAACGGGCTCGCGGGCATCGCGACCGACTTCGGTGTGACGGTGGAGGAACCGGCCGCTGCCACACCGGCTCCGGCTCCCACGGCCCCGCCGCGGCCGGTGACCGCCCCGCCCGTGCCGGCCGCCGCCCCGCCGCAGCCGGCGGCCCCGCCGCCCGCCCCGGTGCCGGGCGCCGGGAAGATCAACCTGGACAAGGGCCGGGTCAGCCTCCAGAAGAACCAGACGGTGTCCCTGGTCAAGGGCGGCCGGCCGGTGCTGTCCCAGGTGCGGATGGGCCTCGGCTGGGAACCGGCGTTCCGGGGCAGGGACATCGACCTGGACGCCTCGGTCATCGCCTACGGCCCGCAGCGCAACCACATCGACAGCTGCTACTTCGGCAACCTGGTGATCCTGAACGGCGCGATCCGGCACTCCGGTGACAATCTGACCGGCGAGGGCGGGGGCGACGACGAGGTCATCACGGTCGACCTCGGCCGGCTGCCCCAGGAGGTCACCGGCCTGGTCTTCACGGTGAACTCCTTCTCCGGCCAGAAGTTCACGGAGGTCGCCAAGGCGTACTGCCGCCTGGTCGACGCGGCGACGGGCGAGGAACTGGTCCGCTTCGACCTCACCGCCGCGGAACCCCGTACGGGCGTCATGATGGCCAAGCTCATCCGCCAGTTCTCCGGCGAATGGGACATGACGGCGATGGGCGACTTCGTCAAGGCCCGCACGGTACGCAACATGGTGGACCCGGCCGCGAAGGCGCTGTAACTCCGACCCCCCGCAGGAGGGGGCGGCACCCTTGCCGCCCCCCCCCCCCCCCCCCCCCCCCCCCGCCCAGCCCCACCGACCCGCACCGAGAAGCACCCTCAACCGGTCAGCGGTGCACCGCCCCCAGCCCCTCCCCCAGCAGACTCAGATAGCGGCGGATCTCCTTCTCCCCCGCCCCCGCCAGCTCCGCCGCCGAAGCCACCCCGTGGGTCAGCCGCAGCACCTCGATCGGCTCGATGTCCCGCCGCAGCGCACCGGCCTCCTGCGCCGCCACCACCAACCGCGTCACGGCCCCCTTCACCACGGCCCCGCACACGGTCAGCGCCGCCGCACCGCCGTCGGTCACCGCCGAACCCAGCAACGCCTTCATCCCGCGCACCTGAATCGTGCCGACCGCCAGCTCGTACAGCCACTCCGCCAGCGCCTCCCCCGGCGCCAGCTCCTTCGCCAGCTCGTCGGCCCGCGCCCCCAACGCCTCGACGCGGCCCACGTACGCCGCCTCCAGCAGCGCCTGCCGCGTCGGGAAATGCCGGTACAGCGTCCCCGAACCGACCCCCGCGCGTTTGGCGATGTCGTCGAGTGACGCGTTCTCCCCACGCTCGGCGAAGGCCTCCGCCGCCACCTTCAGCAACCGCTCGTAGTTGCGCCGAGCGTCCGCGCGCATGGGCCTGCCCTGCGTCATCCACCCACTCCTCGCCGACCGGGGACCCTCTCCGTCATCTTATCGAGACAAACGGAGAGAGTCCCCGCCCATCGGTCCTGGTCAGGGACCGGCCGGGTGGGGTCAGCGCCGCTGCCGCTTCCAGGGGCCGGTGATGGCGAGCAGGATGCCGGGCGTCTGGATGCTGGCGAACAGGGTCCGGCCGTCGGGCGAGAAGGTGACACCGGTGAACTCGCTGTACTCCGGCTCCTCCGGGGTGCCGATGTTCAGCTCGTTGCGGGCGATCGGGTAGGTCCGCCCGCTCTCGGTGGCGCCGAACAGATGCTGGACGCCCTCGCCGTCCTCCGCGATGACCAGGCCCCCGTAAGGGGAGACGGTGATGTTGTCGGGGCCGTCGAAGGCGCCGTCCGCGGCCGGGTCCGGGTTCACCCCGAGCAGCACCTTCAGGGTCAGCGTGCGGCGCCCCGGGTCGTAGAACCAGACCTGGCCGTCGTGCTGGGCGGGGCTCTCCTGGCGGGCGTAGGAGGAGACGACGTAGACACCGCCGTCGGCCCACCACATGCCCTCCAGCTTGCGGGCGCGGGTGACCTGGCCGTCGGTGAACTGCTTGCGCACCGAGACGGTCCGGGCGTCCCGGTCGGGCACGTCCAGCCAGTCCACGCCGTACACGGTGCCGGCCTTCGTGGCACGGGCCAGGTCGTCCACGTACCGGCCGCCGGAGTCGAAGCACTTGAAGGCCTGGAGCACGCCCGCGTCGTCGGCGAGGGTGCGCAGCTTGCCCCGGCCGTGCCGGAAGCCGGTGGGCGGGACCCAGCGGTAGAACAGGCCGTTGGGGCCGGAGGCGTCCTCGGTGAGGTAGGCGTGGCCGCGCTTGGGGTCGATGACGACGGCCTCGTGGGCGTAGCGGCCGAACGCCTTGACCGGCTTGGGGTCGCGGTTGGCCCGGCGGTCCTCGGGGTCGACCTCGAAGACATAGCCGTGGTCCTTGGTGAAGCCGTTCTTCCCGGCCTTGTCCTCGGTCTCCTCGCAGGTCAGCCAGGTGCCCCAGGGGGTGCTGCCGCCCGCGCAGTTGGTGGCGGTGCCGGCGATGCCCACCCACTCGGCGACCTCGCCGCCCCGGCGGACCTCGACCACCGTGCAGCCGCCGGCCGCCGCCGGGTCGTAGACCAGGCCCTCGGCGAGCGGCACCGGGTGCGGCCACTGGGCGCGGGCGCCGGCCAGCTCGTGGTTGTTGACGAGCAGGGTGGTGCCGCGCCGGCCCGCGAAGGTGGCGGTGCCGTCGTGGTTGGACGGGGTGAACTCGCCGGACTCCAGCCGGGTCCGGCCGCTGTAGGTGATGATCTCGTAGCGGAAGCCGGCGGGCAGGGCGAGGATGCCGTCCGGGTCGGGGATCAGCGGGCCGTAGCCGACACCGTGGTGGTGGCCCCCGTGCGCCGGGGCGGCCCCGGCGCTCTCGGTCTCCGTGGCGGCAAGGGCGTTCGGCGCGGTGGCGAGGGCGCCGACGCTGCCCGCCAGGGCGACCCCGGCACCGGTGAGCGCGGATGTCCTGGTGAAGTCCCTGCGGGTGAGCGACATGGTGTCTCCTGTGACGACGGGTTGCGGTGTCGTGGAGGGTGGGGGGCCTCGGTTCGGCGCTCACGCTTCCGGCCACCCGTGAACGGAAGTTGAACACCGGACCACCACCGTGGCGCCTGTTCCATGAATCCGTATGCGGAAGACCATGACTCCGTATACGACGACCACGACTGCCTGTACGGAGATCACGGCTGCGTATGCGACGCCGCCCCGGGCTCCCGGAACCTCGTCACCCACGACACCGGCATCCCGCCCCGGTCGCCGCACCCGTCGGCGCCCGGCCCGGCCTCTCCCCCGCCGGGACCTCCGCGCTCAGCCCCCGTGCTGGGACCGCGCCTTGAACGCCGCCTTCCGGGCCTCCTTGGCCACCTTCTTGTCCGGGTGCAGCCGGCCCATCGCGTCCAGCACCTCGGCGGTGGCGGGATGGTCCACCCGCCAGGCCGCCGCGAAGAACCCGCTGTGCTGGGCGGCCAGCCCCTCCACCAGGGCGCGCAGTTCCTCGGAGTTGCCCTCGGCCGCCAGCTGCGCGGCCAGCGTGTCGACGGTCAGCCAGAACACCAGCTCCTGGGAGGGCGCCGGCACGTCCGCGGCCCCCCGCTCGCTCAGCCACACCCGGGCCAGCCCGCCCAGCTCGGGGTCGTCCAGCACCTCCCGCAGCGCGGGTTCGGCCTCGGCGCCCAGCAGCGACAGCGCCTGCTGACAGCGCAGCCGGCGCAAGGGGCCCCCGGCGTCCGCGCCGCGGGCCGCCGCCAGCAACTCCCGGGCCGCGTCGAGCGGTTCGCGGCGGGCGAGCCACAGTTCCGTCTCGGCGCGGGCGGCCGGCTGCCCGAACCGGGCGGTGCCGTCGAGCAGCGCGTCCGCGCCCTTGTCGGCCAGCTCGCCGACGACGGGCGCCTCGAACCCGGCCTCCAGCAGCCGCGCCCGCAACCCGTACACGCCGAGCGGGGTGAGCCGGACCATGCCGTACCGGGAGACGTCGGTGTCGTCCACGGGCGCCGCGGGCTCCTCGTCGGCGTCGGCCATCAGCGCCTCGTCCACCGGCTGGTAGGCCACGAGTCCGGCCGGCTCCAGCGCGCGGAACTGGTCGTCCAGCCGCATCATCGCGTCGGAGACCTGCTCCAGGACGTCGTTGGTGGGCTCGCCCATGTCGTCGGGCACCAGCATGGAAGCGGCGAGGGCGGGCAGCGGGACGGGGCTCTCGCCGACGCCGTCCTCACCGACGGTGAGCAGATAGAGGTTGCCGAGGACGCCGTCGAGGAAGTCCGCGTCCGCCTGCGGATCCCAGTCGAGCGACGCGAAATCGACCCTGCCGCTGTCGTCCACGGCGTCGGCCAGGCCGTCCAGATCGGGCACGGCCGCGTCGGCGAGGACGGTCTCCAGCGCGGTGAGCCACACCGCGAGCACATCGCGCGGGGAGCCGGTGAGCAGGGCCAGGTTCTCCCCCGCCCGGACGGTGCCGGCCTCCTCGTCGACGATCTCGACCAGGCCCGCGTCCACGGCGACCCGCCAGGCCTCGCCGGCGTAGGCGACGGCGTCGTCCCCGGCCAGACCGAGCAGGGCGGCGGCGGCCGGCAGCTGCTCCTCCACCAGGGTGCCGCCCGCGTCCACCCGGGTGTCCGGTCCGGCCCAGCGGGCGAGGCGGGCGGCCCGTGACAGCAACGGCGTGGACAGCGCGGCGCGCGCCAGCTCCGCTTCGGGGCGCAACCGCGCGGGTGGCAGGGGGGAGCTGTCTGACATCGGCTGGTTCTCCTCGGACCGAGAAACGGGCTCAGCCGCTCAGCCTAGACGGATTTCCACCCATGCCGCCCGGTTCATCTGTCCGTAAGCCGTCGGCCATGGCCGAAACCTTGACAACTCCCGGGCGCAGGCAGGAGATTGACGCGCGTAGAAGTTCGGGGGACAACTGTTCACTCGGCGCTACGCGTGTCACAGGGGGCACACGCGTCCCCTCGGTCTCCGTTTCCGTCCTCGTCCCGGCGCTCACGCACGTCCCGGAGGGAATCCCTTGCCGAGCAGGTCTTCCGCGCGCCTCGCCGCGCTCACCGTCGCCGCCGTCTGCGGCGCGGCGTCCGCCGTCGTCCTCACCTCCCCCGCGCACGCCGACTCGGTGCGCGTCCACGACATCCAGGGCACGACCCGGATATCGCCGTACGCCGGGCGGCAGGTGACGGACGTGCCCGGCATCGTCACGGCCACCCGCACCTACGGCTCCTCCCGGGGCTTCTGGCTCCAGGACGCGGCCCCGGACGACGACCCGGCCACCAGTGAGGGCGTCTTCGTCTTCACCAGCTCCACGCCGAAGGTCGCGGTCGGCGACGCGGTGACGGTGACCGGCACGGTCACCGAGTACGTCCCGGGCGGCGCCTCGTCCGGCAACCAGTCGCTGACGGAGATCACCAAGCCGCAGGTCACCACCGTCTCCACCGGCAACCCGGTCCCGGCGCCGGCCGTGATCGACGAGGACGCGGTGCCGGACGCCTACACGCCGAAGGGCGACCCCGCCGCGGCGGGCTCGGTCAACGGGCTCGCCCTGGACCCGTCGGCGTACGCCCTGGACTACTACGAGTCCCTGGAGGGCATGAACGTCCAGGTCGCCGACGCCCGCGTGGTCACCGCGACCGACTCGCACAGCGAGCTGTGGGTCACGGTCAAGCCGTGGGAGCACCGCAGCCGCCGCGGCGGCACGGTCTACGGCTCGTACGACTCCCAGAACACCGGCCGGCTCCAGATCCAGTCGCTGGGTCCCGCCGCCGGCTTCCCCAAGGCGGACGTCGGCGACCGCCTCTCCGGTACGACGACCGGCCCGCTGGACTTCAACCAGTACGGCGGTTACACCCTGGTCGCGAGCGGCCTCGGCACGCTGGAGAAGGGCGGCCTGGAGCGCGAGACCACCCGCGCGCAGTCGGGGCGCGAGCTGGCGGTGGCGACGTACAACGTCGAGAACCTCGACCCGTCGGACGCCACCTTCGAGGAGCACGCCGCCGCGATCGTGCACCACCTGAAGTCGCCGGACATCGTGTCCCTGGAGGAGATCCAGGACAACAACGGCGCCGAGAACGACGGTACGGTCGACGCCGGCCAGACCGTCACGAAGCTGATCGACGCGATCGCCGCGGCGGGCGGCCCGGTGTACGACTGGCGCTCGGTCGACCCGGTCGACGGCCAGGACGGCGGCGAGCCCGGCGGCAACATCCGCCAGGTGTTCCTGTTCAACCCCGAGCGGGTCTCCTTCACGGACCGCCCGGGCGGCGGCCCGGCCACCGCGACCGGGGTCACCAAGGTGCGCGGCAAGGCCCGGCTGACCCTCTCGCCGGGCCGGATCGACCCGGCGAACGCGGCCTGGAGCAACAGCCGCAAGCCGCTCGTGGGCGAGTTCGTCTTCCGCGGCAAGACCGTCTTCGTGATCGCCAACCACTTCAACTCCAAGGGCGGCGACCAGGCTCTGACCGCGCAGTACCAGCCGCCGGTGCGCGGCTCGGAGGTCCAGCGGCACGCCCAGGCGACGGCGGTGAACGCGTTCGTCAAGGACATCCTGGCGGCGCAGAAGAACGCGGACGTGATCGCGCTCGGCGACATCAACGACTTCGAGTTCTCCGGCACCACGAAGATCCTGGAGGACGGCGGCGCGCTGTGGTCGGCGATCAAGTCCCTGCCGAAGAGCGAGCGTTACACCTATGACTACCAGGGCAACCAGCAGGTCCTGGACCAGATCCTGATCAGCCCGGCGATCCGCCGCGGCGGCTTCGAGTACGACAGCGTGCACATCAACGCGGAGTTCCACGACCAGATCAGCGACCACGACCCGCAGGTCCTGCGGCTGCGTCCGTAACCCCGGGACACGACGGCGGGACCGGCCGGGCAGCGCGCCCGGCCGGTCCCGCCGTCCCGTGTCAGCGGCTCACTGTCCGCCGCGGTCGACCCGGCGCCAGACCACGGCCACGCCGACCAGGGCGGCGCCCGCCGCGCCCGCGAGCATCGCCGGCCGGGGGTGGCGCAGCGCGGTGCGCACGGCCTTGCGCACCGGTCGCGGCAGTCGCAGGTCGTGCTGCGCGGTGTGCCCGGCGTGCACCGCCCGGTCCCGCAGCACGTGCCGGCCGTGTCCGGCCCGCTCCTGCATCAGGTGGCCGGCCCTGGTCATCCGCTCCTGCGCGCCGTGCCCGGCGCGTACGGCCCGGTCCTGGAGCAGATGTCCGGCCTTGGCCGCCCGCTCCTGCATCAGGCTGCCCGCCCCGGCGGCCCGCCCCTGCACGATGTGCCCGGCCCTGGCGGCCCGGTCCTGCACGAGGTGTCCCGCCTTGGCCGCCCGGCCCTGGGCGCCGTGTCCCGCGTGGGCGGCGCCGGAGCGCAGCTGCACGGTCATGGCGCCGGCCTTGTCCCTGAGGTCCGCGGCCCGCGTCCGGGCCCGGCCCGTGACATCGGCGCGGCCCGTCAGCCGGCCGACGGTGCCACCGAGCCGGCCCCGGGTCTGGCTCCGGGTCTGTTCGATCTGCCGCAGCAGCTCGTCGGGGCCCTTGGCGCCCGAGCCGCGCGGGTTCCTGTGCCTCATCGGTGTGCCCTTTCCCTGATCGCGTCCCCGACCGCGGCGGCGTCCGCCCGGATCTCCCGCCGCACTCGGTGCCGTGCGGACCGTCCGGGTACCCGGCGCGGGGACGCTCACCCCTGTGCGCCGTCGCCCGCCCCGCGCTCGCCGAGCCGGGCGAGTTGGGACTGGAACCAGTCGAGGCGCGCCTGCAACAGGGCGGCCTCCGCGACGAGTTCGGGCACGCTCGGCCCCGCACCGGACACCAACTCGGCGGACCCGGGACGCCCGGTACCGCCCTCGGCGACCACCCGGACCCCGTGTCCGGCCAGCCGGGCGAACTCCGCGAGGGACACGGACGTACGGCCGCGCACGCACAGCGCGCAGGCGGGGGTCAGCGCCCGCCAGCCCGGACGGCCCCAGCCGGCGTCGGCCAGCGCGACGGCACCGGTGCCGCAGCCGCAGGGTCCGGCCGTGGCCGTACGCACCCGCTGCCGGGCGTAGCGGAAGCCGCGCTCGAAGCGGATGTAGGCGCCGAGGACGGAGACCTCCAGCAGCACGGCCGCGCGGTGCTCGGCGGTGCACCGCAGGTCCTCGGCGGCGGCCCGGTCGTGCACACAGTGGAAGCCGCAGTCGCAGCGGCGCGCGGGCGGGCGGTGCCCGCGGCCGTAGACGCAGGAGGCGTCGTCGAGGACGGCGTACGGCAGCGCGCCGCCGAGCGACACCCCGGTGAACCCGGCCCTGGTGCCGTCCCGGGACAGCACCGGGTGGGCGATCTTGTAACCGGTCGGCGGCTCCGTCGGGCGTTCCGCCGGGAGCCGCAGTCTCATCGGGCGGCCGGCACCTCTTCGCGGGCCGGTTCGGCCGGTGCGGTGCGGACGGTCTCCTCGACCGGTGGCGGTTCCTCCGCGTGGACGAGCGGCCGCTCCTCGGCGACCCCGGTGGCCAGTGCCTTGCCGAGCTTCATGGCGCCTCCCATGACCGGACGACGGTGGTGACCCTCCGGCCATGGTGCCGCATAAGGGGCGAGTTGAACACAGGGCCTCCGTCCGGCATCCAAAACCTCTCAGTAATTCTTAACCATATATCGTAGGAGAATTAAGTAGAGCTACATGGATGTGCCGCCGAGACTACTCCCATGACGAGCACCCGCAAGCCCCCGCCCTTCGGCCGTACCCTCTGCGCGATGATCACGCCGTTCACCGAGGACGGCGCGCTCGATCTGGACGGCGCCCGGCGGCTGGCCGCGCACCTGGTGGCCGAGGGCTGCGACGGCCTGGTCCTGAACGGCACCACGGGCGAGTCGCCCACCACCACCGACGCGGAGAAGACGCGGCTGATCGAGGCGGTACGGGAGGCGGTCGGCGACCGGGCGGCGCTGGTCGCGGGCGTGGGCTCGGCGGACACCCGGCACACGGTTCGACTGGCCCTCGCCGCCGGGAAGGCCGGCGCGGACGGCGTCCTGGTGGTGACGCCCTACTACAGCCGGCCCCCGCAGGAGGCCGTGGCCGCCCACTTCCGGCAGGTCGCCGACGCGAGCGAACTTCCGGTGATGCTGTACGACATCCCGGGCCGCACCGGCACCCGGATCGAACCCGAGACGCTGATCCGGCTCGCGGAGCACCCGCGGATCGTGGCCGTCAAGGACTGCTCCTACGATTTCCTCGGCACCCAGAAGGTGCTGGCGCGGAGCGAGTTGGCGTACTACGCGGGCTGCGACGAGCATGTGCTGGCGCTGTACGCGGTCGGCGCGGCGGGCTGCGTCAGCACGGTCGCGAACGCCGTGCCGGCGCACATCGCCGCGATCCCGGCCGCGTTCGACGCCGGCGACACCGCGCGGGCGCGGCAACTCCAGCTGGCGGCCACGCCGTTGATCGAGGCGATGACGGGCGCCGGTCTGCCCGGCACGGTCACCGCGAAGGCCCTGCTGACCCGCCTCGGCCTCCCGGCGGGCCCGGTCCGCGCCCCCCTGCTGCCCGCCGGCCGCGAGACGAGCGACGGCCTGCTGTCCCGCTACGAGGCGCTGCGCGCGGCCCGGTCACCCCGGTCCGCCGCATGACGCGGCGCCCGCCACCACACGGTGGCGGGCGCCGCGCCGGGTGCGGCGGGGTGTCAGTTGTGGCTGTGCAGGATGTCGTTCAGGCCGCCCCAGACCGCGTTGTTCGGGCGGGCCTCGACCGCGCCGGTGACCGAGTTGCGGCGGAAGAGGATGTTGGAGGCGCCGTTGAGCTCGCGGGCCTTGACGATCTGGCCGTCGGGCATGGTCACGCGGGTGCCCGCGGTGATGTACAGGCCGGCCTCGACCACGCACTCGTCGCCGAGGGCGATGCCGATGCCCGCCTCGGCGCCGATCAGGCAGCGCTCGCCGATGGAGATGACCACGTTGCCGCCGCCGGACAGGGTGCCCATGGTGGAGGCGCCGCCGCCGATGTCCGAGCCGTCGCCGACCACGACGCCCGCGGAGATCCGGCCCTCGACCATGGAGGTGCCGAGCGTGCCGGCGTTGAAGTTGACGAAGCCCTCGTGCATGACCGTGGTGCCGGCGGCGAGGTGGGCGCCGAGGCGGACCCGGTCGGCGTCGGCGATGCGCACGCCCGTGGGGACCACGTAGTCCGTCATGCGCGGGAACTTGTCGACCGAGGTCACCTGGAGGTGCAGGCCCTCGGCGCGGGCGTTCAGCCGCACCTTCTCGATGTCGTCCACCGCGACCGGGCCGAGCGAGGTCCAGGCGACGTTGGCGAGGAAGCCGAACTGGCCCTCCAGGCTGAGGCCGTGCGGCTTGACGAGCCGGTGGCTGAGCAGGTGCAGCCGCAGGTAGACGTCGTGCGCGTCCACCGGCTTGTCGTCCAGCGACGTGATGACCGTGCGGACCGCGACCATCTCGACGCCCCGGCGGGCGTCCGGGCCGGTCGCCGCGGTGGCGCCGCCGCCCAGCAGCTGAGCCGCCTGTTCGGCGGTCAGCCGCTCGGTGCCGGCCGGGCCCGGCTCCTCGACCAGCTCAGGGGCCGGGAACCAGGTGTCGAGAACGGTGCCGTCGGAGGCGATGGTGGCGAGGCCGGCGGCGACGGCGCCGGTGGTACGGGTTGCAGACTCGGTCATGGGGGAAAACCTAACGTGGGCGGGGTGGTGAGGGCGAACCGCGTCTCACGTGCCGGGCGCGCCTTTCAGGGGATCAGCCGAGCCAGCAGGGTGCGCGCGTGGTCCTCGTCGTACGAACCGCCCGTCAGCAGCACCTGGAGGCACAGGCCGTCCATCAGCGCGAGCAGGGCCCGGGCCGTGACCGGGTCGGTGCGCCGGGCCAGCGGCGCCGCAGCCCGCTCGGTCCACTCGGCGGCGACGGGGCGCAGCGCGGGGCGGCGCAGCGCGGCCAGGTACAGCTCGTACTCCAGCTCCACGCCGGTGCGCTCGCCGCCCAGCCACACCCCCAGGGCCCGGGCCAGCTGCGCGGCGAGGCCGTCCGGGCCGCCGTGCTCCGGGACCAGCTCGGCCAGTACCCCGGAGAACCCCTCGCCGGCCTGCCGCAACGCGGCCACCAGCAGCTCTTCCAGGGTGGCGAAGTGGTACGTGGTGGAGCCGAGCGGCACGTCCGCCTCGGCGGCGACGCTGCGGTGGCTCAGCCCGGCGATGCCGTCCCGCCCCACCACGCGGATCGCCGCGTCGATGATCCGCTGCCGGCGCCCGGGGTCGTGGCGGCGGGGCATCAGTGCGTCGCCCCGCCCATGTTCAGCACCACCACGCCCCCGATGATCAGCAGGATCCCGCCGACCTTGGCCGCCGTCAGCCCCTCCCCGAACAGCAGCAGCCCGAGGACGGCGATGGCCGCGGTGCCGACCCCGGACCAGATGGCGTAGGCGGTGCCGATCTGCACGGTCTTCAGCGTCTGGGCGAGCAGCGCGAACGACACGACGTACCCCACCGCCGTCACCAGCGAGGGCCCGAGCCGGCTGAATCCCTCGCTGTACTTCATCGCCGTCGTAGCGGTGACCTCGGCCGCGATAGCACCCGCGAGCAGCAGATATCCCATGTGTACGAGCGTACACAACGGGCCCGCGGACGGGCACGCGAAAGCGGCGGCACCCCACGGGGTACCGCCGCTTCACACACGCGGTGCGGTCAGACGTTGAAGCCCAGCGCGCGGAGCTGGTCGCGGCCCTCGTCGGTGATCTTGTCGGGGCCCCACGGCGGCATCCAGACCCAGTTGATGCGCAGCTCGTTGACCAGGCCGTCGGTGGCGGACTTGGCCTGGTCCTCGATGACGTCCGTCAGCGGGCAGGCCGCCGAGGTGAGGGTCATGTCGACGGTCGCGATGTTGGCGTCGTCGATGTGGATGCCGTAGATCAGGCCCAGGTTGACGACGTCGATGCCCAGCTCGGGGTCGACCACGTCCATCAGGGCCTCGCGGAGCTCCTCCTCCGATGCCGGCTTCATCTCAGCGGTGTCGGTCATGCCGTCTTCCTTTCGGCGTCGGCGCCACCCAGCGCCTGGGCCGTCGCGTCCTTCCACGCCATCCAGCTCAGGAGGGCGCACTTGACCCGCGCGGGATACTTGGAGACCCCGGCGAACGCGACCGCGTCCTCCAGGACCTCCTCCATCGCGTCGTCGGGCTCGATCCTGCCCTTGGACTGCATCAGCTCCAGGAAGGTCTCCTGGATCTTCTGCGCCTCGTCCAGGTCCTTGCCGACCAGCAGGTCGTTGAGGACCGACGCGCTGGCCTGGCTGATCGAGCAGCCCTGGCCCTCGTACGACACGTCCTCGATCTTCGTGCCGTCGTACTTCACGCGCAGGGTGATCTCGTCGCCGCACGTCGGGTTCACATGGTGCACCTCGGCGTCGCCATCCCTCAGACCACGCCCGTGCGGGTTCTTGTAGTGGTCCAGGATGACGTCCTGGTACATCGAGTCCAGCTTCACCTTGTCAGCACGCCTCTCAGCCGAAGAAGTTCCGTACGTGCTCCAGGCCGTCGACCAGAGCGTCGATCTCGGCCGGCGAGGAGTACAGATAGAACGACGCTCGCGTGGTCGCGGGAATTCCGTAGCGGAGGCAGACCGGACGCGCGCAGTGGTGGCCGACCCGCACCGCGATGCCCTGCTCGTCCAGCACCTGGCCCACGTCGTGCGGGTGGATGTCGCCGAGCGTGAAGGAGATCGCCGCGCCCCGGTCCTCGGCCGTCGTCGGACCGATGATCCTCAGGTCCGGCACCTCGGCCAGGCGCCGCACCGCGTACTCCGTCAGCGCGTGCTCATGGGCGAGGATCTTGTCCATGCCGATCGAGTTCAGGTAGTCGATCGCCGCGCCGAGCCCGACCGCCTGCGCGATCGGGGGCGTGCCCGCCTCGAACTTGTGCGGTGCCGGGGCGTAGGTGGAGGAGTGCATCGAGACGGTCTCGATCATCTCGCCGCCGCCCAGGAAGGGAGGCAGGTCCTCCAGCAGCTCCTGGCGGCCCCACAGCACGCCGATGCCGGTCGGGCCGCACATCTTGTGGCCGGTGAAGGCCACGAAGTCGGCCTGGAGCGCCTGCACGTCCAGCGGCATGTGCGGGGCGGCCTGGGAGGCGTCGATGCACACCAGCGCGCCGACCTCCTGGGCGCGCCGGATGATCGTCTCGACCGGGTTGACCGTGCCCAGGATGTTCGACACCAGCACGAAGGAGACGATCTTCGTCTTCTCCGTGATGATCTCGTCGATGTTCGACAGGTCCAGCCGGCCGTCGTCGGTGAGGCCGAACCACTTCAGCTTCGCGCCCGTGCGCTGCGCCAGCAGCTGCCACGGCACGATGTTGGAGTGGTGCTCCATCTCCGTGATGACGATCTCGGTGTCCTGGTCCACCCGGTAGGGCTCGTCGGCCCAGCCGAGCATGTTCGCCACGAGGTTCAGCGACTCGGAGGCGTTCTTGGTGAAGATCACCTCGTCGCGGCTGGGCGCGTTGACGAACTCGGCGACCTTGTCGCGCGCGCCCTCGTACAGCGCCGTGGCCTCCTCGGCGAGCACATGCACACCGCGGTGGACGTTGGCGTTGTAGCGCTCGTAGTACTCGCTCAGGGCGTCCAGCACCTGGCGCGGCTTCTGACTGGTCGCCGCGTTGTCCAGGTACACGAGCTTCCTGCCGTCGTGGACGACTCGGTCCAGGATGGGGAAGTCCTTGCGGATCGCCTCGGTGTCGAGGAGGCCCGGCAGCTGTGTCACGCGGATGCGCCACCCTTCACGTATGCCTCGTAGCCCTCGTTCTCCAGCTTGTCCGCGAGCTCGGGGCCGCCGGACTCGACGATGCGGCCGCCGGCGAACACGTGGACGTGGTCGGGCTTGATGTAGCGCAGGATGCGCGTGTAGTGCGTGATCAGCAGGGTGCCGACCTCGCCGGTCTCGCGGACGCGGTTGACGCCCTCGGAGACGATGCGGAGCGCGTCGACGTCCAGACCGGAGTCCGTCTCGTCGAGGATCGCGACCTTCGGCCTGAGCAGCTCAAGCTGGAGGATCTCGTGGCGCTTCTTCTCACCGCCGGAGAAGCCCTCGTTGACATTGCGCTCGGCGAAGGACGGGTCCATGTTGAGGCGCTCCATGGCCTCCTTGACCTCCTTCACCCAGGTGCGCAGCTTCGGGGCCTCGCCGCGGACGGCGGTGGCGGAGGTGCGCAGGAAGTTGGAGACGGAGACGCCGGGGACCTCGACCGGGTACTGCATCGCCAGGAACAGGCCGGCGCGGGCCCGCTCGTCGACCGACATCTCCAGGACGTCCTCGCCGTCCAGGGTGACGGTGCCGCCGGTGATGGTGTACTTCGGGTGACCCGCGAGGGAGTAGGCGAGGGTCGACTTGCCGGAGCCGTTGGGGCCCATGATGGCGTGCGTCTCGCCCTGCTTCACGGTGAGGTCGACGCCCTTGAGGATCTCCTTCGTGGCGTTGTCGGCCTCGACGGTGACGTGCAGGTCTCGGATTTCAAGCGTTGCCATGGGTGCCTCAGGACTCCTGGGTGAGGGAGACGAGAACGTCGTCCCCTTCGATCTTTACGGGGTATACGGGGACGGGGCGCGTCGCCGGAAGACTGTCGGGCTTGCCGGACCGCAGGTCGAAGCGCGAGCCGTGCAGCCAGCACTCGATGTGGCAGTCGTCGACCTCGCCCTCCGACAGCGAGACGTTCGCGTGCGAGCAGATGTCGTGGATCGCGAACACCTCGCCCTCGGTCCGTACGACCGAGACCGGCGTGCCGTCGATCTCCACCCGCTTCGGGGTGTCCTCCGACAGCTCGCCCAGTCCGCAGACGCGTACGAAGGTCGTCATGCGACCGAGGCCTCCAGCTCCGTCTCGATCTTGGCGAGCAGCCGCTCCTCGATGTCGGCGACGCCGATCTGCTGGACCAGCTCGGCGAAGAAGCCACGGACCACCAGGCGGCGGGCCTCGTGCTCCGGGATGCCGCGGGCCATCAGGTAGAAGAGCTGCTCGTCGTCGAAGCGGCCGGTGGCGGAGGCGTGGCCGGCGCCGACGATCTCGCCGGTCTCGATCTCCAGGTTCGGCACCGAGTCGACGCGCGCGCCGTCCGTGAGGACCAGGTTGCGGTTCATCTCGTAGGTGTCCGTGCCCTCGGCCTTGGCCTCGATGAGCACGTCGCCGATCCAGACGGCGTGCGCGTCGTCGCCCTGGAGCGCGCCCTTGTAGACGACGTTCGACTTGCAGTGCGGGGTGTTGTGCGTGACCAGCAGGCGGTGCTCGTGGTGCTGGCCGGCGTCGGTGAAGTACAGGCCGAACAGCTCCGCCTCGCCGCCGGGGCCGGCGTACTCCACGCGGGGGTGCAGGCGCACCAGGTCGCCGCCGAAGGTGACGACGACGGACTTGAAGGAGGCGTCCCGGCCGATCAGCGCGTTGTGCTGGCCGACGTGCACGGCCTTGTCGTCCCAGTCCTGGACGGAGACGACGGTCAGCTTGGCGCCGTCGCCCAGGACGTAGTCGACGTTGGCGGCGAGCACCGCGTCACCGGTGTGGTCGATGACCACGACGGCCTCGGCGAAGGCGCCCAGCTCGATGACCTGGTGGCCGAAGGCGGTACCGCCCTGGCCGTGCACCGCGATGCGGATCGGCTCGGTGAGCACGGTCTCCTTGGGCACGGTCACGACCGAGGCCTGCTGGAAGGCGGAGTACGCCTGCGCGGCGACGCGGTCGACGGGGGTCGCCCTGCCGACTCGCGCGTCGTCGCGGCCGACGGTCTCGACGGTGACGCCCTCGGGGGCCTGTACGTCGACCTTCACGCCGTCGCCGCCCGCGACGGCGGTGCCGTCGTGCAGCCCGCGCAGCCGCTCCAGCGGGGTGAACCGCCACTCCTCCTCACGGCCGTGCGGGACCGGGAAGTCCGCCACGTCGAAGGACGGGGGCGCGCTCATGCGCGAGACGACGGTCGACTCCGCGGCGACCGCGATCGAGCCGGCGGTGGTGGAGCCCACCGGTGGGGGGCCCCCCGCGCGAGCGGAGCCGAGCGTGGGGGAGTTCTGGGCCTCAGCCATGGCTGTCGTAGTGCTCTCTTTCCTGAGTAAGACGTCTGCTGGCGATGGCGGCGGTCAGCCGACCGCGCCCTCCATCTGCAGCTCGATCAGCCGGTTGAGCTCCAGCGCGTACTCCATGGGCAGTTCCTTGGCGATCGGCTCGACGAAGCCGCGCACGATCATCGCCATCGCCTCGTCCTCGGACAGACCGCGGCTCATCAGGTAGAAGAGCTGGTCCTCGGAGACCTTGGAGACGGTGGCCTCGTGGCCCATGGACACGTCGTCCTCGCGGACGTCGACGTACGGGTACGTGTCCGACCGGGAGATGGTGTCGACCAGCAGCGCGTCGCACAGCACGTTGGACTTGGAGCCGGCGGCGCCCTCGCCGATCTCGATCAGACCGCGGTAGGAGGTACGGCCGCCGCCGCGCGCCACGGACTTGGAGACGATGTTGGACGACGTGTTCGGCGCCATGTGGACCATCTTGGCGCCCGCGTCCTGGTGCTGGCCCTCGCCCGCGAAGGCGATGGACAGGGTCTCGCCCTTGGCGTGCTCGCCCATCAGGTAGACGGCCGGGTACTTCATCGTCACCTTGGAGCCGATGTTGCCGTCGATCCACTCCATGGTCGCGCCCTCGTAGGCGACGGCGCGCTTGGTGACCAGGTTGTAGACGTTGTTCGACCAGTTCTGGATGGTCGTGTAACGGCAGCGGGCGTTCTTCTTGACGATGATCTCGACGACCGCGGAGTGCAGCGAGTCGGACTTGTAGATCGGCGCCGTGCAGCCCTCGACGTAGTGCACGTAGGCACCCTCGTCGACGATGATCAGGGTCCGCTCGAACTGGCCCATGTTCTCCGTGTTGATGCGGAAGTAGGCCTGGAGCGGGATCTCGACGTGCACGCCCTTCGGCACGTAGATGAAGGAGCCGCCGGACCACACGGCGGTGTTCAGCGCGGCGAACTTGTTGTCACCGGCCGGGATGACCGTGCCGAAGTACTCCTTGAAGAGCTCCGGGTGCTCCTTCAGCGCCGTGTCGGTGTCCAGGAAGATGACACCCTGCTCCTCCAGGTCCTCGCGGATCTGGTGGTAGACGACCTCGGACTCGTACTGGGCGGCGACACCGGCGACCAGGCGCTGCTTCTCGGCCTCCGGGATGCCCAGCTTGTCGTAGGTGTTCTTGATGTCCTCGGGCAGGTCCTCCCAGGACTCCGCCTGCTTCTCCGTGGAGCGCACGAAGTACTTGATGTTGTCGAAGTCGATGCCCGAGAGGTCGGAGCCCCAGTTCGGCATCGGCTTCTTCTCGAAGAGCTTCAGGCCCTTCAGGCGCAGCTTGGTCATCCACTCCGGCTCCGACTTCTTGCCGGAGATGTCGCGGACGACCTCCTCGCTCAGGCCACGCCTGGCGGAGGCACCGGCCACGTCCGAGTCGGCCCAGCCGTATTCGTACTTGCCCAGGCCCTCCAGCTCAGGGTGGGCAGTCTCCGTGGGGAGAGTCATGCGGGGTTCCTCCCGGCCGTGCTTGCAGGTGCGTCAGTGGAAATCTTGGGGATGAACGTCGTGCAGACGCCGTCGCCGTGCGCGATGGTCGCCAGTCGCTGGACGTGGGTGCCCAGCAGCTCCGCGAAGATCTCCGTCTCCGCCTCGCACAGCTGCGGGAACTGTTCCGCGACATGGGCGACCGGGCAGTGGTGCTGGCAGAGCTGCTCGCCGACCGGTGCGCTGCGCGCCGTAGCAGCGTACCCGTCCGCGCTCAGGGCCTTGGCCAGTGCTTCGGCGCGCTTGTCCGGGGTCGCGGCCTCGATCGCCTCGCGGTAGGCACGCGCCTGGGCGGCGACCCGGGCGCGGGCGAAGGCGGCGACCGCCTGGGGGCCGCCCTCCCGCTCGGCGATCCAGCGGAGCGCGTCCGCAGCGAGCTTGTCGTAGGACTGGTCGAACGCGTCCCGGCCGCAGTCGGTGAGCGCGAAGACCTTGGCGGGGCGGCCACGCGTGCGCGTGCCGTACACCCGCTGCTCGCGGGCCTCCACGACATCGTCCGCGACGAGCGCGTCCAGATGGCGCCGGACGGCCGCCTGGGTCAGCCCCAGCCGGCCGGCGAGTTCGGCGACGGTCGACGGCCCGTGGTCCAGGATGGAGCGCGCGACCCGGTTGCGCGTGGAGCGCTCACCGGTCGCTAGCTCCTCCTGAGGGGCCCCCGTGGGGGTCTCCCGAGCCTCGCCGACGTTTTTCACAACGCCATTGTTGCGTAATTCCGCGGAGCCTGACAAGCGACGTCCGGATCATCGGGCGGTGCCCTGCGTCACTTAGGCATACCTAATCTGACCTGCGGAAACGATCTTCTGCTGATCATTCCAAATCGTTTCCACGGTCGAAAACGGTGGCGCCCCAAGGCCCCGTCCGGAAGACTCCCGAACCATGCCCGCACCCCCTCCGACCGGCCCACTTGTCACTCGGGACTCCCTCGCCACAGGTCTGCGCCTGCTGGGCGTCGAGAGCGGCGAGACCCTGCTCGTGCACTCCTCGCTCAGCTCGCTCGGCTGGGTCAACGGCGGCCCGGTCGCGGTCGTCCAGGGACTCCTCGACGCGCTCGGCCCCGCCGGCACCCTCGTCGTCCCCACCCAGACCGGCGACCAGTCCGACCCGGCCCTGTGGGAGAACCCGCCGGTGCCCCGGGAATGGTGGGACCGGATCCGCGCCACCATGCCCCCGTACGACCCGCTGGTCACCCCCTCCAGCGGAGTCGGCGTGATCCCCGAGACCGTGCGGACCTGGCCCGGCGCCCTGCGCAGCGCCCACCCGCAGACCTCCTTCGCCGCGCTCGGCCCCCGCGCGCGGGAGATCACCGAGGGCCACGCCCCGGACTGCCGGCTCGGCGAGCACAGCCCGCTGGCCCGGCTGGAGCAGCTCGGCGCCCGGGTCCTGCTGCTCGGCGCGGGCTACGACTCCTGCACCGCCTTCCACCTGGCCGAGTACCGGATACCCGCCCCGCGCGTGGAGGTCGGCCGGCCCGCTCCCGGCGGCGGCTGGGAGACGGTGGTCGAGGTGTCGATCACCTCGGACCGGTTCGGTGAACTCGGGCACGCCTTCGAGCGGGACCGGCCCGTCCGCCGCGGCCGGGTCGGCGGCGCGGACGCCCGGCTGTTCCCGGTGGCGGACGCCGTGGCCTACGCCGAACGGTGGCTCGCGGCGCACCGGCCACGCGAGGAGGACTTCCCGTACCCGCCCGTCTGATCCGCGCGCGGTCTCCCTACACTCGGCCCCATGCGAAGTGAGCCTGTGGTCCAGGTGGCGGCCCTGGTCAAGCGGTACGGCACGAAGACCGCGGTGGACGGCCTCGACCTGGTGGCCCGGCCGGGCGTGACCGCCGTACTCGGCCCGAACGGCGCCGGGAAGACGACCACGGTCGAGACCTGCGAGGGGTACCGGAAGCCGGATTCCGGCACGGTGCGCGTCCTGGGCCTCGACCCGGTCCGGCAGGCCGCCGAGCTGCGGCCCCGCATCGGCGTGATGCTCCAGTCCGGCGGTGTGTACTCCGGCGCCCGCGCCGAGGAGATGCTCCGGCACGTGGCGAAGCTGCACGCGCACCCGCTCGACGTCGACGCCCTCGTCGAACGCCTCGGCCTCGGCTCCTGCGGCCGGACGAGCTACCGCCGGCTCTCCGGCGGCCAGCAGCAGCGGCTCGCGCTCGCCATGGCCGTCGTGGGCCGCCCGGAACTGGTGTTCCTGGACGAGCCCACCGCCGGCCTGGACCCGCAGGCCCGCCGGGCGACCTGGGACCTGGTGCGGGACCTACGCGCCGACGGCGTGTCGGTGATCCTCACCACGCACCACATGGACGAGGCCGAACAGCTCGCCGACGACGTGGCGATCATCGACGGCGGCCGGGTCATCGCCCAGGGCTCCCCGGAGGAGCTGTGCAAGGGCGGTGCCGAGAACACCCTGCGCTTCACCGGCCGCCCCGGCCTCGACGTCGGCTCGCTGCTCAAGGCGCTCCCGGCCGACTGCGCGGCCGCCGAGCTGACCCCGGGCGGCTACCGGGTCGTCGGCAAGGTCGACCCGCAGCTGCTGGCCACCGTGACCTCCTGGTGCGCCCAGCACGGGGTGATGCCCGACCGGATCTCGGTCGAGCGGCACACGCTGGAGGACGTCTTCCTGGAGCTGACCGGCAAGGAGCTGCGCTCGTGACCACGGGTACGTACACCCCGAAGCCCGGAGCGGCCCCGCTCCCCCGCATGATCGCGGCGCAGGCGGCGCTGGAGACGAAGATGCTGCTGCGCAACGGCGAGCAGCTGCTGCTGACGGTCGTGATCCCGACCCTGCTGCTGACGCTCTTCAGCTCCGTCGACATCGTGGACACCGGCGAGGGCGAGGCGGTCGACTTCCTCGCCCCCGGCGTGCTGGCGCTGGCCGTGATGTCGACGGCGTTCACCGGGCAGGCCATCGCCACGGGCTTCGAGCGCCGCTACGGCGTGCTCAAGCGGCTCGCCTCCTCGCCGCTGCCGCGCTGGGGCCTGATGACCGCGAAGACGGCGTCCGTGCTGGTCACGGAGGTCCTCCAGGTGGTCCTGCTGACGGTGATCGCCTTCGCGCTGGGCTGGTCCCCGCACGGCAACCCGGCCGCCGTCGTGGCCCTGCTCGTCGTCGGCACCGCCGCCTTCTCCGGGCTCGGCCTGCTGATGGCGGGCACCCTGAAGGCGGAGGCGACACTGGCCGCCGCCAACCTGGTCTTCCTGCTGCTGCTGGTGGGCGGCGGGGTGATCGTGCCGCTGGAGAAGTTCGGCTCGGCGGGAGAGCGGATCCTGGGCCTGCTGCCCATCTCCGCCCTCTCCGACGGCCTGCGGGACGTGCTCCAGCACGGCGCCGGCATGCCCTGGGGCGACCTGGGCGTCCTCGCCGCCTGGGCGGTCGCCGGCCTGGCCGCGGCCGGACGCTTCTTCCGCTGGGAGTGACCCTCCCCATGAGGCACGCCCCCGGTCGGCGAGTGACCCTCCCCGCGAGCAGGACCCCTACCGGCGAGCGGCCCTGGCCGTGAGCGGGAACACCCCCGCCGGAGCGACCCTCGTGAACGCGTGCACAAGCGGCGGCCTACGATGGTGCGCGTGCCTAAGCTGAACCGCGCCGACGCCGAAGCCGCCCTGCGCAATCCGCTCGCCTTCATCGCCGACCGCTGGACCCCGGACCCCCGGACCGTCCGGCGGGCGGCCCTCGCCGCGCTCGTCATGTCGGTGGTCATCGTGGTCACCGGCGGCGCCGTCCGCCTGACCGGCTCGGGCCTCGGCTGCCCGACCTGGCCCACGTGCACCGACGACTCGCTGACCACCACCCGGGCCATGGGCTTCCACGGGATCATCGAGTTCGGCAACCGCATGCTGACGTACGTGCTGTGCGCCGCCGTCGGCTGGGCGATCATCGCCGCGCGCTCCGAGAAGCCGTGGCGGCGCGGCCTGACCCGGCTGGGCTGGGCGCAGTTCTGGGTCGTCATGGGCAACGCCGTGCTCGGTGGCATCGTCGTCCTGGTCGGCCTGAACCCGTACACGGTCGCCGCGCACTTCCTGCTCTCCACGGCCCTGATCGCCATCGCGACGGTCATGTGGCAGCGCACCCGGGAGGGCGACGAGGCCCCGCGCCCGCTGGTCGGCAAGGCGGTGGCGCAGCTGGTGTGGTTCCTGGTGGCCGCGTCCGCGCTGCTCATCGCCGTCGGCACGGTGGTGACCGGGGCCGGGCCGCACGCCGGCGACTCCAGCGAGGTCGAGCGCATCCCCATCGACTGGGAGACCGTCTCCAAGCTGCACGCGGTGCTCGCCTGGATCGTGGTCACGCTGACGTTCGCGCTGTGGTTCGTGCTGAAGGCGGTCGACGCGCCGAAGGGGCCGCTGGCGCGCACCCGGGAGCTGTTCGTCATCCTGCTGTGCCAGGGAGCCATCGGCTACGTCCAGTACTTCACCCACCTCCCGGAGGTCCTGGTGGCCGCCCACATGCTCGGCTCCACGGTGATGTGGATCTGGGTGCTGCGGGTACTGCTGGCGCTGCGCGAACGCCCCGAGGCCCCACGGGACCTGCCGGTGGCCCCGGCCGAGGTGACGGTCGGCTCACGCGCCTGAGTCATCCGGCGTCCGCGCCCCGGACGAGGGCGTCGATCGCCGGCCCAAGGAAAGCCCGGGTCGCCGCGGCCCGCCGGGCGATCCGGTCCGGGCCGGCCGGGGCGGGGACGGGGTCCTCGTACCGGCGGCGGGCGATGTCCGCGACCACCTCGGCGGGCGCGCCGAGGGCCGGGAGCTCGGCCAGGGCCTCCCGTTTGGAGATCAGCCGGCCGTCGCGCAGGGTCACGGTGGCCCGGGCGAAGGTCAGCAGCCCCAGGTCCACCCAGACGTCCTGCCGCCACAGCCGGGCCCGGTCCACCGCGGGCCGCCAGAAGTCGCGCTGATCCCGTACGACGAAGTCGCGCAGTTGCCCCTCCGGCACCGGCGGCAGCAGCCCGCCCGGCGGTTCCCCGTACAGCACCCGGCCGAACTCGTGCAGCTCGCACCGGGTGACAGGAGTGACCGGGCGGCGCAGCGGCCGGCCGTGCGCCCAGGTGAAGTGCGGCCGGTCCGGGTCGTCCAGGGTGGCCGGGGTGAGGTAGGAGCAGTGGAGCTTCGCCGCGAGGGGCCGCCGGCGCAGCCTGGTGTGCAGGGCGGTGATCCGTAAGGCGTGTGCCGGGCCGAGGGGGCCGGGCAGTACGGCGATGAGGTCCAGGTCGCTGCGCCCCTCCTGGTAGTCGCCGCCGGCCAGGGAGCCATGCGCCCAGACGGCGCGGGGCCGCAACGGCAGCAGGGCGTCCAGGAACCCGTCGAGCAGGGAAGCGGTCGTCATCCGCCCAGTCTCGGCGTCCCACCGGAGCGTGTACATCCGGCGCGCTTGGCCCGCCGAGACCGACCGGGCCACCCGCCGGAGCCTCTGCCTCCGGCCCGCACGCCACCCACCACACCCGGCCGGGGCCACCCACCGAAGGGCTCCACACCGGCCCGCGCGCCGCCCACGGCGACCGGCCGGGGCCACCCACCGAAGGGCTCCACACCCGGTCGGCCGGGCCACCCGCCAGAGCCGGTACATCCGGCGCGCCCTACCCGCCGCGATCATCCGGGCCACCCACCGAAGCCTCTGCACCGGGCTCGCGCGCCACCCACCGCGGCCAGCCGGGGCCACCCGCCGGGCGGCCTCCGGAGGCGGACGGGCGCCGGCGACGTGCGGCTCGGGCAGGCGCCGGGCGCCGCTGGAGAACTCGGGCAGGCGGGCACTGCCGGAAAAGGTCTCGTGCCGAACAAGCGCGCCCCGCGGCGGAGCCGCGGGGCGTCGGGGTGGTGGTTCAGCCGCCGATCTGGATGCCGGCCATCCGCTTCCACTCGTACGGCCCCGTGGTCACCTTGGCCGCGAACTCGCCGTCGAAGGACTCGTGGACCGTGATGCCGGACTTGGTCACCGCCTGCTCGGCGATGGCGTACGTGGGGGCCACCAGGTCGCCCCAGGCGCCGTCCTCGCCGACGAGGACGATGCGGGCGCCGCGTTCGCCGATGTGGGCCACCTGGCCCTCCGCGCCGCCGTGCGCCTTGGCGAAGGCGCCGATCCGGTGGGCGAGCCGGGACACCGTGCGCTCGGCCCTCGCGTCAACCTGCTGCGTGTCTGCCATGCCCAGGATGCTACTCACCGGTAGATCGACTGGCGAGGGCAGGGCGCTGTGACGTACGCCCGGTGCGGCTCAGCGCAGGAACGGGTCCACCGCGACCGCCACGAACAGCAGCGACACGTAGGTGATCGACCAGTGGAAGAGCCGCATCTCCTTCAGCTTCGTGCCCGTCGCCTCGGCCTTGGCCCGGTTCTGCAGCGCGTGCGCCTCCCACAGCCACCAGCCGCCCGCCGCGAGGGCGACGGCCGTGTAGAACCAGCCGGTGTAGCCGAGGGGGGTCAGCAGCAGGGAGACGACGACCATCACCCAGCTGTAGATGACGATCTGCTTGGCGACCACCTTGTTGGAGGCGATGACCGGCAGCATCGGCACGCCCACGCGCGCGTAGTCCTCCTTGACCTTCATGGACAGCGGCCAGTAGTGCGGCGGCGTCCAGAAGAACATGACGAGGAAGAGGATGACCGGCGCCCAGGACAGCGAGTTCGTCACGGACGACCAGCCGATGAGCACCGGCATGCAGCCCGCGATGCCGCCCCACACGATGTTCTGCGACGTGCGCCGCTTGAGGATCATCGTGTAGACGACGACGTAGAAGAGGAGCGCCCCGAGTGACAGCCAGGCGCTCAGCCAGTTGACGGTGAACCCGAACAGCAGCGTCGAGACGACCGCCAGGCTGATGCCGAACGCCATGCACTCGCGCGGACTGACCATCCCGGTCACCAGCGGGCGCTGGGAGGTGCGGTCCATCAGGGCGTCGATGTCCCGGTCGATGTACATGTTGAGCGCGTTGGCGCCGCCCGCCGACAGATAGCCGCCGAGGCAGGTGAGCAGGACCAGCTTCAGGTCCGGCACACCCTGCTGCGCCAGGAACATCACCGGAACGGTGGTGATGAGCAGCAGCTCGATGATCCGTGGCTTGGTCAGCGCCACGAACGCCTTGACACGGGCCCCCAACGGCCGGTGAACCGGGCCCTGGCTCGCACCACCGAGCACACCCTCCCCCAGGGCCTTGAGGGCCTGGGAGGGACCCCCAGGACGGGATTCGACGGCCGTCACGCACACCCCTGACAGAGACATCCCAGCGAGCCTCCTGCCGGACACTCCGGGTTACGGCTCGCGCGTACCACGCCACTTTAGACGTTGCCCATACCCCGGCCTTCGCGGGGGTGGGTTCGTGTTGGCGGGGCCCTCCGTACACACGTGCGCGACCCCGCTCGGATGCGCCGGAAAAGGGGTGATCCAAAGGGTGATCCTCCGTGCGCGGGAAAGCTCTCCTGAGCGGTCAGATGAGCGGGTCCTTATTCATGTGCCGAATGCCGTTCCGCCCAGTCGGGAGGCGGATCCCGGCGACTCCCGGCAGTCTTGAAACACTCGAAAAAACGCACGTCCTCACGGGGGTAGGCTCGACAACGACCGGCGGGCGACAAGCCCCTCGGCGGCCGGTTCTGGCGTATTGCCCGACGACCGGCGACCGACATGTGGAGAGGAGCCCTGACCCAGGGTGAGCACCAAGCCGACCACCACAGACCTTGAGTGGACCGAGCTGGACCAGCGGGCCGTGGACACCGCCCGTGTACTGGCCGCAGACGCCGTACAGAAGGTCGGCAACGGCCATCCCGGTACGGCGATGAGCCTGGCCCCCGCCGCCTACACCCTCTTCCAGAAGGTGATGCGGCACGACCCGGCCGACCCGGAGTGGGTCGGACGCGACCGCTTCGTGCTGTCCGCCGGCCACTCGTCCCTGACCCTCTACACCCAGCTCTACCTGGCCGGCTTCGGCCTGGAGCTGGACGACCTGAAGGCCTTCCGGACGTGGGGTTCGAAGACCCCGGGCCACCCGGAGTACGGACACACCAAGGGTGTGGAGACCACCACCGGCCCGCTGGGCCAGGGTGTGGCCAACGCGGTGGGCATGGCGATGGCCGCCCGCTACGAACGCGGCCTGTTCGACCCGGACGCGCCGGCCGGCGAGTCCCCCTTCGACCACTTCGTCTACTGCATCGCCGGTGACGGCTGCCTCCAGGAGGGCATCGCCGCAGAGGCGTCCTCGCTGGCCGGCCACCAGAAGCTGGGCAACCTGGTCCTGCTGTGGGACGACAACCACATCTCGATCGAGGGCGACACCGAGACGGCCGTCTCCGAGGACACCGTCAAGCGGTACGAGGCCTACGGCTGGCACGTGCAGCGGGTCGAGGCCCAGGAGAACGGCGACCTGGACCCGGCGGCGATCCACGCCGCGATCCAGGAGGCCAAGCGGGTCACCGACCGCCCGTCCTTCATCGCGATGCGCTCGATCATCGCCTGGCCGGCCCCGAACGCGCAGAACACCGAGGCCGCGCACGGCTCGGCGCTGGGCGACGAGGAGGTCGCGGCCACCAAGCGCGTCCTCGGCTTCGACCCGGAGAAGTCGTTCGAGGTCGCCGACGAGGTCATCGCCCACACCCGCAAGGCGCTGGAGCGCGGCGCGCAGGCGAAGGCCGAGTGGGAGAAGTCCCTCCAGCAGTGGCGCGAGGCCAACCCGGAGCGGGCCGCCGAGTTCGACCGGATCGCGGCGGGCGAGCTGCCCACCGGCTGGGAGGAGAAGCTCCCGGTCTTCGAGCCCGGCAAGGCCGTGGCCACCCGTGCCGCCTCCGGCAAGGTGCTCCAGGCGCTCGGCGCGGTGATCCCCGAGCTGTGGGGCGGCTCCGCCGACCTGGCCGGCTCGAACAACACCACCATCGACAAGGACAGCTCGTTCCTGCCCGCGGGCAACCCGCTGCCGGAGGCCAACCCGTACGGCCGCACGATCCACTTCGGCATCCGCGAGCACTCCATGGGCGCCGAGATGAACGGCATCGCCCTGCACGGCAACACCCGGATCTACGGCGGCACCTTCCTCGTCTTCTCCGACTACATGCGCAACGCCGTGCGCCTGTCGGCCCTGATGCACCTGCCGGTGACGTACGTGTGGACGCACGACTCCATCGGCCTCGGCGAGGACGGCCCCACCCACCAGCCGGTCGAGCACCTGGCCTCGCTGCGCGCCATCCCGGGCCTGAACATCGTCCGCCCGGCCGACGCCAACGAGACCGCTATCGCCTGGCGGGAGATCCTCAAGCGCTGGACCAAGGAGTTCGGCAAGGGCCAGCCGCACGGCCTCGCGCTCACCCGCCAGGGCGTGCCGACGTACGAGCCGAACGACGACGCGGCCAAGGGCGGCTACGTCCTGTTCGAGGCCGAAGGCGGCGAGGCGCAGGTCATCCTGATCGCCACCGGTTCCGAGGTGCACGTGGCCGTCGAGGCCCGTGAGCGGCTCCAGGCCGAGGGCGTGCCCACCCGCGTGGTGTCGATGCCGTCCGTGGAGTGGTTCGAGCAGCAGGACCAGGGGTACCGGGACTCCGTGCTGCCGCCGTCCGTCAAGGCCCGTGTCGCCGTGGAGGCGGGCATCGGCCTGACCTGGCACAAGTACGTGGGGGACGCCGGCCGCATCGTTTCCCTGGAGCACTTCGGCGCTTCCGCCGACGGCAAGCTGCTCTTCCGCGAATTCGGCTTCACCGCGGAGAACGTGGCCGCCAAGGCGCGGGAATCCCTCGCCGACGCCCAGCGCTGACGCCCATATACGACACGTAGGAGATGTAATTCCATGACAGACGCACTCAAGCGCCTCTCCGAAGAAGGCGTCGCGATCTGGCTGGACGACCTGTCGCGCAAGCGGATCACGTCCGGCAACCTCGCCGAGCTGATCGACCAGCAGCACGTCGTGGGCGTCACCACCAACCCGACGATCTTCCAGAAGGCGATCTCCCAGGGCGACGGCTACGACCGGCAGCTGTCGGACCTCGCCGCCCGCAAGGTCACCGTCGAAGAGGCCATCCGCATGATCACGACGGCGGACGTCCGTGACGCCGCCGACATCCTGCGCCCGGTCTTCGACGCCACCGGCGGCCAGGACGGCCGGGTCTCCATCGAGGTCGACCCGCGCCTGGCCCACAACACCAAGGCGACCGTCGCCGAGGCCAAGCAGCTGGCCTGGCTCGTCGACCGCCCCAACACCCTGATCAAGATCCCGGCCACCCAGGCGGGTCTGCCGGCGATCGCCGAGGTGATCGGCCTCGGCATCAGCGTCAACGTCACGCTGATCTTCTCGCTGGAGCGCTACCGGGCCGTCATGGACGCGTACCTGACCGGTCTGGAGAAGGCCAAGGAGCGGGGCCTGGACCTGTCCGAGATCCACTCCGTGGCGTCCTTCTTCGTCTCCCGTGTGGACACGGAGATCGACAAGCGCCTGGACGGCATCGGCACCGACGAGGCCAAGGCGCTGCGCGGCAAGGCCGCCCTCGCCAACGCCCGGCTTGCCTACCAGGCGTACGAGGAGGTCTTCTCCTCCGACCGCTGGACGGCGCTGGAGAAGGCGGGCGCCAACAAGCAGCGTCCGCTGTGGGCGTCGACCGGTGTGAAGGACCCGGCGTACAAGGACACCCTGTACGTGACCGAGCTGGTCGCGCCGAACACGGTCAACACCATGCCGGAGGCCACCCTGGAGGCCACCGACGACCACGGCGAGATCACCGGCGACACCATCTCCGGCACCTACGAGCAGGCGCGCGCCGACCTCGACGCGCTGGAGCGGCTCGGCATCTCGTACGACGACGTCGTGCAGGTGCTGGAGGACGAGGGCGTCGAGAAGTTCGAGGCGTCCTGGAACGACCTGCTGAAGTCGACTCAGGCGGAGCTTGAGCGCCTTGCCCCCTCGGAGGGCTGAGTTGTCACCCGTTTCCGGTTCCGGAGCGAACCCGCTTCGTGACCCGGCCGACCGACGGCTCCCGCGCATCGCGGGGCCGTCGGGCCTGGTCATCTTCGGCGTCACGGGCGACCTGTCCCGCAAGAAGCTGATGCCCGCGGTGTACGACCTCGCCAACCGGGGTCTGCTGCCGCCGGGGTTCTCCCTGGTGGGCTTCGCCCGCCGTGACTGGGAGCACGAGGACTTCGCCCAGGTCGTCCACGACGCCGTCAAGGAGCACTCGCGCACCCCGTTCCGCGAGGAGGTCTGGCAGCAGCTCCTCCAGGGGATGCGCTTCGTCCAGGGCACCTTCGACGACGACGATGCCTTCGAGCGGCTGCGCGCCACCATCGACGAGTTGGACAAGGCCCAGGGCACGGGCGGCAACTTCGCCTTCTACCTGTCGGTGCCCCCGCGCTCCTTCCCGGTGGTCATCCAGCAGCTGAAGAAGCACGGCCTGGCCGACCAGAGCGGCGGTTCCTGGCGGCGCGCGGTCATCGAGAAGCCGTTCGGCCACGACCTGGCGTCGGCCGAGGAGCTCAACAAGGTCGTGCACGAGGTGTTCGAGCCGGACCAGGTGTTCCGGATCGACCACTACCTCGGCAAGGAGACCGTCCAGAACATCCTGGCGCTGCGCTTCGCCAACCAGATGTTCGAGCCGATCTGGAACCGGTCCTTCGTCGACCACGTGCAGATCACCATGGCCGAGGACATCGGCATCGGCGGCCGGGCCGGCTACTACGACGGCATCGGCGCCGCCCGCGACGTCATCCAGAACCACCTGCTCCAGCTGATGGCGCTCACCGCGATGGAGGAGCCCGCCTCCTTCGGCGCGGACGCGCTGGCCGCGGAGAAGGAGAAGGTGCTCGGCGCGGTGCGGCTGCCGAAGGACCTGGGCGCCGACACCGTACGCGGTCAGTACGCGGCCGGCTGGCAGGGCGGCGAGAAGGTCATCGGCTACCTCGAAGAGGAGGGCATCGACCCGAAGTCGAAGACCGACACCTACGCCGCGATCAAGCTGGAGATAGACAACCGCCGCTGGGCGGGCGTCCCCTTCTACCTGCGCACCGGCAAGCGGCTGGGCCGCCGGGTCACCGAGATCGCGGTGGTCTTCCAGCGGGCCCCGCACTCCCCGTTCGACACCACGGCGACGGAGGAGCTGGGCCAGAACGCGATCGTCATCCGCGTCCAGCCCGACGAGGGCGTCACGGTCCGCTTCGGCTCCAAGGTGCCGGGCACCTCGATGGAGATCCGGGACGTGTCCATGGACTTCGCCTACGGCGAGTCGTTCACGGAGTCCAGCCCGGAGGCGTACGAACGGCTGATCCTGGACGTGCTGCTCGGCGACGCCAACCTCTTCCCGCGCACGGAGGAGGTCGAACTGTCCTGGAAGATCCTCGACCCGATCGAGGAGTACTGGGACACGCACGGCAGGCCCGCGCAGTACAAGTCGGGCACCTGGGGTCCGGTGGAAGCGGACGAGATGCTCGCACGAGACGGACGGAGCTGGCGCCGGCCATGAAGATAGATCTGACCGACACCACCGCCGGAGAGATCAACAAGGCGCTCGTGCGGGGCCGCCGCGCCATCGGCACCCCCGCCGTCGGCATGGTCCTGACCCTCGTCATCGTCACCGACGAGGAGAACGCCTACGACGCCCTGAAGGCCGCCAACGACGCCTCCCGCGAGCACCCCTCGCGCACCCTGGTCGTCATCAAGCGGGTCTCCCGCGGCCCGCGCGACCGCACCTCCTCGCGGCTGGACGCCGAGGTGCGGGTGGGCGCGGACGCGGGCACCGGCGAGACGGTGGTTCTGCGGCTGTACGGCGAGGTCGTCGAGCACGCGGACTCGGTGGTCCTGCCGCTGCTGCTGCCGGACGCCCCGGTCGTCGTGTGGTGGCCGGTGAACGCGCCGCTCGACCCGGCGAAGGACCCGCTGGGCGCGCTCGCCCAGCGCCGGGTCACCGACAGCTACACCGCCGAGCAGCCGGTGCGCGAGCTGACCGCCCGCGCCGCGGCCTACACCCCCGGCGACACCGACCTGTCCTGGACCCGGATCACGCCGTGGCGTTCGATGCTGGCGGCGGCCCTGGACCAGGTCGCGTGCGAGGTGCGGGGCGTGGAGGTGGAGGGCGAGGAGTTCAACCCGAGCTGTGAGCTGCTGGCGATGTGGCTCGCGGACCGGCTGGACGTTCCCGTCCGGCGCTCCCCGTCCGCCGGCCCGGGGCTCACCGCCGTCCGGCTGGACACCAGCCGGGGGCCGATCACGCTGGACCGCGCGGACGGCTCGCTGGCCACGCTCGCCATCGAGGGCCAGCCGGCCCGCGCGGTGGCGCTGAAGCGGCGGGACACCGCCGAGCTGATCGCGGAGGAGCTGCGCCGGCTGGACCCGGACGACACCTACGCGTCGGCGCTGCGCTACGGCGTGGAGCGGCTGAACACGGTACCGAAGCAGTCCGCCGAGCCCCCGGCCGAACCGGTCACCGAACCGGCAGCCGCGGAGGGGGCCGAACCGGTCGCCGAGCCGGAGCCGGTTCAGGAGGCGGCCAAGGCCCCCGCGAAGAAGGCGGCGGCCAAGAGCGCCAAGAAGGCACCGGCGAGGAAGGCGGCAGCGAAGTGAGTGCACCGCAACTGGTCGTCCACCACGACAAGGAACTGATGGCGCAGGCCGCCGCGGCCCGCCTGATCACGAAGATCGTGGACGCGCAGGCCTCCCGGGGCACCGCGTCCGTGGTCCTCACCGGCGGCCGCAACGGCAACGGGCTGCTCGCCGCGCTGGCGGCGGCGCCCGCCCGGGACGCCGTCGACTGGGGTCGGCTGGACCTGTGGTGGGGCGACGAGCGCTACCTCCCCGAGGGCGACCCCGAGCGCAATGTCACGCAGGCCCGCGCGGCACTGCTGGACTCCGTCCCGCTGGACCCGGAGCGCGTGCACGCCATGCCCGCCTCCGACGGCCCGTACGGCTCGGACGTCGAGGCGGCCGCCGAGGCGTACGCGGCGGAGCTGGCCAAGGCTGCCGGACCGGAGAACCACGGCCCGGTGCCCGCCTTCGACGTGCTCATGCTGGGCGTCGGCCCGGACACCCATGTGGCCTCGCTCTTCCCGGAGCTGCCGGCCGTACGGGAGACCGAGCGCACGGTGGTCGGCGTGCACGGCGCGCCCAAGCCCCCGCCCACCCGGATCACCCTCACGCTCCCGGCGATCCGCGCGGCCCGCGAGGTCTGGCTCCTCGCGGCCGGCGAGGACAAGGCGGAGGCCGCGGCCATCGCCCTGTCGGGCGCCGGTGAGATCCAGGCCCCGGCGGCGGGCGCGTACGGCACCCGGCGCACCCTGTGGCTGCTGGACTCCGCCGCGGCCTCGCAGCTGCCGCGGTCGCTGTATCCGCCGGCGTCGCCGTGAGCCGCGGGCAGCGCCCTCGGGCACGGGTGTGAACGCCGGGACGGCGGGGGCCTCGGTCCCCGCCGTCCCGGCGTTGCCCCGGTTCAGCTCCGGCCGCGCAGCTCCCGGTACTTGGCGACCAGCGCCTTCGTGGACGCGTCCAGACCGGGTACGTCGGCGCCCTCGGTGAGCGCGGGTTCGACCTTCTTGGCGAGGACCTTGCCGAGCTCCACGCCCCACTGGTCGAAGGAGTCGATGTTCCACACCGCGCCCTGGACGAACACCTTGTGCTCGTACAGCGCGATCAGCTGGCCCAGCACGGACGGGGTCAGCGCGCGGGCGAGGATCGTCGTGGTGGGCCGGTCGCCCTGGAAGGTCTTGTGCGGGACCAGTTCCTCGGGCACGCCCTCCGCGCGGACCTCCTCGGCGGTCTTGCCGAACGCCAGCGCCTGGGTCTGGGCGAAGAAGTTGGCCATCAACAGGTCGTGCTGGGCCTTGAGTTCCTCGCTCAGCTCGGCGACCGGCTCGGCGAAGCCGATGAAGTCCGCCGGGATCAGCTTGGTGCCCTGGTGGATCAACTGGTAGTAGGCGTGCTGCCCGTTGGTGCCGGGCGTGCCCCACACCACCGGCCCGGTCTGCCAGTCGACCCGCTTGCCGTCGCGGGCGACGTACTTGCCGTTGGACTCCATGTCCAGCTGCTGGAGGTAGGCGGTGAACTTCGACAGGTAGTGCGAGTACGGCAGCACCGCGTGCGACTGGGCGTCGTGGAAGTTGCCGTACCAGATGCCCAGCAGGCCCAGCAGCAGCGGCGCGTTGGCCTCGGCGGGCGCGGTGCGGAAGTGCTCGTCCATCAGACGGAAGCCGTCGAGCATCTCCCGGAACCGGTCCGGGCCGATCGCGATCATCAGGGACAGGCCGATCGCGGAGTCGTAGGAGTACCGGCCGCCGACCCAGTCCCAGAACTCGAACATGTTGTCCGTGTCGATGCCGAACTCCGCGACCTTCCCGGCGTTCGTCGACAGCGCCACGAAGTGCTTCGCCACCGCGGCCTCGTCGCCCAGCGCGGCCAGCAGCCACTGGCGCGCGGAGGTGGCGTTGGTGATGGTCTCGATCGTGGTGAAGGTCTTGGAGGCGATGATGAACAGCGTCTCCGCCGGATCCAGGTCCCGGGTGGCCTCGTGCAGGTCGGCGCCGTCCACGTTGGAGACGAAGCGGACCGTGAGGTCGCGGTCGGTGAAGCTGCGCAGCACCTCGTAGGCCATCGCGGGGCCGAGGTCGGAACCGCCGATACCGACGTTGATCACATTGCGGATGCGCTTGCCGGTGTACCCGGTCCACGCGCCGGAGCGGACCCGGTCGGCGAAGCCGGCCATCTTGTCCAGCACCGCGTGCACCTTGGGCACGACGTTCTCGCCGTCGACCTCGATCACGGCGTCCCGCGGGGCGCGCAGCGCGGTGTGCAGCACCGCCCGGTCCTCCGTGACGTTGATCCGCTCGCCGCGGAACATGGCGTCCCGCAGTCCGAAGACGTCCGTCGCCGCGGCCAGCTCGCGCAGCAGCCGCAGGGTGTCGTCGGTGACCAGGTGCTTGGAGTAGTCGATGTACAGGTCGCCGACCTTGAGCGTGTACCCGGTGCCGCGCCCGGGGTCGGCGGCGAACAGTTCCCTCAGCCGGGTGTCCGCCAGCTCCTCCCGGTGCTTGGCGAGGGCGGTCCACTCGGGCGTCTGGTGGAGCCTGGTACGGCCGTCTGCGTTCATGTCCGTCTTCAGCCTTCTTTCCTGCTGCCTGTCCCGCTGCCGGCTCCAACCTAATTGATCAGCGTTCCTGGTGAGCGGTCGCGCCGCCGTTCGCCGGCGCGACGACGGATACGTCCGGTCGGCGTGCCGGTATCAGCGCGGTGGCGGCCGACGCGAACAGGACGGCCGCGAGCAGGGCGGGTCCGTTGAGTCCCCAGAGGAGCCGATGAGGAGCAGCGAGCCCGTCTGGATCGCGCAGCCGGACAGCAGGGCCCGCACCCGCCCCGTACGGCGGGCGATCCGCTGGGCGACGAAACCGCCGGCCAGGCTGCCGGCCGAGTACGCCGTCATGGCGGCGACATACCCGGTGTCGCCCGCCTCCAGCCAGCGGGTGACGTGGAGTGCCGGCGTGGCGATCAGGGCACCCATGCCGATGTCGCACAGCAAGGTCGCCAGACACACCGCGCGCAGCACCCGGTCTTGGCCCAGGGCGCGCAGGCCCGCGCCGACCTCCGAGCGCATGGGTGCTGCCGGCCGCGCGCGGCTCCCGCTCCGGCGGGCGTATCCGCAGGGACGCCACGAGCGCGGCGGCCACCAGACAGGTGCCGGCGTCCGTCGCGAACGGCGTGAAGGCGCCGGCCGACAGCAGCAGGGGCACGAACGGGGCCCGCCGGCAGCCCGCCCGCGAGCTGCTGACCGGTCATCAGCCGGGCGTTGGCGCCGCCCAGTGCCCCGCGCTCGACCAAGGAGGGCAGCAGGGCCGTGGCGGCGTTGCCGAAGAGCGTCTGCAGGGCGGTGAGCGAGAAGGCGAGGGGCGGTCGGCCGAGTGGGCGTCAGACGGCTCCGGCCGGGTGCCCTTGGGCACCCGGCCGGTGTGAAGTGCTAGATCTCGCCCCGCAGTTTGGCGAGCGCCTCGGCGAGGATCGCCTCGCCGTCCGCGTCGCTGCGCCGCTCGCGCACGTACGCGAGGTGCGTCTTGTAGGGCTCGGTGCGCGGCGGTGCCGGCGGGTTGTCCCGGTCCTGGCCGGCCGGGAAGCCGCAGCGGGGGCAGTCCCAGGTCTCGGGAACCTGCGCGTCGCTGGCGAAGCTGGGCTGCGTCTCGTGCCCGTTGGAGCACCAGAAGGAGATGCGCAGACGCGGCGCGGACTCGCCGCGCTCGGCCTCGCCCATCGGCCCCGCCCCGACCCGGCTTCCTCGGATCGCGTTGCCACTTGCCACGGTCGTAACTCCCTGCGTGATGGTGCCGCGAAGCGAGTCGGCGTTTCGCTTCGCCGCGAGCGCCTCAGTCTACGTAAGGCCCAACGCGCGTCCAGTGATTGGAGTTACCGGCCCCCACACCAAGACGCAAGCCCCATGATAGGCCGCGCTCTCAGGCGCGTACCCAACATGGGGCTTCGCGTGGGAAATCGGCGGCGCGGTCCGGAAGTACGGCCGGTTCACGCCGGTCGCGCGTCAGCTGTTCGACTTCATCACGAGGCCGAGGACGATGATGCACGCGAACCACAGCAGGCCGATCACGATGGTGATCCGGTCGAGGTTGCGCTCGGCGACCGAGGAACCGCCGACGGAGGACTGCATGCCGCCGCCGAACATGTCGGACAGGCCGCCGCCCTTCCCCTTGTGCATCAGCACCAGCAGCATCAGCAGCAGGCTGAAGACGATCAGGGCGATCGAGAACCCCAAAACCACGGCTGGACCAACTTCCTCGGATTCGGATGGACGACGGGGGCACAGCGCTCGGCTGTGCCCCCGCAAGAGTACGACGTATCGCCGCTACCGCCTACTCACGGCGGGGGCGTCACTGATCGCGGAAGCGCACGATCTTGACGAACTCGTCGGCGTCCAGCGAGGCACCGCCGACCAGGGCGCCGTCGATGTCGGGCTGGGCCATGATCTCGGCGCAGTTGCCCGACTTCACGGAGCCGCCGTACTGGATGCGGACCTTGTCGGCCACGTCCTGGGAGTACAGCTCGGCGATCTTGGCGCGGATGGCGGCGCAGACCTCCTGGGCGTCCTCGGCGCCGCAGACCTTGCCGGTGCCGATGGCCCACACCGGCTCGTAGGCGATCACGACGGTCTCGGCCTGCTCGGGCGGGAGGTCCCTCAGACCGCCCTCGACCTGGGCGAGGGTGTGGGTGACGTGGTTGCCCGCCTCGCGGACGTCCAGTTCCTCGCCGACGCACAGGATCGGGGTGAGGCCGTGCTTGTAGGCGGCCTTGACCTTGGCGTTGACCACTTCGTCGGTCTCGTTGTGGTACTGGCGGCGCTCGGAGTGGCCGATCGCCACGTAGGTGCACTTCAGCTTGGCCAGCATCGGCCCGGAGATCTCGCCGGTGTAGGCGCCGGAGTCGTGCTGGGAGATGTCCTGGGCACCGTACTTGATCTTGAGCTTGTCGCCGTCGACCAGGGTCTGCACGGAGCGCAGGTCGGTGAAGGGCGGCAGGACGGCGACCTCTACGGCCTCGTAGTCCTTGTCGGCCAGGGCGAAGGCGAGCTTCTGGACGTGCGCGATGGCCTCGAGGTGGTTGAGGTTCATCTTCCAGTTGCCCGCCATCAGCGGCGTGCGCGTGCTCATCGAGGTCAGTCCTCCAGTGCGGCGAGGCCGGGGAGCGTCTTGCCCTCGAGGTATTCGAGGGAGGCGCCGCCACCGGTCGAGATGTGGCCGAATGCCTTCTCGTCGAAGCCGAGCGTGCGCACGGCCGCGGCGGAGTCACCGCCGCCGACGACGGTGAAGCCGTCGGAGTCGACGAGGGCCTGGGCGACCGCCTTGGTGCCCTCGGCGTAGTCGGGGTGTTCGAAGACGCCCATGGGACCGTTCCAGAACACGGTCGCGGCGTCGGCGAGCTTCGAAGCGTACAGCGTACGGGTCTGCGGGCCGATGTCCAGGCCCTCCTGGTTGGCCGGGATGGCGGTCGCGGCGACCGTGGTCGGGTTGGCCGGGGCCTTGGTCTTCAGGTCCGGGAAGTCGGGCGATACGAGGACGTCGACGGGGAGGACGAACTCCACCCCGCGCTCCTCGGCGCGCTTCATGTACTCCTTGACCGCCGGGATCTGGTCCTCCTGGAGCAGGGAGATGCCGACCTCGTGGCCCTGGGCCTTGAGGAAGGTGTAGGCCATGCCGCCGCCGATGAGGATGCGGTCGGCCTTCTCCAGCAGGTGGTCGATGACGCCCAGCTTGTCGGACACCTTGGCGCCGCCGAGCACCACCGCGTAGGGCCGCTTGACGTCGTCGGTGAGCTGCTTCAGCACGCCGACCTCGGTGGCGATCAGGTAGCCGGCGTAGTGCGGCAGCCGGGCCGGGAGGTCGAAGACGGAGGCGTGCTTGCGGTGGACGGCGCCGAAGCCGTCGCCCACGTAGACGTCCGCGAGGGCGGCGAGCCGGTCGGCGAACTCCCCTCGCTCGGTGTCGTCCTTGGAGGTCTCGCCGGGGTTGAAGCGCAGGTTCTCGATGACCGCGACCTGGCCCGGCTGGAGGCCGTCGACGGCGCCGTGGGCGGCGGGGCCGACGGTGTCCTCGGCGAAGGCGACGGGGGCGCCGAGCAGTTCACCGAGGCGCTCGGCCGCGGGCAGCAGCGAGAAGGCGGGGTCCGGGGCACCCTTGGGGCGGCCCAGGTGCGAGGCGACGACCACCTTGGCGCCCGCGTCCGCGAGGGCCTTGACGGTGGGCAGGACGGCGCGGATGCGGCCGTCGTCGGTGATCGTGCCGTCGGCGAGCGGCACGTTGAGGTCGGCGCGGACGAAGACCCGCTTGCCGCTCACGCCGTCGGCGAGAAGTTCGTCGATCGTCTTCATGGGGTGGACTCCTGAGGAGGGCTCGTGTGCACCTGATCGTAAAAGGGCGTGGTCGCTACGTGGGACAGGGCCCGGTCAGCGCGACGGTGCGCTGCCCGAGCCCTGCTCTCACTTCGTGGTCCTGCTGTTTACGATCAGAGCTGGTTGCCGACGAAGACCGTGAGGTCGACGAGGCGGTTGGAGTAGCCCCACTCGTTGTCGTACCAACCGATGACCTTCACGTTCTTGCCCTCCTGGACCATGGTCAGGGAGGAGTCGAAGGTGCAGGACGCCGGGGCGTTGACGATGTCGGAGGAGACGATCGGGTCCTCGGTGTAGTCGAGGAGGCCCTTCAGCTCGCCCTCGGCGGCCTTCTGGAAGGCGGCGTTGACCTCTTCCTTGGTGACCTCGCGGCTCAGCTCCACGACCAGGTCGGTGACCGAACCGGTCGGGACCGGGACGCGCATGGCCATGCCGTCCAGCTTGCCCTTGAGGTGCGGCAGGACCAGGGCGGTGGCCTTGGCGGCACCGGTGGTGGTCGGGATGATGTTCTCGGCGGCGGCCCGGGCGCGGCGCAGGTCCTTGTGCGGGAAGTCCAGGATGCGCTGGTCGTTGGTGTACGCGTGCACCGTCGTCATCAGGCCCTTGACGATGCCGAAGTTCTCGTCGAGGACCTTGGCCATCGGCGCCACACAGTTGGTGGTGCAGGAGGCGTTGGAGATGACGTGGTGGCTCGCCGGGTCGTACTTGTCCTGGTTGACGCCCATGACGATGGTGATGTCCTCGTCCTTGGCCGGAGCCGAGATGAGGACCTTCTTGGCACCGCCGGCGATGTGCTTGGCGGCGTCTTCCTTCTTGGTGAAGATGCCGGTGGACTCGATGACGATGTCGACGCCCAGCTCGCCCCACGGGATGTCGGCCGGGTTGCGCTCGGAGAGCACCTTGATGGTGTGGCCGTCGACGGTGATCGTGTCGGCGGTGTGGGTGACCTCCTGCTTGAGGCGGCCCAGGATCGTGTCGTACTTGAGCAGGTGGGCGGTGGTCGCGGTGTCACCCAGGTCGTTGACAGCCACAACCTCGATGTCCGCCCCCTGCTCCAGCAGGGCGCGGAAGTAGTTACGACCGATGCGGCCGAAGCCGTTGATGCCTACGCGGATCGTCACGAACCGATCTCCTCGTTGGTACGCCGGCTATGCGGTGCCGGCGAGCTCTGTTTGGGATGTCCCCGACCACCCCCGACCCTACCTCTCTGAGGCCCCCTGGGTGACATCGAGATGACCCATACACGGGCAGGCGGTCCGTACCCGCCAGTAGAGGTACGGACCGCCCCGGATCGACAGTGGATTCACCCGTATTTGTTACGGAATGCCGGGCACCTCCGGCCCCATTTTCACTCGTTCGTGAGCGGGTCGGCTCACTTGATGAACCGGCCGTCCGCGCACCGTTGAGAGGGGTCCGCGCTCACCTGTCGAGAGCGGCGAACGCCTTCCTCAGCAGGGCCGTCCGGTCGGCCGCCGAGACCACCTGTTCCAGGCCGAACCCGAGCAGCACGGTGTCGTCCGTGGTGACCGCCGCGTAGGTCCGGAACAGGGCTTCGGTACGGGTCCAGTCCTTCCGGACCGGGGCGCTGCCCGCGGGCGGTCCGGCCGCCCGCCAGGCGCCCAGGGACGACTCGAATCCCTCCGTCCGGCGTGCCGCACCACCGACGACCAGCGAGGTCTCGTCGGCCAGGACGCCGTACCCGCCGGTGCCGGTGTCGGTGACGTACCCGATCGACACCTCGACGGACTTCCCGGCGTACGCGCTCAGGTCGAAGCCCACCTGCTGCCAGCCGGCGGAGGTTCCGTCGAGGCTGTTCCAGGAACCGGTGGTCCCGGTCGCGGCGCAGGCGTTGTCGGCCGGCGTCAGGTAGTGCCTGAGCCACGGATGCTCGCCGACCAAGGAACCGCACTCGTCCGGCACGGCCGTCCGCGTGGCCCCCGATGCCTCCGGCAGCGTGGTCCAGTCGTCGGCGCCCACGGTGTGCGCCTCGACCACCACGTGGTCGTAGCCGGGTTCGGTGTCCCACAGCAGCCGGGCGCTCAGGGCCGGCTTGTCGGCGGCGGTGACGCCGGTGAGGTCGATGGTGCTGGTGAGGCGCTTGTAGGCGTCGTCGGTGTGTGCGGCGGCGGCCATGAAGGCGCCCGCGTACGGCCCGTACGGGTTGGCGGTCCCCGTGAACGTCCCCGCGCCCGCGCTCTTGAACTGCGGGAACCCGGCGACCGGCAGTTCCTCGGAGGTGACGCCGTAGGTACCCGCCGTATCGAGCGGGTTGCCGGGCGCGTCGCCGAGGGCGCCGGAGAAGCCGGCGAGCGTGCCGGAGCCGGTGAAGCCGGTGGCTCCCTTGGCCGGCATGCGGCTGTAGGCACCCAGGTAGTACTGGCTGAAGTCGTCCGACAGGGTGCCGTCGCCGAGGTCGACGCTGCCGCCGGCCCGCTCGCCGGCCTCGATCAGCCTGCCGCCCTCGTTGAGGTAGGCGCGCAGCCGCATCTGGGTGGCGGTGCCGGGGCCGCTCGCGCCGGAGTAGTGCACGACCGTCCGGAAGTGCTTCAGCACGCCGAGCGCGTCCGGGGCGCCCTGGGTCGCCACGTCCCACACCAGGGCCCGGTGCCCGGCGGCCCGGAGCGCGTCCGTGTAGGCCCGTGCCTGTTCGGCGGCGGTGCCCTCCTCGGCGACCACGAGGGTGTCGGCGGCCGGCCGCCGCGCGACGGTGTAGGTGAAGTGCGGGCTGGAGACCTTCTCGCCGCTCCTGGTCTCGCCGGTGAACCACACCTCCACCCGGTCGCCCGGCTCGCCGTCCCGCACCCTGGCGCGGTACTCGTCGAAGTAGAGGTTGTCCTCGCCGCCGTAGGTCTCGCCGCCCTTCCAGGGCCTGAGCGCCTGGTCGAGGATGCGGCCGCCGTTGACGCGGTACTTGAGCTCCTTGTCCCGGACCGCCTTGCGGGCGACGACCGCGACCTCCTGGTCCGCGCCCCGGGAGTACGACGTGCTGAACGCGGCCGGGGTGAAGTCGGCGGCGTCCAGGCCGACGGCGGAGGCCGGCCGGTCGGGGTGCGCCGCGGTCTCCGCGACGGAGAGCGCGAACGGGATGTTCTTGGCGAACTCCCGCTGGATCAGCTTCTCGTCGTCGGGGAAGGTGAAGCCCGACCGGCAGTCCCGGCGGTCCCAGGCGTCGTCCGGGTCGCTGTCCGACACGGTCTGACAGGTCGACATCTCCGGGGTGAACATGGCCATCCCGTTGACGTTCGACGCGTGGCCGTCCGCCTCGCCGTTGGTGGTGTACAGCTCGGAGGAGACCTGCGGACGGTAGCCGGGGACGGCCGAGTTGTCCGGCGTGCCGGCCAGTGCCCGGTACAGGACGTCGTCGGGGGTCGGCGTGGCCACCTGCCAGCCCACGCCGTAGAGCAGGAGTTCGGCGGCGGAGTGGTAGTTGATGCCGTAACGGAAGCCGATCCGCTTCTCCAGGGCGTCCAGGGCCTTGGTCTCCGGCTCGGACCCGGGGCTCGCGCCGCGGTAGGTCTGGCTGGTGGGGTTGGGGGACGAACCCTCGTTGTCGTAACCCCACTTGTAGGGGAAGTTGCGGTTGAGGTCGACGCCGTCGCCGCTGCCGATGACGCCGTCGCCGTCGACGTCGCGCAGGTTCTTGCGCCACAGGCGGGTGCCGGGGCCCTTGAAGGTGTAGTCGTAGCCGTCCGGGTTGGCCGAGAGGACGAACCACAGCTCGGTGGAGTCGACGATCTTCTTGATGCGCCGGTCGGTCTCGTAGCGGTCCAGGTAGTGGTGCATCAGCCGGCGGGTCATCTCCGGCGTGATCCACTCGCGCGCGTGCTGGTTGGACATGTAGAGCACGGCCGGTTTGGAGCCGTCCTCGGACGTCCTCGCGTTCCTGGTCAGTTTGAGCGCGAGGATGTCCTGGCCCTTGACGGTCTTGCCGATGGACTCGACCTTGGTGAGGCCGGGGTGGGCCGCGGCGGTGCGGAGGATCTCCTCCTTCAGCCCGCCGCTTCCGCTGTACGGGCGGAACACGCCCTGGGCCGCGTCCTCGACCCGGGCCTCGGCCTTGGCCGAGAGGGTGTGCTCGGTGAGGGCGACGCCCTGCTCGCGCAGTCGCGCGGCCTGCTTGCCGGTGAGGTAGACCTCGACCCGGGTCCTGCCTCCCGCGGCCGTCCGCTCACCGAGTTCGTGACCGTCCTGACCGGCCTTGAGCAGCAGGGGTACCTGTTGCTCCGTGACCTCCGCGTGGAAAACCCTGACCTCTTCCGGCGCGGGAGCCGGGTCTCCGCTCCGCGCCTGGGCTGTGGGTGCGAGGCTCGCTCCGCCGATCATCAGCGCGCCGACAGCGAGGATCGATCTCGCTCCGTGTCTCATGAACCCCCCTACAGGTGGTCCGCACCAGCGGCGAACAAGGCTGCCAGGCTCATGGCACTCGATGATCGAGTCAAGAGCGCCTCATGGACACGCGGACGCCGGTGCCGGTCACCCGAAAGGGGGGGCGGCGACACCGGCGAGTTGACGATCCGTCCGGTTTCAGCCGGCCAGGTTCTCGGCGAGTTCCTCGGTGAGGTTGGCCTCCGTGCCCGGGATGCCCAGGTCGGCCGCCCGCTTGTCGGCCATCGCCAGCAGCCGGCGGATACGGCCCGCGACCGCGTCCTTGGTCAGCGGCGGGTCGGCGAGCGCTCCCAGCTCCTCCAGGGACGCCTGCTTGTGCTCCATGCGCAGCCGGCCGGCGGCGGCGAGGTGCTCGGGAACCTCGTCGCCGAGGATCTCCAGGGCCCGCTGGACACGGGCGCCGGCGGCCACGGCGGCCCGGGCCGAGCGGCGCAGGTTGGCGTCGTCGAAGTTGGCGAGGCGATTGGCCGTGGCCCGCACCTCGCGGCGCATCCGGCGCTCCTCCCAGGCCAGCACCGACTCGTGCGCGCCCAGCCGGGTCAGCAGGGCGCCGATCGCGTCGCCGTCGCGGACGACCACCCGGTCCACCCCGCGCACCTCGCGGGCCTTCGCGGCGATGGACAGCCTGCGGGCCGCACCGACCAGGGCGAGCGCCGCCTCCGGGCCCGGACAGGTCACCTCCAGGGAGGAGGAACGACCGGGTTCGGTCAGCGAGCCATGCGCCAGGAAGGCCCCGCGCCAGGCCGCCTCGGCGTCACAGGTGGCCCCGGAGACCACCTGCGGGGGCAGCCCGCGGATCGGCCGGCCCCGTCCGTCGACCAGGCCGGTCTGCCGGGCCAGCTGGTCACCGCCCGCGACGACCCGGACGACGTAGCGCGAGCCGCGGCGCAGCCCGCCGGGGGCCATCACGATCAGCTCGGAGCTGTGCCCGAAGATCTCCAGGATGTCCCGCTTGAGCCGGCGCGCCGCCATCGCGGTGTCCAGTTCGGCCTCGATCACGATGCGCCCGCTCACCAGGTGGAGGCCGCCGGCGAACCGCAGGATGGCGGAGACCTCCGCCTTCCTGCAGCAGGTCCGGGTGACGGGGAGCCGGGAGATCTCGTCCTTCACCGCTGCCGTCATCGCCATGGGCCGATCCTTCCATGCATCCGAAAAATACGGTCGTACGCGGCGGCCAACAGCTCCGGGTCGTGCCGGGGCGATCCGTCCGTCCGGGCCACCGGCGCCAGCTCGACCGCTGCTCCCAGCCGCTTGGCGGCCTCTGTGAGCGATGCGCGGTCGGGCACGGCGGCCTCGTCGGCCAGCACCACGTCCAGGGCGAGTTTAGGGGCGTGTCGCCCCAAAACCTCCAAATGACGCTGCGGGGAGAAGCCCTCGGTTTCTCCCGGCTGCGGCGCCAGGTTCAGGGAGAGCACACGGCGCGCCTTGGTCTCGGTGAGCGCGTCCAGCAACTCGGGCACCAGCAGGTGCGGGATGACCGAGGAGAACCAGGAGCCGGGGCCCAGCACCACCCAGTCCGCGTCCAGGACCGCCGCCACGGCCTCGGGGACCGCGGGCGGGTCGTTGGGCACCAGGTGCACCGACTGCACCTCGCCGGGGGTCAGGGCGACCGTCGCCTGCCCGCGCACCGTGTCCACGTCGTCCGGGCGCTCCGGGTCGTGCCCCTTGACCAGGGCCTGCAACTCCAGCGGCACGGCGGACATGGGCAGCACCCGGCCGTGCGCCCCGAGCAGCTTGCCGACCAGGTCCAGGGCCTGCACATGGTCGCCGAGCTGCTCCCACAGCGCGACGATCAGCAGGTTGCCGACCGCGTGCTCGTGCAGTTCGCCCTGGGACTGGAAGCGGTGCTGGATGACCCGGGCCCAGGTCTGGCCCCACTCGTCGTCCCCGCACAGCGCGGCCAGCGCCTTGCGCAGATCGCCGGGCGGCAGCACACCCAGCTCGTCCCTGAGCCGGCCGCTGGAGCCGCCGTCGTCGGCGACGGTGACGACAGCAGTGAGATCGCCGGTGATCCGGCGCAGCGCGGCGAGCGACGCGGACAGGCCCATGCCGCCGCCGAGCGCGACCACTTTGGGCTGGGCGCCGCGCCGGCGGGGCCGGCCGCCGCGGGCCTCGGCCGGGCGGCCGGCGCGCGCCTCGGGCACCATCCGGCGCAGCCTGCCCAGCCGCGGTGTACGTTGCGTCATTCCCGTCCCATGTCCCGGTGCACGACCACCGTCTCCACGCCCTCGGCCGCCAGGCGCGCGGCGAGCTTCTCCGACATCGCGACCGAGCGGTGCTTGCCGCCGGTACAGCCGATGGCGATGGTCACATACCGCTTGCCCTCGCGCCGGTAGCCGGCGGCGATGAGCCGCAGGAGTTCGGCGTACCGGTCCAGGAACTCCTTCGCACCGGGCTGGTTGAAGACGTAGGCCGCGACCTCCTCGTTGAGGCCGGTGTAGGGGCGCAGCTCCGGGACCCAGTGCGGGTTGGGCAGGAACCGCATGTCCGCGACCAGGTCGGCGTCGACCGGGAGGCCGTACTTGAAGCCGAACGACATCACCGTGGCCCGCAGCTCGGGCTCTTCCTCGCCGGCGAACTGGGCGTCCATCTTGGCGCGCAGCTCGTGCACGTTGAGGCTGGAGGTGTCGATCACCAGGTCGGCGTCGCCGCGCAGCTCGCGCAGCAGCTCGCGCTCGGCGTCGATGCCGTCCACGATGCGTCCGTCGCCCTGGAGCGGGTGCGGCCGGCGCACCGATTCGAAGCGGCGGACCAGGGCCTCGTCGGAGGACTCCAGGAAGACGATCCGCCGGGTGACGCCCCGGGCGTCCAGGTCGGCGAGGGACTCGCGCAGGTTGTCGAAGAAGCGCCGGCCGCGCACGTCCACGACGACCGCGATCCGCGCCACGTTGCCCTGCGAGCGGGCGCCCAGCTCCACCATGGTGGGGATGAGGGCGGGCGGCAGGTTGTCCACGACGAACCAGCCGAGGTCCTCCAGACACTTGGCGGCCGTGGACCGGCCGGCTCCGGACATACCGGAAATGATCACCAGCTCGGGGATGGCCGCCTCGGGGACCCCGGCTGTCTCGCTGCCCGTACTCACCTGTGCTCCGTTGTCCTGGCCCGTCTCCCGGCCGGCGTCGGGCCGGGCCGGGCCCTGGCCGGTGTCCTGCCGGACGGTCTCGCCGCCCGTGGCGCCGTGCGTCCGATCCCGCTGTGCCCTGGGCTGTGCGTCGTGCTCCGTCATGTCTCCTGCCCCCGTCGTTCGTCCGGGACGCCCGCGGTCACGGGCTCCCCCGAGGAACCCCCCGTCGTGTCGGGTTCCTCGTCCTCAATGATCTCTCCGGTCGCCGTGTTCACGGCGGGTGCTGCCGGGGCCGCCTGGGCGAGGGCCACGGCGATGGTCTCCGCCGTCTTCCGGCCTATCCCGGGCACTTCCTGGATCTGCTCGATTGTGGCGGACCGCAGCTTCTTCACCGAGCCGAAATGCTTGATGAGGGCCTGTTTGCGGGTCTCCCCGAGGCCGGGGACGTCGTCCAGCGGGCCGGCGCGGAAGCGCTTGGCGCGCTTGGTGCGCTGGTAGGTGATCGCGAAGCGGTGGGCCTCGTCGCGCACCCGCTGGAGCAGGTAGAGCCCCTCGCTGGTGCGGGGCAGGACCACCGGGTCGTCCTCGCCGGGCACCCAGACCTCCTCCAGGCGCTTGGCGAGACCGCAGACGGCGATGTCGTCGATGCCCAGTTCGTCCAGGGCGCGCTGGGCCGCGGCGACCTGCGGCTGACCGCCGTCGACGACCACGAGCTGGGGCGGGTAGGCGAACTTCCTGGGCCGGCCGTCGTCGTCCTTGAGGGAGTCCGTGATCACCTCCGGACCGGCGAGCGTGCCGTCGGTGGCCGCGCCCTCGGTGCCGGTGCCGCCGTCGCCGAGGGGGTCGGTGCCGGTGCCGTCGGCCCACTCCCCCGTCCGCTCCTTCTCGGCGAGGTAACGCCGGAAGCGGCGGCTGATCACCTCGTGCATGGAGCGCACGTCGTCCTGGCCGGCGAAGCCCTTGATCTGGAAGCGGCGGTACTCGCCCTTGCGCTGGAGCCCGTCCTCGAAGACGACCATGGAGGCCACCACGTCGTCGCCCTGGAGATGGGAGATGTCGTAGCACTCGATCCGCAGCGGGGCGCTGTCCAGGCCGAGGGCCTCGGCGATCTCCTCCAGCGCGCGCGAGCGGGTGGTCAGGTCGGAGGCGCGCTTGGTCTTGTGCAGCGCGAGGGACTGCTGGGCGTTGCGCTGCACGGTCTCCATGAGCGCCTTCTTGTCGCCGCGCTGCGGGATGCGCAGCGACACGTTCGCCCCGCGGCGGCCGGTCAGCCACTCCTGGACCGGCTCGACCGGCTCGGGCAGGGCCGGGACCAGCACCTCCTTGGGGACGGCGTCCCCGCTCTCTTCGCCGTAGAGCTGCTGCAGGGCGTGCTCGACCAGGGCGCCGGTGGTGACGTCCTCGACCTTGTCGGTGACCCAGCCGCGCTGACCGCGGACCCGGCCGCCGCGTACGTGGAAGATCTGCACGGCCGCCTCCAGCTCGTCCTCGGCGACGGCGATGAGGTCGGCGTCGGTCGCGTCGGCGAGGACGACCGCGTTCTTCTCCATGGCCTTCTTCAGCGCCCCGATGTCGTCGCGCAGACGGGCCGCCCGCTCGTACTCCATCTCCTCGGCCGCCTCCATCATCTGCTTCTCCAGACGGCGGAGGTAAGCGCCGGTCCGGCCGGCCATGAAGTCGCAGAACTCCTCGGCCAGCTCCCGGTGGTCCTCGGGGGTGACCCGGCCGACGCAGGGCGCGGAGCACTTGTCGATGTAACCGAGCAGGCAGGGGCGGCCGGTGCGGGCGGCGTTCTTGAAGACGCCGGCCGAGCAGGTGCGCACCGGGAACACCCGCAGCAGCAGGTCGACGGTGTCCCGGATGGCCCACGCGTGCGCGTACGGCCCGAAATACCGCACGCCCTTCTTCTTGTGACCGCGCATCACCTGGACGCGGGGGAACTGCTCGTTCATCGTCACCGCGAGGTACGGGTAGCTCTTGTCGTCGCGGTACTTGACGTTGAACCGGGGGTCGTACTCCTTGATCCAGGAGTACTCCAGCTGCAGCGCCTCGACCTCCGTGGACACCACGGTCCACTCCACGGACGCGGCGGTGGTCACCATCGTCCGGGTGCGCGGGTGCAGGTTCGCCAGGTCCTGGAAGTAGTTCGCCAGGCGCTGGCGCAGGCTCTTCGCCTTTCCGACGTAGATCACCCGGCGGTGCTCGTCGCGGAACCTGTACACCCCCGGGGAGTCCGGGACGTCACCCGGCCTGGGGCGGTAGCTGGAGGGATCGGCCATGTCTCACACCCTACTGGCGAGCACCGACACCGCGTCGGGCCTGTCGCGGGGCCTGTGGATAACCTCGCTCCCACACGGCGGCCCGCCCGGTCCGACGGTGTGCCGTGGGCGATCGAGGGTGCGCCGGGGCCCGGGGGTGCGCGGTGGGCCGGGGGTGCCGTGCGGCCGCGGGGTCCCGGCATGTCCGACGGCCGGGATCCGGCCATGCCGGGTGCCGGGGACGCGCCGGCCGCTGCCCGCCCGTCGCTCTCCGGTCGGGCCCGGTACGAGCGTCCACCGCGACACGTTCCGCTCGGCTGCGCCGTCCGCGCGACGGCGAGGTCCGGCCAGTCGTGCCGGAACGACCGGGTCGAGGTGTTGTCGGGTCCTGGTCAACACGCTTCAATGCGGGGGAATCGGCGCCGCGCACCCAGGTGTGCGGGCTCGGCCTGCCCGGCCCCGGGCGTGCGCCGCGCCCACGGAGGCGGTCCCGCACACCGGTGCAGGCGGTGTGACCGGCCGTAGTGACACTCACAGAAAGGCCCCTCGGCATGCGGCATGCCACAGAGCACGCGGACGTCCCCGCCGCGGAACTGGCCACGGCCCTGCGGGGCGGCCCCTTCCACGTGGCGCTGCGCGCCGCGATCGCCGCACGCGGACTGCCGCTCCAGCGGGTGCAGCACCATCTGTCGCGCCACGGGGTCAAGGTGGGCGTCACCAGCCTGAGTTACTGGCAGCAGGGCGCGCGCCGCCCGCAGCGCCCGGAGTCGCTGCGGGCCGTACGGGCGCTGGAGGAGATCCTCCGGCTGCCCGACGAGTCGCTGATCCGGCTGCTCGCCGAGTCCGACGGGCACCCGCCCGCCGACCACCCGGCGGGCCGCTCCTACCGCTCCCTGGTCGAGGCGTCGGACGTTCTCGACCGGCTCACGGCCGGCCTCGGCTGGTCACTGGACGGCGGATTACGCACCCTGAGCCACCACGAATGCGTCCGGATCGGCGCCCGGCGGGAGCTGGCGAGCCGTGAGGCCCACCACATCGTGCGCGCCCACCACGACGGCGTCGACCGCTTCGTCGCCGTCCATCACGGAGACCCCGGCTGCGACCCCCGCCGCGTCACCGTGCACGCCCTGGAGAACTGCCGCACCGGACGCCTGCGCTGGGACCGGGACACTGGCGTCCTGGTGGCCGAGCTGCTCTTCGGCACGCGGCTGCGCTCGGGCGGCACCTTTCTCTTCCGGTACGCCGTCGAGGACGGCACGGCCGGGGCGTCTGGTGAGTACCGGCACCGGTGCGGCTTTCCCGGCGGCCAGTACGCGCTCCAGGTGCGCTTCGACGCGGCGGCGCTGCCGGTGCGCTGCCACCGCTTCGCCCAGCACTCGGTGGCGGCCCCGCGCACCGGCCGGCAGGAGCTGCCCGTGACCGGTCCGCATCACAGCGCTCATCTGGTCGAGCCACGGCTGCGGCCCGGCATCCTGGGGATCGCCTGGGACTGGGAGTGACCGGCTCCCGCCCTCGCGCCGCCCGGCCGTGAGACATGCTGCCCGGCCCGGCGGCTGTGCGGTCAGTTCGCCGGACCGGCGACGATCCGGCCGTCGGTGGCCTTCACCGCCAGCTCGATCAGCGGCTCGGTGGCCGGCGCCGCGACCACCTTGCCGGTGATGGCGTCGAACCGGCTGCCGTGACAGGGACAGACCAGCGTCGTCCCCTCCAGCTTGTTGATGGGGCACCCCGCGTGCGTGCAGATCGTGCTGTACGCCTTGAGGCCGCCGTCCTGGTCACGGCTGACCACCACGTTGTGATCCCGGTAGAGCTTCGCCCCGCCCTTGGCGACCTCGCTCTCCTTGCCGAGGTCGACGGACTCGGTGGCGGCGGACGAGGACGAGCCGCCTTCGTCCGGGGAGGAGCACGCGGCCAGGGCGAGCCCGGCGACCGGGGCCGCGGCGGCCCCTCGAAGGACGGTACGACGGCTCGCGGAGGAGCGGGCGGACATCTGGACTCCACTGGTCGAGGGGTGTGCGGAGCGCACGATACCGGGACAGAGGGGCCGCTCCTCGGGCGGGGGGCGGCGGGTGTGGTCGCTCACGTGAGCGTTTACGCCGGGCCGGGTCATGGGATAGCGTCCCGGCCGGAAGACGACCGAGGGCCGGGTGGTCGGATCGGTGAGCAACGGCCCGCGCGGTGAAGGTCCGTCCACCGCGTGTCCTGCGGCCGCCCCGGTGCCGGGCCGCGCCGAAGCCGCCGGGCGCACCGCACCGTCCGCGCTGTCCGAGAAGGGAACCGCCTCGTGATCGTCGTCGCCGGTGAGGCACTGATCGACCTGGTACCGCAGGGCCCGGGTGCCCTCGCGGACCTGAAGCCGGCGCCGGGCGGCGGCCCGTACAACACCGCCGTGGCCCTCGGCAGGCTCGGCTCCCCCACCGCCTTCTGCTCGCGGTTGTCGTCCGATCCCTTCGGTGAGGCCCTGCTCGACGGGCTGCGGCGGACCGGCGTCGACGTGTCCCTCGTACAGCGGGGGCCGGAGCCGACGACCCTCGCCGTGGCCACGCTCGACGCCGGCGGCTCGGCCGCGTACTCCTTCTATGTCGACGGCACCGCCGACCGTCTGTTCACGGCCCCCGCCGCGCTCCCCGCCGGGACGCGCGCGGTTTCCTTCGGTACCTGCTCGCTCGTCCTGGAGCCAGGGGCGAGCGCCTACGAGGAGCTGCTGCGGACCGCTGCCGGGCAGGGGCTGTTCACCGCGCTCGACCCCAATGTCCGGGCGGGACTGATCCCGGACGCGGACGCCTACCGCGAGCGTTTTCTGAGCTGGCTGCCCTCGGTGACGCTGCTGAAGCTGTCCTCGGAGGACGCGGCGTGGCTCGGCGGCACGCCGCGCGCCTGGCTGGCCGCGGGACCGGCGGCCGTCGTGATCACGCGGGGCGGCGACGGTCTGACCGTGTTCACCCGGGACGGCGGGGAGCATTCCGTGCCGGGTGAGAAGGTCGATGTCGTGGACACCATCGGGGCCGGCGACACGGTGAACGCGGCTTTGCTGCACGGACTGGCAGCCCGTGACGCGCTGTCCGCCGAAGCGCTGGCCGCCCTCGGGACGGAGGGCTGGACGCGGCTGTTGCGCTTCGCGGCCCGGGCGGCGGCGATCACCTGCTCGCGGGCGGGGGCCGAGCCCCCGTACGCGGGGGAGCTGGGTGATCCGGCCGCACTGTGAGCGGCTGTTCTTCCCTGTGCTGTTGACAAGGTACGACCGGGCCGGTGGTGGTGCGGGGACCTGCCGGGCCGCCGGACCGGGCCTGCTGGTGGTGGAACGAACGGCGCCCCGCGGGGAGTTCCCGCGGGGCGCCGATTTTTTGATGGGACGTCAGACCGGCTGCACCGAGCCGTCCTCCGGGCCCGTCGTCTCAGGAACTGCGGGTCCGCGTGGTCTTCTTCGCGGACGTCGCCTTCTTGGTGGCGGTGGCGGCCTTCTTGGTCGCGGTGGCGGCCTTCTTGGTCGCGGTGCTGTTGGCCTTGGTCTTGGCGGCGGTGCTGCCGGCCTTGGCCGTCACCGTCTTCTTCGCCGGTGCCTTGGCTGCGGCCGTCTTCCGGGTCCTGCCGCCGTTCTGTGACTTGACCTGCTGGGCGTCGCTGACGCGGTCGGCGCCGAGGATCTCCCGCAGGAACTTGCCCGTGTGGCTGGCCGGGACCCCGGCGACCTCCTCCGGCGTGCCCTCGGCGACGACCAGGCCGCCTCCGGCGCCACCCTCGGGACCCATGTCCACGATCCAGTCGGCGGTCTTGATCACGTCGAGGTTGTGCTCGATGACGATGACCGTGTTGCCCTTGTCGACCAGTCCGCCGAGAACCGTGAGCAGCTTGCTGATGTCCTCGAAGTGCAGACCGGTGGTCGGCTCGTCCAGGACGTAGACCGTGCGTCCGGTGGACCGCTTCTGCAGTTCGCTGGCGAGCTTGACGCGCTGCGCCTCGCCACCGGAGAGGGTGGTGGCGGACTGGCCGAGGCGGACGTAGCCGAGACCGACGTCGTTCAGCGTCTTCAGGTGGCGGGAGATCGCCGGGACCGCCTCGAAGAAGTGCATGGCCTCCTCGATCGGCATGTTCAGGACCTCGGCGATGGACTTGCCCTTGTAGTGGACCTCCAGGGTCTCCCGGTTGTACCGGGCGCCGTGGCAGACCTCGCACGGGACGTAGACGTCCGGGAGGAAGTTCATCTCGATCTTGATCGTGCCGTCGCCCGCGCAGTTCTCGCAGCGGCCGCCCTTGACGTTGAAGGAGAAGCGGCCGGGCAGATAGCCCCGGACCTTCGCCTCGGTGGTCTCGGCGAACAGCTTGCGGATGTGGTCGAAGACACCGGTGTACGTCGCCGGGTTGGACCGCGGGGTCCGGCCGATCGGCGACTGGTCGACGTGCACCACCTTGTCCACCAGGTCGTCGCCGTCGACGCGGGTGTGCCGTCCGGGGACGGTCCGGGCGCCGTTCAGCTCGCGGGCCAGGTGGGTGTACAGGATGTCGTTGACCAGGGTCGACTTGCCGGAGCCGGAGACACCGGTGACGGCCGTGAACACGCCCAGCGGGAAGGACACGTCGATGTCCCGGAGGTTGTTCTCGCGGGCGCCGTGCACGGTGAGCTGCCGGGACGGGTCGAGCGGCCGGCGCACGTCCGGGAGCGGGATCGACTTGCGGCCCGAGAGGTACGCGCCGGTCTGCGACTCGGTGTTGTCGAGCAGTTCCTTCACGGAGCCGCTGTGCACCACCTTGCCGCCGTGCTCACCGGCGCCGGGGCCGATGTCCACGATCCAGTCGGCGACCTTGATCGTGTCCTCGTCGTGCTCCACGACGATGAGCGTGTTGCCCATGTCGCGCAGCCGGACCAGGGTCTCGATCAGCCGGTGGTTGTCCCGCTGGTGCAGGCCGATGGACGGCTCGTCCAGGACGTACAGGACGCCGACGAGGCCGGAGCCGATCTGGGTGGCCAGGCGGATGCGCTGGGCCTCGCCGCCGGAGAGGGTGCCGGCCGCGCGGTTGAGCGAGAGGTAGTCCAGGCCGACGTCGACCAGGAAGCGCAGCCGCTCGTTGACCTCCTTCAGGACCCGCTCGGCGATCTTCTTGTCGCGGGCGCTCAGCTTCAGCTCGCCCAGGAAGTCCGCGCAGTCGCTGATCGACATCGCGGAGACCTCGGCGATCGACTTCCCCATGATCGTGACCGCGAGGACGATGGGCTTCAGGCGCGTGCCCTCGCAGGAGGGGCAGGGCACCTCGCGCATGTAGCCCTCGAAGCGCTCGCGGCTGGCGTCGCTCTCGGCCTCGCTGTGCCGGCGCTTGACGAAGGGCACCGCGCCCTCGAAGGGGGTGGTGTAGACCCGCTCGCGGCCGTACCGGTTGCGGTAGCGCACCTCGATCTGGGTCTTGTGGCCGTAGAGCAGGGCCTTCTTGGCGCGCTGCGGCAGGCCCGCGAAGGGGATGTCCGTGCGGAAGCCGAGGGCGTCCGCGAGGGCGCCGATCAGGCGGCCGAAGTAGTCCTTGGTGTGTCCGTGCGACCAGGGGTGGATGGCGCCCTCGTCCAGGGACTTGTCCTCGTCCGGGACGATCAGCTCCGGGTCGACCTCCATGCGCGTGCCGATGCCGGTGCACTCGGGGCAGGCGCCGAAGGGCGAGTTGAAGGAGAAGGAGCGGGGCTCCAGCTCCTCGAAGGACAGGTCGTCGTACGGGCAGTAGAGGTGCTCCGAGAACATGCGCTCGCGCTCGGGGTCGTCCTCGGGGAGATCCACGAAGTCGAGCACGACCATGCCGCCGGACAGGCCGAGGGCCGTCTCCACGGAGTCGGTCAGGCGCCGCTTGGCGGAGTCCTTCACCGTGAGGCGGTCCACGACCACCTCGATGGTGTGCTTCTCCTGCTTCTTCAGGGCCGGCGGGTCGGACAGCTGGACGGTCTGGCCGTCCACGCGCGCGCGGGAGTAGCCCTTGGCCTGGAGGTCGGCGAAGAGGTCGACGAACTCGCCCTTGCGCTCGCGCACCAGCGGGGAGAGCACCTGGAAGCGGCTCCCCTCGGGCAGCTCCAGGACCTTGTCCACGATGGCCTGCGGCGACTGGCGCGAGATCGGGCGGCCGCACTCGGGGCAGTGCGGCTTGCCGATGCGTGCGAAGAGCAGACGCAGATAGTCGTAGACCTCGGTGATCGTGCCGACTGTGGAGCGGGGGTTGCGCGAGGTCGACTTCTGGTCGATGGAGACCGCGGGGGAAAGACCCTCGATGAAGTCGACGTCGGGCTTGTCCATCTGGCCGAGGAACTGCCGTGCGTACGAGGAGAGCGACTCCACGTAACGGCGCTGGCCCTCCGCGAAGATCGTGTCGAAGGCCAGGGAGGACTTGCCCGACCCGGACAGGCCCGTGAAGACGATGAGCGAGTCACGAGGCAGGTCGAGCGAGACATTCTTCAGATTGTGCTCGCGCGCGCCACGGACGATGAGACGGTCGGCCACGCCGGTCCGCACCTTTCTTTGGAGAAGTGACAGGGGCGGGGCCCCCGTGCTTCTTCAGACTAGGGGGAGCCACTGACAACGTCGGGCGGATTGCCCGGTTGCATAACAATCCCCGGCCATCCAGCATGCCCGATGCCGCCACCGACGATATAGCACGTGCATTCGATTTGCGGGCGGGGTTCGTCACCTTCACCCGAAGGAGTGGCCGGGCTAGGGTCGGCGCCATGATGGATCACGCTCATGACCTGGCCTGTGTACGCGAGGCGACCGACCGGCTGCTCACCGCGGTTGCCGCACTGGACAACGCCGCGCTCGCCGGACCGTCACGGCTCCCGGGCTGGAGCCGCGGGCACGTCCTCGCCCACCTCGCCCGGAACGCGGACGCGCTCGTGAACGTCCTCAAGGGCCGGCCCATGTACCCGAGCGCCGAGGCGCGGGACGCCGACATCGAGGAGGGCGCGCCGCGTCCCGTGGAGGTTCAGGCCGCCGACGTCCGGGACAGCGCGGCCCGCTTCCAGGCGGCCGGGGAGGTGCCCGCGGACTGGACGCGCACGGTGGAGCTGCGCAACGGGGTCACCGACTCCGCGTCGCGGGTCCCGTTCCGCCGGTGGGTGGAGGTGGAGTTGCACCACGTGGACCTCGGGATCGGGTACGAGCTGGAGGACCTGCCGGCCGAGTTCGTGGAGCGGGAGACCGGCTTCCTCGCGGAACGGTTCTCCGGGCACTCCGATGTCCCGGCGGTCCGCCTCACGGACGGCACGCGCGCGTGGACCACCGGGCGCGGGGCCGACACGCCCGCGATCACGGTCACCGGCCGGCCGGCGGACCTGCTGGGCTGGCTCGCCGGGCGCCGCGACGGAGCGGCGCTGGAGGTGACCGGCGGGGAGCTGCCGAAGCTGCCTCCGCTCTAGGAGACCGTCCGCGGACCTGGGCCGTCCCCGGACCTGGCCGAGCGGCCGTGCGCGGGACCCGTCCCGCTATAGGCTGCGGACATGACGTACTCCGGAGAGGTCAAGGTCGGCGGACCGGCGGATGTGCACGAGCTGAAAGACCTGATGATCACCAAGATCGCGGTCGGCCCGATGGACAACAACGCCTACCTGCTGCGCTGCCGGGCCACCGACGAGCAGCTCCTGATCGACGCCGCCAACGAGGCGCAAACGCTCCTCGGCATGATCGGTGACGACGGCATCGCGTCCGTCGTCACCACGCACCGGCACGGTGATCACTGGCAGGCGCTCGCCGAGGTGGTCGCGGCCACGGGCGCGCGTACGTACGCCGGCCGCGAGGACGCCGCCGGCATCCCCGTGCCCACGGACGTCCTCGTCGACGACGGCGACGTGATCAGGGTGGGCCGGGTGGAGCTGACCGCGCGCCATCTGGTCGGTCACACGCCCGGTTCGATCGCGCTGGTCTACGACGACCCGCACGGCCACCCGCACGTCTTCACCGGCGACTGCCTCTTCCCCGGCGGTGTCGGCAACACTCACAAGGACCCGAAGGCGTTCGCCAGCCTGATCCACGACGTGGAGACGAAGATCTTCGACGTGCTGCCGGACGAGACATGGGTCTACCCGGGGCACGGCAACGACACGACGCTGGGCACGGAGCGGCCGCATCTGCCGGAGTGGCACGCGCGCGGGTGGTGAGCGGGGAACGGGCCCTTCACGGCCGGTCCGCCCGGATGGGTCCGCGGGCCCGCCCGCCCCCCTTGCCAGGCTCCCGGTGCTGAAGACAGTCGCGCTCGGGCGTATCCGGTCGTCCGCGCGCCCCGCGCGGGCACGTCGCACGCGCGCCAGGCGCGCACCGCGCACCGTACATGCTCCGGGCGCACACCGCCTCGGCACGCGCCCCGTGTGATTCCTTCGCCCGGACGGAGCCCCCGTGCGCACTCGCGGAGAACGGCGCTCCGCTGTCAACTGGTAGCAGCCCGCACAGGACACCGGTTCCTGAAGCGGTAGGGCCGCCGGTCTCCAACCCACCGCCCTCGGCCGGCGGCCCAGGCATTCCCGCGGGCCCGTGGGACACGCCCGGCCACGTTCACACAGCCGCAACACCCGTTCCCACTATGCGGACAACTACCGCTGTGACCTGGACAGATGCCGCGTTCGCTGCCACTCTCCCGCCATGCATCCTGCCCCTCGCACCCTGCGCCGCGCGGTCGCCGCCGCCACCGTAGCCCTGCTCGCCACCGCTGTCGGCTGTGCGCCGCAACCCGAGGAGAAGGCGTCCGCCACCTCGTCCGGGCCGGCGGCGAACAGCTGCGCCAAGGGCAAGCTCGCCACGAAGACGTCCGGGAAGCTGACGATCGCGACAGACGAACCGGCGTACGAGCCGTGGTTCAAGGACGACGAGCCCGCCAACGGCCAGGGCTTCGAGTCGGCGGTCGCCTATGCCGTGGCGAAGCGGCTCGGCTATGACAAGAGCGCCGTCGTCTGGCAGAGCGTGCCGTTCAACAAGGCGTTCGCGCCGGGGGTGAAGAGCTTCGACTTCGACATCAACCAAGTTTCGATCAGCGACGAGCGCAAAAAGGCCGTCGACTTCTCCTCCGGCTACTACGACGTGCGCCAGGCCGTCATCGCGCTCAAGGACAGCAAGGCGGCCAAGGCGACGAGCATCGCGGACCTGCGCGAGCTCAAGCTGGGTGCCCAGGTGGGCACCACGAGCCTCGACTACGTCACCAACCTGGTGAAGCCGGCCCGGCAGGCGGCCGTGTTCGGCAAGAACGACCAGGCCAAGTCCGCGCTGAAGAACGGTCAGGTCGACGCCGTCGTCACCGATCTGCCCACCGCGTTCTACATCACCGCGGCCGAGGTCACGGACGCGAAGATCGTCGGCCAGTTCGAGAACCAGGGCAGTGCGCCCGAGCAGTTCGGGCTCGTGCTGGACAAGGGCAGCGCGCTGACCCCGTGCGTGACCGCCGCCGTCGACGCCCTGCGCGAGGACGGCACGCTGGCCGGCATCGAGAAGCAGTGGCTCTCGGACGCCGTCGACGCCCCGGTGCTCAAGTGACGGTCGTCAAGGGCGAGCCGGTCCCGGAAGGGGCGGACGACACCGGTGGCATGACCGTTGGCGGCCCGGACGGCGACGGCTACGTGCCCTCCGAACGGCGGCTGGCCCGCGAACGCCACCGCCGCGCGCGTGCCCGTCGCGCCACGGCGATCGCGGCCGTGTCGACCCTCGTCACCGCGGCACTGCTCTACCTGGTCGTCGTCAACGCCCCCGGCTGGCCGCGCACCAAGGAGACCTTCTTCAGCGCGCACTACGCGCGCGAGGCGCTCCCGAAGGTCCTCGAAGGGCTGTGGCTGAACCTCCGGCTGCTGCTGGTCTGCGGGGCCGCCGTCCTGGTCCTCGGCATGCTGATCGCGATCGCGCGGACCCTGCGCGGCCCGGTTTTCTTCCCGCTGCGAGTGCTGGCGGCGGCGTACACCGACTTCTTCCGCGGCCTGCCGCTGATCATCAACCTGATGATCGTCGTCCTGGGCGTACCGGCGCTGCGGCTGCAAGGGGTGACGGTCGATCCGGTGCTGCTCGGCGGCACGGCGCTGACGCTGACCTACTCGGCCTATGTGGCGGAGGTGTTCCGGGCCGGCATCGAGTCCGTCCACCCCTCGCAGCGCGCGGCGGCCCGCTCGCTGGGCCTGACCAGCCGGCAGGCCCTGCGTCACGTCGTGCTGCCGCAGGCGGTGCGCCGTCAGGTGCCGCCGCTGCTCAACGACCTGGTGTCGCTGCAGAAGGACACCGGTCTGGTCTCCATCGGCGGTGCGGTGGACGCCGTGCGCGCGGCCGACATCATCGTGGGCCGCAGTCTGAACTACACGCCGTACATCGTCGCGGGGCTGGTCTTCGTGGCGCTGACCATTCCGATGACCCGGTTCACCGACTGGGTGACGGCCCGGATGGACCGTCAGCGGGCGCAGGGAGGCTCCCTGTGAGCACCCGGGGAGGATCGCTGTGAGCACGCTGGAGAACGCGCCCGGGGGCCACGGGCCCGTCCTGCGCATGGAGTCGGTCCGCAAGACCTTCGGCGGTTCGGTCGTCCTGCGGGACGTGCACCTGGAGGTCGCCCCGCACACGGTGACCGCGCTGATCGGCGCCTCCGGTTCGGGCAAGTCCACGTTGCTGCGCTGCGCCAACCTCCTGGAGGAGATCGACGACGGCGCGATCTGGCTGGACGGCGAGGAGATCACCGACCCGCGGGTGGACCAGGACGCGGTACGGCGCCGGATCGGCGTCGTCTTCCAGGCGTACAACCTGTTTCCGCACATGAGCGTGCTCGACAACATCACGCTCGCGCCGCGCCGGGTGCACGGGGTGGCCCGCGCGGAGGCCGAGGAACGGGCCAGGGAGCTGCTGGAGCGGCTCGGCCTGAACGGGAAGGCGGATGCCTACCCCGACCGGCTCAGCGGCGGCCAGCAGCAGCGTGTGGCGATCGTACGGGCCCTCGCGGTGCGGCCCCGGCTGTTGCTGCTGGACGAGATCACGGCCGCGCTCGACCCGGAACTGGTGGGCGAGGTGCTGGAGGTGGTCCGGGGTCTGAAGGAGGAGGGGATGACCATGGTGCTGGCGACGCACGAGATGGGGTTCGCGCGGGACGTCGCCGACCAGGTGTGCTTCCTGGACGGCGGGGTCGTGCTGGAGCGCGGCAGCGCCGGGCAGGTCTTCGGCGAGCCGCGGCACGAGCGCACCCGGCGCTTCCTGCGCCGGATCGTGGAGGCGGGCCGGCTGTAGTCCCGCGCGGGGGGTTACGCGTCCGCCCGCGCCGCTCCGAGCAGCGCCGCGACCCGCTCCACGCCGAACACGTAGCCCTGCACCCCGCAGCCGGCGATCACGCCGTCGGCGCGCTGGGAGACGTACGAGTGGTGCCGGAACGGCTCGCGCTGGTGGATGTTGGAGATGTGCACCTCCAGCACGGGCATGCCGTCGCAGGTGTTGAGCGCGTCCAGGATGGCGACCGACGTGTGCGAGTACGCGCCGGGGTTGATGACGATCCCGCAGTGCCCGAGCCGCGCCTCGTGGATCCAGTCGACGAGCTGCCCCTCGTGGTTGGACTGCCGCAGGTCCACCGTGCCGCCGTGGGCGGCCGCCGCCTTGGCGCACAGCGCCTCCACGTCGGCCAGTGTGTCCTTGCCGTAGATCTCGGGCTGGCGCTGGCCGAGCAGGTTCAGGTTGGGTCCGTTGAGGATCATGATCGGTGCGTTGGCCAGGGTGCGGGGCACGGTTCCTCCGGTCCGTCGGTGGGCGGCGCGTCCGCGTCCGCCGCTCGTCATGAACCGGTCTATCACGCCGTCCCGGGCGGACAGCCGGCCCTGTATGCCCGTCTCCACGGCGCGCACCACCGGTCTCGTGATCACCTCCGCACGCCCCCGTAACTCCCGATCACGACGGGTAGTTGACCCCATATGCACGATGTACAGACCGTGAACAGGCCGTCCATGCCGCGGCTCGCCGCCGCTTCGCTCGCCGGGACGGCGATCGAGTTCTACGACTTCTTCGTCTACGGCACCGCGGCGGCCCTGGTGCTCGGACCGCTGTTCTTCCCGACGTTCTCGCCCGTGGCGGGCACGCTGGCGGCGTTCGGGACGTTCGGGGTGGGGTTCATCGCCAGACCGCTGGGCTCGGTGCTGTTCGGGCACCTCGGGGACCGGCGCGGCCGGCGGCCGGTGCTCGTCGTCTCACTGCTGCTCACCGGCGCCGCCACGGTCGCGGTCGGCTGTGTGCCGTCCTATGACACGATCGGCATCGCCGCGCCCCTCCTGCTGCTCCTCCTGCGCTTCCTCCAGGGCCTCGGGCTCGGCGGGGAGTGGGGCGGCGCGGTGCTGCTGACCGCCGAGCACGCCCCCGCCGGACGGCGCGCCCTGTGGTCGAGCTTTCCGCAGATGGGCCCGGCGCTCGGTTTCGGGCTGGCCAACGGGGTGGTGCTCGCGCTGTCGACGGCGCTGTCCGACGCGGAGTTCGCGCGCTGGGGCTGGCGCGTGCCGTTCTGGGCGGCCGGAGCGCTGGCACTGGCCGGTCTGTGGCTGCGCTCGTCCCTGGCGGAAAGCCCCAGCTTCCTGGAGATCGACGACCACGCGCGCGTGCCGTTCTTCGAGGTCGTACGCCATCACGGGCGGCTGGTGCTGCTCACGGCCGGGGCGCTCGCCGTGGGCTACGCGGTGTTCTACGCGGTGACGACCTGGTCGCTGGCGTATGCGACGGAACGGCTCGGCGTGAGCCGTACGGTCATGCTGACGTGTGTCATGGGTGCGGTGCTGGTGCAGGGCGCGCTCGTGCCGGTCGTGGCGCTGTTCGCCGACCGGTTCGGGCGCCGGACGATGTGTGTGGCGGGCTGCGTGGCGTGCGCCCTGTGGATGTTCCCGATGGTCGCGCTGCTGGCGACCGGAGAACCGCTGCTGATGTTCCTGAGCATCCTGGGCGCCCTGCTCACCTTCGTCACCGCGTTCGCGGTGGTCGCCGCCTATCTGCCGGAGCTGTACGAGCCGCGGGTGCGCTGCACGGGCGCCGCCGTGGGCTACAACCTGGGCGGGGTCCTCGGCGGCGCCCTCACCCCGATCGTGGCCACGGCGCTCGCCGAGCGTGGCGGGCGGGTGCCGTGGGGCGTGGGCGCGTATCTGACGGGGATCGCGCTGATCAGCCTGGTGTGCTTCACGCTGCTGCCGGAGACGCGTCCGGTGCCCGTGGCGGCGGTGCAGCCGAAGCCGGTCACGGGCTGACCGGACGTGCCCGCGCGCGGGCCGTCGGCTAGGGGTTGACCGCCAGTTCCAGGTAGGCCGCGAACAGCACCAGATGGACGCCACCCTGGAGCGGTGTGGCCCGGCCGGGTACCACGGTCAGGGAGCTGACCACCACGGTCAGCGCGAGCATCAGCATGTGGGTCGGGCCCAGGCCGAGGACGAGCGGCCCGGACAGCCAGACGGAGGCGAGGGCCACGGCGGGGATGGTCAGGCCGATGCTGGCCATCGCTGAGCCGAGCGCGAGGTTGAGGCTGGTCTGCACCCGGTCCCGGCGGGCGGCGCGCAGTGCGGCGATCGTCTCGGGCAGCAGGACGAGCAGGGCGATGATCACACCGACCACCGCGTGCGGCAGGCCGGCCGCCGCCACCCCCGACTCGATCGTGGGCGACACCCCCTTGGCCAGGCCGACCACGCCCACCAGGGCGAGCCCGAGCAGGCCCAGGCTGATCCAGGCCGTGCGCGCCGAGGGGGGTGACGCGTGGTCCTCGCCGCTGATCGCCTTGCCCTGCCGGGTGACGGGCAGGAAGTAGTCACGGTGCCGCACGGTCTGGGTGGTCACGAACAGTCCGTAGAGGATCAGTGAGGACAGCGCGGCGAAGGTCAGCTGGACGGTGGAGAACTCGGGTCCGGGCTTGCTGGTGGTGAAGGTCGGCAGCACCAGGCTGAGCGTGGCCAGCGTCGCCACGGTCGCCAGCGCGGCGCCGGTGCCCTCGGGGTTGAAGAGCGCCGTGCCGTGCCGCAGGGAGGCGACGAGGAGGCTGAGCCCGACGATGCCGTTGCAGGCGATCATCACGGCGGCGAAGACGGTGTCCCTGGCCAGTGTGGAACTCTTGTCGCCACCGTCGGCCATGAGGGTGACGATCAGAGCGACCTCGATGATCGTGACGGCGACGGCGAGCACCAGGGAACCGAAGGGCTCGCCGACCCGGTGCGCGACCACCTCGGCGTGGTGCACCGCCGCCAGGACGGAAC